>CALZHR010000041.1 GCA_945787335.1 uncultured Desulfuromonadales bacterium
TATGATTCTCTTTTTGGCTCTTGATCTTCTCTGCATCTCTCCGACTCCGCGTTAATGCTTATGATTTTCCTTGGTGTTCTTGGTGTCTTCGTGGCTAACCTGCTTTTGGGTTATAGAACCGAAAAAATATCCAGGCCTGCGATTGCAACGGGCTGGGGCAAATTCAGCTCGCGGCAATGGCAGAACTTAACACCAGAACGATGTAGATGAAGGTAAAGGTTGCGACCTTCTGAGTCCAGGCGTTGATGGCCATAACGGCGATATTGGCGCTCGAGGGTTTTTGTTTGCTTAAATCATTCGAGGTGGACTTCGGCGTGCAGGAGAGTTGGATGGGGAAGAAGAGGATCGCAACGGTGCAGATCGCAAGCGGCAGCAGCGGCAGCCACAGTGGCATCCCGGTTTCTCCGATCAGGCCGATCAGCTTGAGCTGTTCAGCGTGGTCGATGCGAAACAGGAAAAAGAGCATGCCGGCGCCATAAACGGCGATAAAATATGACATGTAGGTTCGTGCCCTGGTTGAGGAATCCAGAACTTCCTGGGCGTTGCGATCGGGTACTTCCTTGATCAGCCATAAAGCATCCCAGATCGTGAAGAAGAGCAGCGTGATCCACAGCGGCTTGCCCGATGCCGTCAACAGGCCAAGGCAAAGCATGCCGAAGGTGAAGAGGTATGCAATGGTGACCGGAAGCCAATGACCGAACACAATAACCTCCATCAACCGTACTGTTTGAGACGACTCTTACGCTGGCACCAAGCTCGCTCAGGCTCATTATAGCATTTAAGAGATTACCGGTGGTCAAGGTTGATGTGCGGCAGCCCTGGCATGACGATAACCGATGCCGTGCACGGTCACGATCACCTGCGGCGCCGCCGGATCAATTTCAATTTTTTTGCGCAGCTGGACAATGTGCTGGTCGAGCGTGCGGGTCGTGCCGAGGTACTCGATCCCCCAGGCACTGTTCAGCAGGCGATCGCGGGAGAGGACTTCGTCGGGGTAGAGGAAGAACTGCTCCAGCAGCTTCATCTCACGCGCGGTGAGGTTGTGGCTGCAGCCGTTGAGTTCGACCTGGTAGGTTTTACGATTTATCTGTGCCGCACCGATTTGGAAATGCTCGGGAACCGACCGGTCGCTGACATCGGTTTGCGGTTGCGAGCGACGCAGAACCGCGGCAATCCGGGCCCGCAGCTCGTGCAGCCCGAACGGCTTGGTGATGTAATCGTCGGCCCCCAGCTCCAGGCCGAGCACCTTGTCGATCTCCTCCCCTTTTGCGGTCAGCATGATGATCGGTATAGTGGGATCTTCGCGGCGGATTTCCCGGCAGAGGTCGTAGCCGCTCTTCTCCGGCATCATCACATCAAGCAGCAGCAGATCGGGAGGTTCCTGCCGGTAGAGCTGCAAGGCTTCAGCACCATCCGCGGCAGCGGAGACCCGGTAACCTTCTCCATTGAGCAGGTCGATCAGTCCCAGACGCAGGTGCTGGTCATCTTCGGCAATCAGGATATGGGTATTTCTCATTCGGCGGCTCCTGCCGGTAGATTCAGGATGAAACTGGCCCCGCTGGATTTATTGTTGTGGCACTCTAAGGTTCCCCCCAGCCCTTCCGCCAGCTGCCTGGCGATGCTCAGGCCGAGACCAGTGCCCTGCACCGGTGCGCTCAAGCGGTCGTCGATGCGGTGAAACTTATCGAAGATTTTCTGCAGGTGCTCCTGTTTGATCCCCGGTCCCTGGTCCCTGATGCAAAGCCGCCAGTTCTTCTCGACGCGTTGCAGCTCAACCTGCAGCTCTTTGCCGGCTGCGGCGTACTTGATGGCGTTGTCGAGCAGGTTCAGAATGATCTGCTCCAGCGCATCGCGGTCACTGATGATCGCTGCGGGTGTCTCCGGCAGTGTGCGCAGCAGTTTAAGGCCGGCATCGTTGATGCGCGGCAACTGCTGATCGAGCAGCTGCTGCAGCAGTTCCACAAGGTCGAGCCGCTGCTGGCGGTAACTTCTGCGCCCCTGTTCGAGGCGACTGAAATCGAGAACGTTGTTGACCAGTCGCGTCAGCCGCTCGCTCTCCTTGACGATCACCTGCAGGTAGCGATCGGTGCGTTCATCCAGGTTGTGCTGTTCATTGATCATTTCGGCGTACATGCGGATGCTGGTCAGCGGGGTCTTCAGTTCGTGGGAGACGTTGGAGACGAAGCTGGTTTTCTGCCGGGCCTCGCGCGCCTTCTGCCAGGCCTGCCAGAGCAGCAGGCCGCCGCCGGCCAGGATGCAGACGACAAAGCTGCCGACCAGCAGGCTGGTGACCAGCAGAAAGCTGCTTTGCCCCGCAGCGGTCAGATGTGCGTCGGCGATGATCCTGACCTGCCAATGGGGCAGGGAGCTCAGCTCGACGCGGGCCAGTTCCAGGCTGCCGAGGTCATTCTTCAGCAGCCCGCCGGTCTGGTGGAAGACCTCGCCGTTGCCATCGATCAGCTGATAGCTTTCCCCGGCCGGGGGGGCCGGCGGCAGGTTGCTGAGCAGGCGTCCGAGCAGAGCCATCATTTCGAGTTCCAGACCGATGCGCTGCCCGGTTGCTGTCGATTGATACCAGCCGAGCAGGTGCAGGCGGTTGTCGGCAAACCAGGGGCGCCAGCCGGATTCTCCGCGACCAGTATCCGGTGCCGGCGCTGCCGCCATTTCGGAGACCGCCGCAGCAGGTGCTTCAGTCGCCAGGTCGCGCAGCTTCTGGCGCTCCTGGTAGAGGTCGCTGCTGGCCGCCAGCGGGGTCGACTGAGGCTGATCCGCCTGTGGCGGGCGCCAGGATGTCTGGCTGCTGAACAGGCTCTGGTAGCGGCGGATAAAGTCACCTTCTTCGGCGCTGGTCGGCTGGGCGGGGTCGGGATGCAGCAGGCCTCGACCGCTCTGCCAGATAAAGACATTGCGCACCAGCGGATTGCTGCGCTTCCAACTCTCCAGAGCCTCTGTCTGGCCGGTTTGCGGCAGCTGCTGCAGGGTCTGCTGCAAGCCGTCCAGCACCTCGCCGACCGCCAGATCGATATTGCCGGCGATGGCCAGGGCCCGGTCGCTGGCGGTGGCCTGACCGCGTTGCTGCAGGGTCTGCTCCTGCTGACGCAGTAACTGCAGGGCTCCCAGCCCCAACAACAGGGTCGGGACCAGGAGCAGCAGGCAGGCAATGATCATGGTGCGGGTTTTCAGCATCCTGGTGCTTTCTCTCTGCCAACCCGTAACGCGTCGGCAGGTTCAGGTCGTTTAGTACTTCTGCTGCTGGCGAACCTTGTAGCTCTCCGAGCGCAGTTCCTTCTTCCGCGGGCTCGGCAGCGCCGGGGCGGCGAATTCGGCGGCATCCTCTTCCAGAACTTCCGCTTCGGCCGCCAGGTCGCTGAAGCCGAGTGTACTGCTGCGTTTCTGCAGTTCGGCGCTGCTCTCTTTCAGCTCGCGGACCGCTTCGTCCTTGCGTCCGGCGTTATACAGGTCGAGGGCGCGGTCGCGGGAGATGGCGATTTCGTTTTCAACCACCGCTTTCTGTACCGCCTTGCTGGCCGAGCGGCGGACCTCTTCCTGCTGCCGGGAGAAGCGCACGCTGGTCTGGGCCTGCCCGGTTTCGCCGCGGTTGGTCAGGGCGTTGTCATAGGAAACCTGGGCGCTGGCCAGCTGCTTGAGCTGGTCCGCTTCGCCCGGATCGACCATCACTTCGATTAAAGCATACTTTTCCTGCCCGCCGTAAAGTTGATTCAGCTGGATCATCACCTTGTTGTTGTAGACGCTCGCCTCACGGCCGATCACTCGCAAGGGGCGCACGCCTTGCGGGCAGTTGATTTCGATCTGGATATTGCGCGCGGCGATGCTCAGGACATCACCCAGTTCGGCGGCAAAGATCCGCGGCAGGTCGCGGCTCGATTCAACAAAATAATGGTTGCCGTCGCTGCGCTCGGCCAGCTGGGTCATCAGGTCTTCGTTGAAGTCGGTGCCGATGCCGATGGTCGTCACCGAGATCCCCTCTTTGACCAGCGCGGCGCCCAGTCGGCCCAGATCGGACGGATTGCTCGGACCGACATTGGCCAGCCCGTCGGAGAGCAGGATCACCCGCTGGATGAAGGGCCGGTGCAGGTTGCGGCGCACTTCGGCAGCGCCCTGGTTCACCGCGCTGAACAGGGCGGTGTTGCCGCCGGGCGTGATGCTGCGGATGCGCGCTTCGATCCATTCGCTGTTGGCGGCCGACTGGGCCGGCACCAGGGTCGTTACCTGGTGATCGTAGGCGATCAGCGAGAACAGATCCTGCGGACCAAGCCGGCGCAGGGCGGTGATCGCGGCCTCGCGCGCCTTGGCGATCTTCTGGCCGGACATGGAGCCGGAGCGGTCGAGCACCAGCGCCAGGTTGACCGCCGGTCGTTCGGTTTCGCGTGGGACCTCGGGGACGCGCAGGGCGAGTTTGATGATCGCTTTTTGTGCCTGACCGGCCGGCAGGACTTTGCGGTCGAGGTCCAGGTTGATGGCGACCAGCGGTTCGGCAACAGCCGGAGTCGAAAGAAACAGGGCGAAAAGCAGCAGGGGGAGAAGGATCAGTTTTTGCGACATGGCGAGCTCCTTTGGCAAAAGTGTCTGCGGGCCTGATTGGCTTGTTGAGGCCATTTGAGCACGCCGTTCGGCAGGAGTCGTCACGCGGGGGTAAAAGAGTTGTAAAAAAAATGTCATGGAGCAATCCGGCTCCGTGTCAATCACAGTCGGGCGATGGTTTCGTTCAGCAGCGCCCGGATGCTGGTGCTGTCAGGCAGTTCGAGGAATTGTGCGGCAACCTGTTCGGCGGTCGGCAGGTCGACCTTGGCGATGAAATCCTTGAGCATCGGGATGTAAGGGGCGGAGAGGGAAAATTGGCGGATGCCCAGCCCGACCAGGGCCATAAAGCAGGCCGGGTCGGTCGACATTTCGCCACAGACGCACAGGTCGATCTGCTGTTCGCGGGCGACCCTGGCCAGGGACTCGAGGGAGAGCAACACTGCCGGGTGCAGCGGATCGTAGTAGCGGTGCACCAATGGATTGCCGCGGTCGGCGGCCAGCAGGTACTGTATCAGGTCATTGGTCCCCAGGGAGAAAAAGTCGACCTCTTTGGCCAGGTGGGGTGCCAGCCGGACCGCGGCCGGAACCTCGATCATGGCGCCCAGTGGAATCTCCTCGGCAAACGGGATCCCTTCCTGGCGCAGATGCTGCCTGGCGTCCTCGACCACCGCCTTGCAGCTGCGGATCTCCTCGATATTGGAGATCATCGGAAAGAGCAGCCGGATCGGCCCGTGCACCGCCGCCATCAGGATCGCTTCGATCTGGGTCTGAAAGATCTCCTGGTTGTCGAGGCTGACCCGCACCGAGCGCCAGCCCATGAACGGGTTGTCCTCCTTGGGCGGGGTGAAATAGGGCAGCGCCTTGTCGCCGCCGATATCGAGGGTGCGGATGGTGACCGGTTGGCCGGAAAAATCTTCGATGACCCGCTTGTAGAGCTGGTACTGGTCATCGCGGTCGGGAAAGCTGCTGCGCGCCATGTAGGGGAATTCGGTCCGGTAGAGGCCGACCCCTTCGGCGCCGTTGCGTTTGGCGATGTCGATGTCGCTGACCAGGCCGATGTTGGCGAACAGCTTGATCCGCTCTCCGTCGGCGGTCGCGGCCGGGATGTCGCGCAGCTTGGCGAGCCGCTCCTGCTCTTCGATCCGGTCATGTTCGAGGCGGAAATATTCATCCAGAATCGAATCGGTCGGGTTCAGATAAACAGCGCCGGCATTGGCATCGAGGATCAGTTCGGCGTCCGGTTCGATCAACGAGACCGCACCCTTGACGCCGATCAGCGCCGGAATGCCGAGGGCCTTGGCCATGATCACCGAATGCGAGTTGGTCTCGTTCGATTCGATGATCATGCCACGGATCATCGCATGGTCGAGGATCGCCATGTCGGAAGGGAGCAGGCGTTTGGCGATCAGAATCCCGGCATGGTGCAGGTGCAGCGACTGTGGTTCCTGGCCGACCAGGTTGGCGAGCAGGCGGCGGCCGATATCTTCCATGTCGGCGGCCCGCTCCCGCAGGTAGACATCCTCCATGGTGGCGAAGGCTTCGATATAGCCGCCGATGACTTTTTTCAGCGCGTAGGGCGCGCTGTGGCCGTCGTCGATCTGATCGTGGAGTTTTTCGATGAAGCCGCGATCCTCCAGGATCATCAGGTGGGTGTGGAAGATTGCCGCATCTTCCTGCGTCAGCTGGTCGGCGACCCGTTTCTCCAGGTAAAGGGTCTGGATACGGGTTTTGCGCAGGGCCTCATCGAGCCGCTGGATTTCCGCCTCGGTGTCGACGTTCTCTTCATCAAAAACATCCGCCAGCCCATATGTCTGATCGATCACGTTGGCGGTGCCGGAAACCACCCCGGGGTAAGCGACCGTGCCACGCAGGACCGCCATCTCCTGTTCACTGGTTTCATCATCGCTGCCGTTTGCGACTGCAGCGGTGCCCGGCAGGGCGCCCTGCGGCAATGAGATATGCTGTTTGTCGATGGCGTCGAGCAGGCGGGCGTTGACAACAATCGAAGCGACCTGGAAGGCGATGGTCGTGAGGGTGGAGATCTCTTCGTCGGTGTAGTGGTGGCGGTCGCGGGTCTGCACAACCAGAACACCGATCGGCTCGCTGCGGTCGAACAGCGGAATGCCAACAAAGGTGTGAAACTGCTCTTCGCCGGTCTCGGCAAAATACTTGTAGTGGGGGTGGTTCTCGGGTTCTTCGATGGCCAGCACGCGCCGTTCCTTGGCCACCTGTCCGGTGAGCCCTTCGCCGATCTTCAGGCTGACTTTGCCGATCGCCGCCTGGTCGAGCCCGCGGCTGGCGCGCAGTAACAGGGTGTCGCCGTCGGCTTCGAGCAGGTAAAGAGAGCAGACCTCGGAATGAGCCCGCTCCGCGACCAGGTTGACGATGTTGCTGATCGTCTCGTCGAGGTCGTGGGACTGCAGGATCAGGGCGCTGATGTCCTGCAGGGTGCTCAGGCCAAGTCTGCGATCGGTTTTTTTGCGTGATTTTGGCGTCATGAAAGCATCGGATGTCGAGTCAGAAAATGAAAAACAACAACAGTTTACCGTAAATGAGGTGGATTGGGGAATGCAAAAAAAAACGCCGTCAAGGGGAGAGAGATCCTTGACGGCGAAAGAGGGATGTTTCTGATCCGTTCGGGCGGGAACGGGATGGATCCCTATGCATTGACCAATTAAGTAAGCAATGGTTGTGCCAGGTTTGTAAAAATCGTGAAAAGCCGGGAAAAGACGCGTTTGATGTGGTTTGTGAAAAGAGGGAGGTGTGCAGGGTGTGCCATGTTTGGCACAGAGAATAGGCAGAATATTGGCGAGTGTGTCTTATCGCGGCACACTAAGGTAAAAAAACCACGTGTCATGAGTGGCACACTATTGTAGGGTTTGTGCCACGTTTGACACATAAGTCAGAGGCTGCGGTAGGACTGGCTGTTGATCTTGTGCCGCTCCAGCATCCGGTAAAAGGTCCGGCGGGGAATATCTGCCAGGCGGGCGGCGGCGGAGACATTCCCTCGGCTCTTCTGCAGAAAATGGATCAGCAGTTCCGCTTCGACTTTGCCGGCCTGCTGGTCGCGTTGCTGGCGCAGGCTGCTGCTGTTTTCCAGCGATCCGCCCGCCTCCTGCTTGCGCAGCAGTTCTCCGAAAACCACCGGCAGCTGCTCCAGGTGAATGATCTGGTCCGGCGAGAGGACCACGGCCCGTTCGATGATGTTCTGCAGCTCGCGGATATTGCCCGGCCAGTGGTAGCACATCAGCGCCTGCAGGGCCGGTTGATCGATCTTGTGGATGGTTTTGTTCAGGCGCCTTGCGGCCCGGTCGAGAAAATGATCGACCAGCTTCGGGATCGCGATCACCCTGCTGCGCAAAGGTGGCAGGGTGATGGAGAAGACGTTCAGCCGATAGAAGAGGTCCTCGCGGAACCAGCCCTGGCTGATCCCTTCCTCCAGCTGCTTGTTGGTCGCGGCGATCACCCGCACATCGACCTGCACATTGCTGTTGCTGCCGACCGGCTTGATCTCGCCGCTGTCGAGCACCCGCAGCAGTTCCGCCTGCAGTTTGGGCGTGATGTCGCCGATCTCGTCGAGGAAAATCGTCCCGCCGTTGGCCGCTTCGAACAACCCCTTTTTATTGGCGATCGCACCGGTGAAGGCGCCCTTTTTATGCCCGAACAGTTCCGATTCGAGCAGGCTGTCGGTCAGGGTGGTGCAGTTGACCGTGACCAGCGGCTTGTCGGCCCGCTGGCTGGCTTCGTGGATCGAGCGGGCGGTCAGCTCCTTGCCGGTGCCGCTCTCGCCGCGGATCAGCACCGAGGTCGGGGTCGGCCCGACCTGCTGAATCAGATGCAGTACCCCTTGGGTGCGCGGGTCGTCGCCGATGATCACGGTGCCGTCGTACTCCTGGTCCAGAGCGCGGCGGGCCAGGTCGTATTTTTGCTCCAGGCGCGAGCGATCCTCCTCGAGCTGACGCAGCGAGTAGGGCAGGCACATGCGGGTGTCGGCCAGCCCCTGGTAGACCGCGACGGCATGCTCGCGGCAGGTCGGATAGCCGCAGCTGGCGCAGTTCAATTCATCCTGCTCGGTGAACTTGCCGGTCTCCTGCAGGATCCGCTTGATGGCATCGCCGCTGGGGCGGTCGAGCTGGTGCAGCTTGTTGGAGAAGCTGCGGTCGAATTGCAGCTTCTCCGGAACGGACAGGTAGTGGGCGGACGGCTGGTAGGGGAGCTCGCGCTTCTGGTAGTCGATGATCAGGTTGCGCTTGGAGAAGGAGGTCAGCCGGTTGGTGCGGCCGGGGCCGCCGATGCAGCCGCCGTTGCAGAAGCGCACGTCAACATAGTGCGGGGTGATCCGTTCGGCGGAGAGGTCGCGGATCACTTCCATCGAGGCTTCCTCGCCGACGGTGGCGACAAAGTTCGGGTCCAGCCCGTTGTTGACGATGCCGAAATTGTTGAACGGCCCGCCGAAGATGGAGAAGCTGCGGCCGCTGCTGGTCGGCAGGCCGGCGAAAGGGGTTTTGCCCAGTCGTTGCGGATCGATCTGCCGCTCTTTGAGCATCCGGTTCAGTTCGCGGTAGGTCAGGACGGTGTCGATGGCGCCTTTCACCGACTCGGAGGTGATTTCGAATTTGCCGCCGATGCAGGAGCTGATGTAGACCACCTGGGTTTCGGCGCCGCGATGAGCCTTGACGAAGCGACCGATGGCGACCATCGGCGAGACTACCGGGACCAGGTTCTTCAGCAGCTTCGGGTAGTGCCGCTCGATCAGGTCGACGACCGTCGGGCAGTGGCTGGAGATCAGCGGTCGGTCGGTTTTTTTCGCGATCAGCTCGCGGTATTCCGGAGCGATCAGCTCCACTCCCGCCGCCCCTTCGAGCACTTCATCGAAGCCGAGTTTTTTCAACGCGGTGACCATCTGGGCCGGCTCGACGTCGTAGAAGAAGGCCGGAAAGGAGCAACCGAGCACCGCGACCACCGGATTTCTGCCGCGCAGGCGGTCCTCGGTCTCCTTGATCGCGTCGGCGATCACCTTGGCCTGCTGGGAGCAGACCTGGATGCATTTACCGCAACCGATGCAGCGGTGATGAATGACTTCAGCCGAATCCTGAAAGACCCCGATCGCCTTGGTCGGGCAGTTGCGGACGCAGGCGTAGCATTTGCGGCAGCTTTTGCTGATCGTGGTGATCGGGCCGGTGCTTTCGTTGTGGGACATGGGAATCCTTTGCGGAATGACTTCAGGATTCCGGATTGTGCCACTGCTGGCACAGGTGTGTCAAGCTGTGTCGCGCCGCAGCAGGTAGCGACCGACCTGGTCCTGATGATGACAGGCGCTCAAGTGCTCGGAGCCGATGTCGTTCAACGGCGGCTGCTGCTGCCGGCAGACTTCGCTGGCATAGGGGCAGCGGGGGTGGAAGTAGCAGCCGCTCGGCGGCGCGACCGGGGAGGGGATTTCGCCGGAGAGCGGCGCGGGGCGCGGCTGGCCCGGGTCGGGGATCGGCACGGCGTTGAGCAGTGCTTCGGTGTAGGGGTGGCGCGGGTTGCGGTACAGCTCGTCAGCGCTGGTCAGCTCGACGATCCGCCCCAGGTACATGACCGCGACGCGGTCGCTGACATGCTCGATCACCGCCAGGTCGTGGGCAATGAACAGGTAGCTGAGGTTATGCTCCCGCTGAATATCCTGCAGCAGGTTGAGGATCTGCGCCTGCACCGACAGGTCGAGGGCGGAGACCGGCTCGTCGGCGATGATCAGCTCCGGCTCCACCGCCAGGGCGCGGGCGATACCGACCCGCTGCCGCTGGCCGCCGGAGAATTCATGCGGATAGCGGTTTTCATGCTCGGCGGTCAGGCCGACCTTTTCCAGCAGCTCGATGACCCGCTCGCGGATCTGCCGGCCGCGCGCCAGCTTGTGGATCACCAGCGGTTCGCTGAGGATGGCGCCGACCGTCATGCGCGGGTTGAGCGAGGAGAAGGGATCCTGGAAGATCATCTGCAACTGGCGCCGGTAGGGGCGCATGCGGCTGGCGGAGAGCTGGGTGAGGTCGGTGCCCTGGTAAAGGATCTGTCCCCGATCGGCCTTCTGCAGCTGCATGATCAGCTTGCCGGTGGTCGATTTGCCGCAGCCCGATTCACCGACCAGGCCGAGGGTTTCCCCCTGGCGCAGGCCAAAGGAGATATCGTCGACCGCCACCAGCCGGCCGCCCGCCTGACCGAGGGCGCTGGAGACGCGAAAGCTTTTGCGCAGGTTTTTGACCTCGAGCAGGTTTGCCATCAGTATCTCCAGCAGCGGACCCAGTGCCCCGGGTGCTGTTCCTTGAGCTGCGGCAGCTGATGGCCGCAGGGCGCGCAGGGGCCGGGACAGCGGTCGATGAACAGGCAACCGTCATGGTGTTCGCGCAGGTTCGGCAGCTGCCCCGGAATGGTCGGCAGGCTATCTTTGCGCCCCAGGCGCGGAATGCATTTCAGCAAGCCTTGCGTGTAGGGGTGCAGGGGCTTGTCGAACAGCTGGGTGACCTCCGCCATTTCGACGATCTGCCCGGCGTACATCACCGCCACCCGGTCGGCGTTGCTGGCGATGACGCCGAGGTCGTGGCTGATCAGCAGGGTGGCCATCTGCCGTTCCTCTTTGAGGCGGGTGAGCAGATCCATGATCTGCGCCTGGATGGTCACGTCGAGGGCGGTGGTCGGTTCGTCGGCAATCAGCAGCTTGGGATCGCAGGCCAGGGCCATGGCGATCATCACCCGTTGCCGCTGGCCGCCGGAGAGCTGATGGGGGTAATCGCGCAGCCGCTGCTGCGGGTCGGAAATCCCCACCTTGTTAAGTAGCTCGGCGGCCTCGGTCAGCGCCTGTTCGGGGTGCTGCCCCTGGTGCAGGCGCAGCACTTCGGCGATCTGCTCGCCGATCTTCAGCACCGGGTTCAGGGAGGTCATCGGCTCCTGGAAGATCATCGAGATCTGGTTGCCGCGGATGCGGCGCATTTCCAGCTCGGGCAGCCGCAGCAGGTCGTGGCCGTCGAGGCGGATCTCCCCCTGGACGATCTTGCCCGGTTCCGGCAGCAGCCGCAGCAGCGAGAGGGCGGTCATCGACTTGCCGCAGCCCGATTCGCCGACCAGCGCCAGAGTTTCGCCGCTGTCGATGGTAAAAGAGACATCGTCGACCGCTTTGACCAGCCCCGAACGGGTGAAAAAGTAGCTGCGCAGATTTTCAACTTCAAGTCGCTGTGGCATGCTGCACTCCGGTTGCGTGACTGCCTCATGTGTACACGCTCGACCGGCGTTGGTCAAGCATCCTTCGCTTTGCAATTGCCCTGCGGCGTGCTAACATCGCCCACCTTTTTCACCCGCTGATAATGATAGATTATTGAGGATAAAATTCAAACCATGACCGATCTCAGAACCTTCGATATTCAGCAGCTGCTGGTTACAGAGACCGGACTGCGCGCGGCCCAGGTGGAGCAGACGGTTGCTTTGCTCGAGGCCGGTGCAACGGTGCCCTTTATCGCCCGCTACCGCAAAGAAGCGACCGGCGAACTGGACGAGGTGCAGATCCGCCAGTTGCAGGAGCGCCTGAGCTATTTCAAGGAGCTTGAGGAGCGGCGGCAAACGATCCTCAAATCGATCGATGAGCAGGGCAGGCTGAGCGACGAGCTGCGCCGGCGGATTCTCGCGGTGCGGCAGAAGACCGAACTGGAAGACCTCTACCTGCCCTACAAGCCGAAGCGCCGCACCAAAGCGCTGATTGCCCGCGAGCGGGGCCTGGAGCCTCTGGCTGGGCAGCTGCTGGCCGAAACGGCCGGCACCGCCATAGAACAGCTGGCTGCGCCCTTCGTCAATCCTGAGCTGGAGGTGCCCGACGTCTCCGCCGCGCTGGCCGGGGCCGGGCATCTCCTCGCCGAGCAGTTTGCCGACAGCGCCGACGCCCGCGCCAGCGTCCGGCAGCTGACCTGGGAACAGGGAGAGTTCTGCTCGCAGCCGGCCCGCGGCAAAGCAGGGACGGTCAGCAAGTACGAGATGTACTATGATTACCGTGAGCCGCTCAAGCAGATCCCCTCGCACCGCATGCTCGCGATGCGCCGTGGCGAAAAGGAAGAGGTGCTGCGGCTGACGATCGCCGCCCCGGATGATGAGATCCTCTCCCGGCTGGCGCGGCTGCTGATCCCGACGGACAGCAGCTGCCGCGACTGGCTGCAGCAGGTGCTGGAGGATGCTTACCAGCGGCTGCTGGCGCCTGCGATCGAGGTCGAACTGCGGCTGCAGGCGAAAAAGAGCGCCGATGAGGATGCGATCCGGGTGTTTGCCGAAAACCTGCGCAACCTGCTGCTGGCGGCGCCGGCCGGCAGCAAGCGGGTTCTCGGGGTCGATCCGGGCCTGCGCACCGGCTCGAAGCTGGCGGCGGTCGATGCCACCGGCCGGTTCCTCGAGCATGCCACCATCTACCCCCACGCCGGCGGCAGCGCCAAGCTTGAGGCGGCGCAGCGCGAGCTGCAGCGGCTGGTCGAGCAGCAGAAAATCGAAATGATCGCCATCGGCAACGGCACCGCCGGCCGCGAGATGGACCAGTTCGTCCGCCAGACTCTGAAAAGCGCCGGCCGGCAGCTGCCGGTGGTGATGGTCAGTGAGGCGGGCGCCAGCGTCTATTCCGCGTCCGATATCGCCCGCGAGGAGTTTCCCGATCTCGACCTGACCGTGCGCGGCGCCATCTCCATCGCCCGGCGGCTGCAGGACCCCCTCGCCGAGCTGGTCAAGCTCGATCCGAAGAGCATCGGCGTCGGCCAGTACCAGCACGACGTCAGCCAATCGGCGCTGAAAAAAGCCCTCGACGAGGTGGTCGAGTCCTGCGTCAACTATGTCGGCGTCAACCTGAACACCGCCAGCTGGGCGCTGCTCAGCTTCGTCTCGGGGATCGGCGAATCGTTGGCCAAGGCGATTGTCCGCTATCGCGACGACCAGGGGGAGTTCGACCGCCGCGACCAGCTGCTGAAGGTGCCGCGTTTCGGCCAGAAGGCCTTCGAGCAGGCGGCCGGCTTCCTGCGTATCCGCAGTGGCGCGCAGCCCCTCGACAACACCGCCGTGCACCCGGAGCGCTATGCGCTGGTGAAGCAGCTGCTGGCCGATGCGGGCGTCTCTCTGCCGCAGCTGTTGGCCGAGCCGCAGCGACTCGATCGGCTCGACCTGCAACGCTACGTCAGCGCCGAGGTCGGCCTGCCGACCCTGCGCGACATCGTCGCCGAGCTGAAAAAGCCGGGCCGCGACCCACGCGAGAGCTTCGTCACCACCAGCTTCCGCGAGGATGTCATGGAGGTGAAGGACCTCAAAGAGGGGATGCAGCTGAACGGTGTGGTCACCAACGTCGCCGCCTTCGGCGCCTTTGTCGATATCGGCGTGCATCAGGACGGGCTGGTGCATATCAGCCAGCTGGCCGATCGCTTTGTCAAGGATGCCAATGATATAGTGAAGGTCGGGCAGCAGGTTCAGGTGCGGGTGCTCTCGGTTGACCAAGAGCGCAAGCGGATCGGGCTGACCATGCGCCAGGGGGAGAGTGCCGGCGACAGCCGCCCGGCGCAGAAGGTTGCCCCGCAGAAAAAGCGGTCTCCTGTCGACCCGGCCAGCGCCTTTGAGAAGGCCGGCTTTCGGGTCAAGAGAAAGAAATAGCCACATGGACGAGAAGAAGCTGGTTGACTTGCATCTGCACTCCACCTGTTCGGACGGTCAGTATGCGCCGGACGAGGTGGTGCGCCTGGTGGCGGAAAAAGGGCTGGTGGCCATGGCGCTGGCCGATCACGACAACGTCGACGGCATCGAGGTTGCCCGGCAGACCGGCGAGCGGCTTGGCATCGAGGTGCTGCCGGCCGTGGAGCTGTCGACCCAGTGGTACGATTTCGTCGACATGCACCTGCTCGGCTACCTGATCGATCACCGCGATCCCTACCTGATCCGCGAGCTGACCGATTTCCAGCAGTTCCGCGCCGGGCGCAATCGGCAGATCATCGAGCGGGTCAACGAGAAGCTGGCCGACGAGGGGCGGGCGCCGATCGATCCCGATTATGTCCACCAGCTGGCCGGCGGCACCCTCGGCCGGCCGCATATCGCCCAGGCGTTGCGCGAAGTCGGCTACGTCACGCACAACGAAGAGGCCTTCGAACGCTACCTGGTCCCCTGCAACGTGGCGAAGCGTTTCTTCCCGGTCGACGAGGCGATCAAGCTGATTCACGGCGCCGGCGGTGTCGCCGTGCTGGCTCACCCGCCGTATGTGACCCGCAATCGCACCAAGCTCGAAGGGTTGGTGGCCGAGCTGGTGACCCTCGGCCTGGATGGCATCGAGGTCTACAACAACGGCTCTTCCATGGAGGACAGCGACTGGCTGATCAAGCTGGCGCGCAAGCACCAGCTGATCATTACCGGCGGCTCCGATTTTCATGGCGACCCGGGTTCGAACATCGAAATCGGCAGCGGCTTTCGCGGCATGCAGATTCCCTATGCCTGTGTCGAGGAGATCCGCCAGGCGCAGCAAAAACGGCATGGCGCGAAGCAGTGATGTCGCGCGGCGGGCGAGACATGTCTCGCCCCTACGGAATGATGTTTTTATCTGCAGGTCGGGGCAGACCATGGGGGGCCCGACAATAATAGGTTCTTATCGATCTTTCCAAGCTGGCGCGCGTTTTTCGAGAAACGCCGCCATCCCTTCCTTCTGATCCTCTGAGGCGAAGCAGAGCCCGAACAGCTCCGCCTCGTAGGCGCAGGCGCGGTTGATCTCCATCTCCAGGCCGTTGTCGACCGCCTGCTTGATCAGCCGCACCGCCAGCTGCGACTTGCCGGCGATCTTCTCCGCCAGTTCCCGTGCTGCGGGCAGCAGCTGCGCCTTTTCAACCACCTGGTTGACCAGGCCGATCTTTTCGGCCTGCGCCGCGCCGATCATGTCGCCGGTGTACATCAGCTCCTTGGCCTTGCCCTTGCCGACCAGCCGCGCCAGCCGCTGGGTGCCGGCCCAGCCGGGGATGATCCCCAGGTTGACCTCCGGCTGGCCGAGCTTTGCGCTGTCGGCGGCGATGCGGATGTCGCAGGCCATCGCCAGCTCACAACCGCCGCCCAACGCGAAGCCATTGATCGCGGCGATGCTGATTTTCTGTGAATATTCGATGGCGTTGAACAGCTGCTGGGCTTTCTGCGCCACAGCGCGCGCCTCCAGCGGCCCGAGCGGCTGCATCACCGAAATATCGCCGCCGGCGACGAAGGCTTTCTCGCCGGCGCCGGTGATAATGATCACCTTCACCTCCGGGTTCGCTTCCAGTTCCGCCATCATCCGCGTCAGTTCGTCGAGGGTCGCCGGGTTCAGAGAATTGAGCGCCGCCGGACGATTGACGGTCAGCAGGGCGAGGTGGTCTTCAATCTGCAGCAGCAGGTTGGCATAAGTGTTCATCGGGATTGCTCCTGTTGGGCAAGTTTGCGTTTGGTTTTCGCCGTGGCCTGGAACGCGAGGGGATTGTCCGGCCAGGGGTGCTTGGGGTAGCGGCCTTTCATCTCTTTTTGCACCTCCGGATAGTTCTCCTGCCAGAAATGGCGCAGGTCCTGGGTGATCTGCAACGGCCGGCCGGCGGGGGAGAGCAGGTGGATCAGCACCGCAACGCGGCCGTCGGCGACCCTCGGGGTGTCGATCTGGCCGAACATCTCCTGCAGCTTGACCGCCAGCACCGGCGGTCCCTCGGTGGAGTAGTCGAGCCGGATCTGCGAACCGCTCGGGACCTTGAGCCGCTCCGGGGCGTACAGATCGAGCTGCTGCAGCTGCTGCCAGTCGAAACGGGCGCGCAGCGCTGGCAGCAGATCAAGTTTCTGCAGGTCGGCGCGGTTGCGGGCGCTGCCGAGAAACGGCAGCAGCCAGTCGTCCAGGCTGGCGAGCAGTGCCGCGTCGCTGCAGTCTGGCCAGTTTTGGTCGGGAAAGCTGCGCTGCAGAAAAGCGCCGCGCATCAGCAGTGACTTGACCGCCGGGCTGTGCTTGAACAGTTTCAGCCCTTCGCTGCGGATTCCGGCCAATAGGGCGGTCTGGCGCAATTCGGAATCGGCCTGGCCGGGGCGCTCGGCGAGCACCAGGGCGCCAAGCCGCTGCTGTTCGCAGTCGATGACGCGCCCTTCGCCGCTGTCCCAGCGGCAGACCGGCTGCCAGGGGAGGTTGGGGCAGAGTTCCTGCAGACGCTGCGGAGTCAGGCGGCTCGCCAGGCTGATCTGCGCTTCGGCCTGCTGGCCGCCGCGCAGTTCGACGGCGAGCAGGTAGTCCGCCTGCTGAACCGCGGAGCGCTCGTCGAGCGTCGCCCCCTGGCCGCTGCTGAGCAGATAGCGTCTGCCGCCCGGCGTGCGGGCGCGGGCGATCCGGTCGGGGTAGGCCGCGGCCAGCAGTTCGGCCGCTTGGAGGTGAGAATAAGCGGCGGTCGTTTCGTTGAGCTGCGGCAGCTTAAAATAGGTCTGCCAGTAGCGGCTGCTCCGGTCAGCGCCGCTAAATTCGCCCAGGCGTTGCTGCCGCCGCCGCTTCCAGAGTTCCTCGAGCCGGTCGTGAATGTCGCAGTCGCTGCGTTGCGGAGCCGTCTGGCGACTGTGCCAGGGGCCGCGTTCCGCGAGCAGTCCCAGCAGGTCGCAGGCCAGCGGCAGCAGCTTCTGCTGCTGAGCCGCCAGCAGCAGGCAACCGAGGCGCGGGTGGGCCGGCAGCTGCGCCAGCGCTTTTCCTCTGGTCGTCAGCTGCTGCTGTGCGTTGAGCGCACCAAGGGTCTGCAGCAGCTCGAGGCCGGCTTGCCAGGCGGCCGGCGGCGGCGGATCGAGCCAGCTGAGCTGGAGCGGATCGCTGATCCCCCAGTTGAGCAGCTCCAGGGCCAGCGGCGTCAGGTCGGCGCTGCGGATTTCCGGTGGGGTGAACGGCAGCAGCTCCCCTTGGACCCCCTCGCTCCAGAGCCGGTAGCAGCGCCCCGGCCCAAGCCGCCCGGCCCGCCCGGCTCTTTGCGTGGCGCTGGCCCGGGAGATGCGTGAGAGTTCCAGGCGGGTCAGCCCGCTGCCGGCGTCAAATCGTGGCTGGCGGCAATAACCGCTGTCGATCACGCTGCGGATCCCTTCGATGGTCAGGCTGGTTTCGGCGATATTGGTCGCCAGCACCAGCTTGCGCCGACCGGCGGGGCGGATCGCCCGTTCCTGCTCGGCAAAGGGGAGGTTGCCGTATAAGGGGCAGATCAGCAACTCCCCGGCGAGCTCTTTCAGTTCAGCGGCGCAGCGGCGGATTTCGCCTTCCCCCGGCAGGAAGCAGAGGATATCCCCGTCGGTCTCGCGCACCGCTCGGCGGACTCCGGCGACGACGGAATCGACCAGCCGCTGCCGGGGGGCTTGCGGCAGATGGCAGACCTCGACCGGGTAGGCGCGCCCCTGGCTGGTGATAATCGGGGCAGAGAGCAGCTTTGCCAGCGGCTCGCTGTCGAGGGTCGCCGACATCACCAGGAGCTTCAGATCTTCCCTGAAGCCCTGCTGGACGTCGCGACAGAGCGCCAGCGCCAGGTCGGACTGCAGGTGGCGCTCGTGAAATTCGTCGAAGATCACCAGGCCGACACCGGGCAGTTCCGGATCGTTCTGCAGCCGGCGGGTCAGAATTCCTTCGGTGACCACTTCGATGCGGGTCTGACGCGAGACTTTGCTCTGATAGCGGATGCTGAAGCCGACCCGTTGGCCGACTGATTCTCCCAGCTGCCCGGCCATGTAGCGGGCCGCGTTGCTTGCCGCCAGGCGGCGCGGTTCCAGCATCAGGATCAACCTGCCAGCCAGCCAGTCTTCATCGAGCAGGGCGAGGGGGACGCGGGTGGTCTTGCCCGCTCCCGGCGGGGCCTGCAGGATGAGTTGCGGATGGTTGCGCAGCTGCTGTTTCAGGTCTGGCAGCACCGCTTCGATGGGGAGTTTGGTCTGGGTCATCTCTCGCTTGTTTCGCAGGGTTATGGTTGCGCGCAGTATCGCATGCGCCGCGGAAATCAACAACTCTCTGAGGGCGGCTGTCAGTTGAATTCTGCCAGCTTGGACGTTCTGTCTCAGTATGTCTGAATATTGGGTCGAACTGCATTTCGTGGGGCGCTGAAATGTTAGCGGCTATTTAAGAAATAAATATATAATATCAAATGTTTAGCGTTTGACGAAGTTCCACCGTTTGGTGTATAAATGACGTGGATGATAAATACCTCTTAATGACAATGTGGATTGTCTTATCCAGCGCTCGCCTCACGGGGGGATGGCGAAGCAGGGCGGGCTGTAGCGCATGAATGATAAAGTTCCTCATCTCCTTCTGATCAACCCTTCTGCCGAGGACCGTGCTGTTCTGCGCGGCATTCTTGACCAGTTCACCATGCGGATCTCCGAAGTCGCCTCCGGTCTCGAGGCGATTGAGCTGCTGCGATCGACGGTCTTTGATCTGGTCGTCACCGATATCGAGATCGGCAGCTTCGATTGCTGGCGCCTGGCGCGCATTATCCGTTCCGACATTTACCCTTCTGATAAATCCCTGCCGATCATCATTGTGACCCGCATCTGGTGTGAACGGATCACCCGGGTCACGGCGCGTGATTTCGATATCAATGGCCTGCTCGCCTTTGATGACCGGGAACAGCTGCCGCAGCTGGTCTCCTCGGTGCTGGCTTCCGCTGTGGTCGGAC
This sequence comes from uncultured Desulfuromonadales bacterium, assembly GCA_945787335.1. GTDB lineage: Bacteria > Desulfobacterota > Desulfuromonadia > Desulfuromonadales > Geopsychrobacteraceae > Malonomonas. The sequence goes on from CALZHR010000041.1 coordinate 19,191, forward strand.
TGGAGCCGCAACGGGTCCTGGTGGTCGAAGACCATGCCGACAATGCCCGGCTGGTCGGCAAAGTTCTGCAGCAGCGGTTCGAGGTCGAAATCGCTCCGGACGGAGTTCAGGGCCTAGAAGCATGGAAGCAGCGTCGGCATGACCTGGTGCTGCTCGATGTGATGCTGCCCGGACTGTCCGGGGAGGATATCCTCGAGGAGATTTTAGCGACCGATCCGCTGCAGCCGGTGGTGGTTATGACGGCGCACGGGACCATGGACCTGGCGGAGAAGATGATGCTGCGCGGCGCGGCCGATTTTATCACCAAGCCATTCCGGAACGACCAGCTGCGCAAGGTGTGTGATCTGGCGGCCCGGCGGGAGGATTATCTGCTCAGTCATGGCCAGTTCGTGAGCAAGGTCGATGACCTGAAACAATTGCAGGGGCTGCTTAATAATATTATCGATTCAATGCCCTCGGTGTTGATCGGCATCGATCAGCATGGTCGGATCACGCTGTGGAATCAACAGGCAGAGCAGGTGACCGGCCAGGTCGCCGACGCTGTGCTCGGGGCTCAGCTGGCCGATGTTGCTCCAGGGTTGGTTGACCTGGCCTCGGTCGAGCTGGCGCTGCAGGAAAAGCGGCTGGTGAAGTTCGACAAGCAGGTGCGGCGGCAGGCAGGGAAACTTCACTACTTCGACCTGACCATCTATCCCCTGCAGGACAGCCGCGGCGCCGGCGCCGTCATTCGCGTTGATGACGTGACCCAGCGGACGCTCCTGGAGGGGCGGATCGTTCAGTCGGAGAAGCTCGCGTCGATGGGGGAGCTGGCCGCCGGAATGGCGCATGAAATCAATAATCCTCTGGCGGGCATTCTGCAGAATATCCAGGTGCTGCGTAACCGACTGGATGTGCAGGCGCCGAAAAACCTGTCTGTGGCAGAGAGCCTGGGGATCGATAAGAAGGCCTTCGCGGGGTACTTGGAGCAGCGGGACATTGTGTCGCGCCTGAATGCCATTATGGATTCAGGCGTCAGGGCTGCACGTTTGATCGAGACGATGCTGCGCTTCAGCCGTCAGGGGGAGGGCTCTCTGCAGCCGAATAATTTAGAGCAGTTGCTCGACCGGTCGGTGGAGCTTGCAGAAAGCCATTTCAGCTTGAAGCGCCGGTTCGATTTCCGCATGATCCAGATCGAACGCGACTATCCAGCAGAGCCGCAGACGGTTGAGTGCGATGCCGGACAGATTCAACAGGTCTTTCTCAGCCTGTTGCTGAACGGTGCGCTGGCGATGGAGGATAAATGCCGCTGCCGGAGTGATTTCGAGGACTATCAGCCGGAATTTGTCCTGCGGCTCTCCTATGCCGAGCAAACGGCACAGATTCAGATCGTCGACAACGGTCCCGGGATGACTGCTGAGGCTCAAGAGAAAATTTTCGAGCCGTACTTTACCGTTCAGGATCCCGGAGTGGGTCCAGGCCTGGGCCTTTCCGTCGCCTATTTCATCATCACGAAAAATCACCAGGGAAGCATGAGCGTCGAGTCCACGGAAGGCTGCGGAACCAGGTTTATGATAACCCTGCCGTTGACGTCGCTCCGGCAGACACAAGCGGAAACGGCTCTTACGGAATAATTGCAGCACTTCAGCCTCAGACCATATCGCTAATTTTATCTGCGATCCGGCTGAAATCTAATCTAATCTGAACAGTTATCCGGTTGACTCATTATTTATTTGGTGCTAATAAATTTAATCTTACGTCTAGGTATATATATGGCTTGCATACTGTATATGCAGCCTGAATGTGTCGTCTTTCGAGAGGGATGCTTTGCAGAACGCTAGGCCGCAAATACTGGTTGTAAATCAGGACCTCGCAGCACGGAACGCGTTGCTCAAATCTTTGGACGCCACCGGCCGCCGGGTGCTCGCTGTTGAGACCGGTCTTGAGGCGATCAAGGTGCTCCAGGGCACCGAGGTCGAACTGATCATTACCGATATTAATACGGGTCAGTTCGACGGCTGGCGGTTGGCTCGAATCATCCGGTCCGGCGTTTTAAGATGCAAGAGCTCGGTACCGATTATCGTTGTGACCAAAAGCTGGTGTGAGCGGATTACCGAAATCACCGCTCGCGAGTTCGGCATCAATCATCTCCTTCCCTTCGAACATCTTCTCAATCTTCCCAGTCTTGTCCGGCAATGTTTTGAAACCACCAGCGCGGGCCTCCCCGCTCCGAAGGTGTTGGTGGTCGAGGACCACACCGACAACGCGCGACTGGCCGAGCGAATCCTGCGCCATCGCTTCAGCGTCGAAATCCAGCACGACGGACTGGCTGGATTTAATGCCTGGCACGAGCGGCGGCATGACCTGGTTCTGCTCGATGTGATGCTGCCGAAGCTCTCCGGCTCGCAGGTGCTGGAAAAAATTATGGCGATTGAACCGCGCCAGCCGATTGTCATCATGACCGCGCATGGGACCATGCAGCTGGCCGAAGAGTTGATGACCAAAGGGGCGGTCGACTTTGTCTCCAAGCCATTTCGGGCCGAGCAGCTGCGTCAGGTTTGCGAACTGGCCAATCGCCGCGAAGATTATATGGTCAGCAACGCTCAGGTCGCCTCCCGTCTGCAGACGCTCAAAGAGAGCACTCAGGCCTACCGGAAAATTTCCGAGGATCATCAGCGGCTGCTCGATAACTTGAGTACGGTGGTTGTGGAGTTGGACGGGCAGGCGAAGATCCGATTTTTGAGCAAGGCCTGGAACCGTTTGACCGGTTTCGATATCGATGAATCGCTCGGGAAAAAACTGACCTCATACCTCTCTTTCGAAGGGCAGGCACAAAAATCCCATTACACCCAGAAGCTTCAGGAGCTGCTCTCTGGCAGTCTGCGGCAGAATGAATTTGAGTTGCCGATCATCACCCGCCGCGGCAAGCTGCTCTGGCTGAACTGCAGACTCGACCGAGTCTGTTCAGCCGACGGCAGCACCTCGCTGTTCGGTTGCCTGGAGGACGTCTCGAAGCGCAAGCTTGCCCAGCGGCAACTTGAATTTCTGGCGATGCACGATAACCTGACCGGCGTTAATAATCGCCATTATTTCGACACCGTGCTCAACCAGATGGCTGCTTCGGCGGCACGCGGCAGACCCACCCACGCGCTGCTGTATATCGACCTTGATCATTTCAAGGTCATCAACGACACCTTCGGCCACAATCATGGCGACATCGTCTTGCAGGATATCGCCAGCCTGCTCAAATCACGGTTGCGCAAGTCCGATGTGCTGTGTCGGATCGGTGGTGATGAGTTTGCCGTACTGATCTACGATACCGACCTGGTTCACGCGCAGGCGATGGCCAAGGCGATCCGCGACCTGGTCAAAGATTATCAATATCTGCAAGCTGGCCAGCAATTGGAAATCAGCTGCAGTATCGGCATCTGCGAAGTCGATGGCACGGCCGATTCGTCACAAATGTACCTGAAGCAGGCGGACAAAGCCCTGTATGTAGCGAAACGGCGGGGCCGCAACATGGTGCATCTGTATAATCCGGAGGACAAGGAAAGCGAAGAACTCCGCAGCAGTATCGACTGGGCGCGTCGTTTCCGCAGAGCCATCAGCGACAATCAGTTACATCTTGTCTTCCAGCCCGTCCTTGACGTTAAAAGCGATAAAATCGCCTATTACGAGGCGCTGGTCCGTCTGCAGCCTCCCGGAGAACGTGAGATTCTGCCGGGTGAATTTATTCCGGCTCTGGAATACGCCGGAGAAATGGCGTTACTCGATCACTGGGTCATCCAGCGGGCTTTCGAACACCTCGGAGAACTGCCGGAGCTACACCGGGTGGCGATCAACCTGTCTGCCCAGGCGTTTCGCGATGAGAGCCTGCTCACGCTCATCGAGAAGCAGCTTGAGGAGAAGCAACTGGATCCTGGACGGATCATTTTTGAACTCACCGAAAGCGCCAGTATGGCGAATGTCGCCGCCACGCAACGGATGATCAACAGTCTGCATCAGCTCGGCTGCAGTTTTGCTTTAGATGATTTTGGCACCGGTTTCAGTACCTTCAGCTATCTGAAACAGTTTCCGGCCGAGAGTATCAAGATCGACGGAAGCTTTATCGCTCAGCTTGATCAGAACCGCGAAGATCAGGCCGTCGTGCGGGCGATCACTGACGTCGCTCAGGCCCTTGGCAAACAGACTGTCGCTGAATATGTCGAGACTGAAGCGGTCTTGGCGGTCGTCAAGGAGCTGGGGATAGATTATGCGCAAGGCTTTTTTATCGGTCGTCCGGTACCGATCGATCAAATCCTCTCCCAGTCAAACGACGCTTCCCAACAAGTCAGCTGCTAGACAGTCAGTTTGCTGATATCTTTACAGTTTCCTGCAAAATTATTTATTGCAGGGTGTTTGTTATTTCATTAAGAGCTGGAAATACAATTATCCGTTGTGCTATATAAGGTATTCTGCTTAAGTGTTTTGCGCTATCTGGGAGGGGGTGGCGCAGGTTGATATCTGCCTGACAGCATTTGATGTCTCTATTCACTGTTATTTAATTGTGTGATTCCCAGGAGTTCACCATGACAACGACTCATTTCCCGCCCATTGTTGAAAATCGTCCGGCACAGCAGAAAGATTTAGCAGATCTGGTCGTTGAGTATCTCGAACAGATCGGAGTCGAATATATCTTCGGCGTTCCCGGAGGCGCGATCGAGCCGCTTTATAACGCCATGGCGCGCAGCGCCAGGAGAGGTGGTCTCAGGCCGATTGTCGCCCGCCATGAAGCCGGTGCGGCGTTCATGGCCGACGGCTATGCCCGGGAAACCGGCAAGCTCGGGGTCTGCTGCTCGACCACCGGGCCAGGCGCGACCAACCTGATCACCGGGGTGGCCTCGGCCTACGTGGATAAGACGCCGATGCTGGTGATCACCGCCCAGACGGCCCTGCACCTGTTCGGTAAACAGACTCTACAGGAATCGTCCTGCACGGCGGTCAACACGGTCGCCATGTTCCAGTCCTGCACCCGCTACAGCAGCCTGATTTCCCACCGCGGACAGCTCGAGGTGAAACTGGCCTCGGCGATCGCCGCGACCCAGGGACCACCATCCGGACCGGCGCACTTGAGTATCCCGATGGACGTGCTGGGCTCGCCACGACGGATGCGCTCGAACAGTTCAGCCGTGCGATTGCAGTCTCTCTTCAAGCGCCATACTCTGACCGACTCGCAGACCCTTGAGGTTTTGATCGCCGAGCTGGAACAGGCCAAGCGGGTCGTTCTGCTGTTGGGGGACGGTTGCGGCAGCGCCATCGAACAGATCATGACCTTTGCCGAACGCCTGCAGGCACCGATCATTTCCGGCCCCTCCGGGAAGCGTTGGGTCAATCACCGTCATCCACTCTATCGCGGCGTTATTGGCTTCGCCAGTCACCAGACGGCCCGCGAGACCCTGCAGGATGAACGGAACGACCTGGTGTTAGCGGTCGGGACGCGCTTTGGTGAGATGATGTTTGGTGGTTGGGAAGACGATGAAGACCTCAACGCCAAGCTGGTGCATATTGATGAGAACCTGGAACATTTCTCTCATTCGCCGCTTGCTAGATTGCATGTCTGCGGTACTTTGACGTCGGTGTTTGAAACCCTCAACGAGACTTTCGCCGAGACGCGTAAGAATGAAGCGTTCAAACTGGTCCCATCGGGATCAGGAAATGCAGATCAAGAGAAAGACGAGTTCCCGACGCGAAATATCCGTCTCAATGAGCCGGAAAAATGCTTCTCGTCTGCTTCGCCGATCAAGCCGCAGCGGTTGATGTATGAGCTCTCGCAACGCCTGCCGGAAAACGCGCGGGTGTTTGCCGATGCCGGCAACAGCTGGGCCTGGGCGACCCATTATCTCCATTTACGCAGCCGTGGCCTTTACCGCATTGGCATGGGCTACGGTTCCATGGCCTGGGCGATCGGCGCCAGTGTCGGCAGCGCGCTTGGAACATCAGATGGGCCGACGGTCTGCATTACTGGTGATGGCAGCTTCCTGATGAGCGGCCAGGAAATCACGGTCGCAGTGGCGGAAAAACTTCCGGTGATTTTTATCATCCTCAACGACAAGGCCCTAGGGATGGTCAAGCACGGCCAGCGCCTGGGCGGAGCCGAAGAGGTCGCCTTCGAGCTGCCACCGGTCGATTTCGCTCAGCTGGCCAGAGCCATGGGAGCCCTGGCTGAGACGATTCATACCGTCGCGGACTTGGAGCATCTGGACCTGGAGAGGATCTGCCAGCACGACGGTCCGACCCTGCTCGATGTGCATATCGACCCGGAAGAGGTGCCGCCGATGGGGGCGCGGATGAGGACGCTGGGGCGAGATAATTCGTAACAAAGAAACGGCTGAGCAGAGATGCTCAGCCGTTTCTTTGTTCAGTCTCTTTCCGGAACCGGCCGGTGAGGCGGGCCCTGGTAGACGATGTCGTCGCAGCGCAAGGGGAGGAAGGATTCGGGGGGGCGCTCGAAGGTATCGATGTAGCAGGCAGTGATGCCACTAGAAAGTAGAACACTAAAGGTCTGATAAACCTCATTCGGTGAGAAGCCTTGATCTAGGAGAAAAGCTGATATGTAAGCATTGATATTCATTTTTTCATCAAATTTGCTGAGCATTACGTTTTCTATTTCGTAGGCCAGGGCAAGGTGCTCTCCGATGTCGAATCCAAGGTGTTGGGAAGTTCTCTCCATCGCTGGAATTCGCTCGTCGCCCTTTACCAGCGGTCGGGCAAATCCCATGATCTTAGGTTTTCCGTTATGTTTGCTACATTCGTTAGTTACAATTTCCTCTGCTGTTAATCCATTTCTTTTTTCTTTAATAGACTGTCGAATAAAATTCATTCCTTGCAACAATGTTTTTGGACCATAGGCACGTGAATCGCCAGCCATAATTCCTGCTGATGTTGCTGCAACGACTGTAGTACGCATGCTGCCACCCAAGGCGCCAATTTGGTTACACCAAATTCGGGAATCTGGCCAGCTTAAGCAAATATGGATTGCCTCAAACCAGTCAGCTAAACGTTTTTCTGGAAAACGACCTGTAGCATTAAGTAGCACGACCTGCATATATGAAACATGACCGACAAAATCGTCCATCATGTTATATCCATGACAGAAAACGCCTTCACCAACACGCCAACCGCCTTTGCGACTGCGTATATTTCCCCGAGCTTGATCCCATATCTCGGTATTGTTTTTAACCATTATTCATCCTCTATTAGATAATCCTTGTCGGAAGGAAATGGCATGGCTGTGAAAGGTTTATTAGCGAGCTCGATTCCATGAGCTAGCAAACCAGGTGCACAAAGTAGTTGGAATAGCCCGGGCCCTACCCGGGGGTGAAAACCAAGGTCGCAAAAAGTTGCAGCTGCAACTCCAGTAACAAGCCAGCCTATTCCATGCGGCTTTAGAGAGGTTGCGAATTCTTCACCCCACTGTAGCGCAGGTCCAGCGCCAAGCATGCAACTAAGACGTTTTGCAAATTCGTGAGTGAGCATATCTATGCCGTTAAATCGACTGCCAAATCCAGGGGCAGGATGCCAGTCGCCTTCTGAGGGCGGCTTAGAATTTGAAAGTAAATTTTTAGCCAATATTCCCGGATTCTTATCGATGTTTTCACTCATAAAAATCATTGCTTCTTCAATACAGCCCGCCCCTACATGGGTGCCACTAAAAATACTCAGCGAAATGGGGAGGATGAGAGATGGATCTGTTTTGCCTACTCCAGCAATCATTGCGCCACGTGTTGCAGGGTGACGAGGTCCTGGATTAATCAGCGCGACCATCAGTTTTTCTAATAAATCTGATTGCTCTAATGTAGGGAGTTCCCCACGAAAAATAAGATAAAAGACATCTGTGTAGCTGCGTTTATTAATTAATTCAAGTAGATCGTAGCCATAGCAATAGGCTGATTGGGGCAGGTATGGGTTTTCTGGACATGGATGTTCATGCCAGATTTGGGTGGAAATCTTTTCGGTGAATTGATATTTACGCTTTTCGATATTTCTGTGCTTAGAAGACATGTTAGAACCTGTATGTTGCTGCAGCCCAAAAACTCCGACCAGCTAATTTAATATCTTCTGCTAGAACGGGATTGCTCGGCTCCATGGCGTCTTCATCGAAAATATTCATCGTTGTAATAGAAATATCCCAGTGCCCGGCGATGTTTTTTCTCGACAGCGTAATGTCAACAGTTGCGTAGTCTTCGATCTCTGCGCGCGTATCTGTTGCTGCTCTTTTTCTGCCAGCAACCCAATTAAATTGAGGGTGAAGATTCCAGTCCGGCAAAAATTTCCAGTTTGCATTTAAGAAGAGTTGTTTTCCTGGGGCATCCGCAATTCTGTGTCCAGTCGCCCTGTCTTCAGAGTGCTGCCAGGAAAAGTTACCATATAAGTCAAGTTGATTAGTAGCTTTCCAGGAGACTTCGAGTTCGAATCCATACCCGTCTTGATCACGATTATTTTGTGCGGTAATAGTTGATGAGCCAGAGTCTGGAACAAAATCGATCAGATCTTTCGCCCGGTAGGCAAAGAGACTGAACGCAGATTGGATGTCAAAGGTTGGGCGGTAGTCAAATGCTACTTCAATAGTGTCGATAGTTTCCGGGTCTAAATTCGGATTTCCCAAGGCCACTGGATTGTTAATGGAAAAGAGCTCATTGAATGATGGGGCTCTGAATGCGCGCCCATAAAGGAATTTAGTTGTCAGATTGTATCTTGTAGCCCATACCAGTGCTATACGTGGATTAATAGTGCTTCCAAAGTCTGAATAATGATCGTAACGAACTCCCCCGGTCAATTCCCAGTCGCTGGCAAATTGCCATTCATCTTGAAGTGAAAGGTAATAGATGGTACGTGATTTATCCGGTGTAAAAACATTTGGGGTATTGGAAACATCGGTTAAAGTGCCATCTACGAATAACTGAGTACCGTCAATTACACCCGGACCAAAATTCTTTAATTCTTTAGTTACTTCATTTTTGTAATATTTAATTCCTGCCCCTAAGCGCCATATGTGTGATAACTGCCCAGAATAGGTGGCAACTAGATCAAGTCCAGTACTCGATTCGGCAGTAATAGGTTCCCCTATTAATCCATCTGTAAAATTCACAAAGTTTGTCGAAGTAAATTCTAAATTTCCATCGCTGCCAATTGGCAAGACGGTTCCAGCTGGAAACAGAACAAAACGACTTTCATTCTTGCGGTGCATATAATTTAGATTTGCGCTTAAATTCCAATCTTTAATGAGCTCAGAGGTGTTGTAGCTGATATCGGCAAGATGCTGGCCAATATCTTCCCCCCCTTGAGGATCTAATACTTGTGCTGCTCCTGCTCCTAGGCCGGCATCATCCTGCCGCCAATACCAGTAACGTAGTTTCCAGTTGTCACGTTTTATGGAAAGGTGGGTGTCGAAAATATTGTATCGGGTATCAAGCGGGCCAGGCATGGATACTGCGTAAAGACGGCGGTCTTTATCGCCATCTGTTTTTTGCCATTCTAATGATAGTGCAATGTCCCAATTTCCCCAAGATTTTCCATGCTGAAACCATAAATCATGACTATTGAAAGATCCGTAATCCGCGCCAGCAGATGTTCCGTCCATATCGGATTTATCTTTAGTCAGGATGTTAATGACTCCAGCATATGCATCCGCACCATAAATAGCCGACCCCGGACCTCTAATGACTTCGATGCGTTCGATAGCAGCAACCGGCAGTCTAAACTGAAATGGCCGGCCTCCAGAGAAAAAAGGAAATGGGAGCCCGTTCATCAAGACCAGTACTTGCGGGTTAAATGAGGTATGAATCCCGCGGATCGAATAAATAGAATCGAGTCGGCCTTGGGTCGAGACGCCGACATGAAGTCCTGGTACTCGCTCCAGAACCTCATCCAACGTTCGTGCCCCCATCGCCTCAATCTGCTTCGCCGTAATCACACTCGCAACCGCCGGGGCCTTATACACCGGCTTACTACTCCCCGTCGCGATACTGACGAACTCCTCATCGCCGTAGAGGGCTTCCATTTCTTCTTCTGAGCCGAGCAGCATCAGTTGATTCTGATCGGCGCCGGAAACCCCTGCCGCCATCAGCAACAAGAGTGCGACCCAGGTACATATCATGTTTTTCGGCATAACCTACCTCCTGCCATACTAAGGCTGGTATTTGCCCCCTCAAACGGTTTTAAGAAGCGAAGCTTGGATCTATTGATCATTGTTTTGCGTCCAATATTTTTCTCGTTGGCGATCAGCCGTCAGGCGCTTAACGCGGGCTGCGCGCGGTTGTTTGCCATGTCCACCGGCAAAGGGATTCTCACGGTGAAGCAGGCCCCCTGGCCAAGCTTGCTGTCGACGCTGATGCTGCCGCCGAGCAGCTCGGTGAAGCGCCTGGTTATGGCCAGACCGAGGCCGGTACCCTCAAAGCTTCGGGTCGTGCTGCCGTCGACCTGACGGAACTCTTCGAAGACCACCCTCTGCTGTTCAACCGTCAGGCCGATGCCGGTGTCTTTGACGCTGATTTCAAGGTCCTGTGGGCTTTGTTTCGCCGTCAGCCAGATGGTGCCCTTCTGGGTAAACTTGGTCGCATTGCTGAGCAGGTTAAGAACGATCTGCATGAGCTTTTCGCGATCGATGACTATTTCATTATCGGTCTCGGGAACATCGAAGATGATGCGGTTGTTGTTATATTTCAGGATCGGCTTGATGGTGTCGGCGGTCTCCTGCAGTGCCTCCGTCAGATAAACCGGTTGGAGATTGATATCCATATGCCCCGACTCGATTTTGGCCATGTCGAGGATGTTGTTGATCATGGCCAGCAGTCGCTGGGCGTTGTTGATGACCCGTTCCAGCTCCGTGGCGTTCTCTTCCAGCCCTTCCATCTCCAGATCTTCGCGAACCAGGTCGGTGTAGCCGATGATGGCCTGCAGCGGGGTCCGTAATTCGTGGCTGATGTTGGCGAGAAATTCCGATTTATGTCGGCTGGCGGTCAGGGCGACGTCGCGAGCTTCCACCAGTTCGCGGGTCCGGATGGCGACTTCAGATTCCAGCTTTTCGCCATGTTCGCGTAAGCGCCGGTCGCGCTCTTCGATGCTCGATAACATGTTGTTGAACACCTTGGTCAGGTGGCTGAACTCTTTCGGGCCTTTCAGGTCGGCATAGACGCGGGTGCCGTCCTTTTCGTTCTCTTCCATGACCCGGATCAGCTGGAACAGCGGCCTGGTCAGCCGGTCAATGCCGAAGTTGACGAAAATGATCAAGAGCAGGGCAAAGGACAGGGCGATGACGATATTGTTTAAAAAGACATTTATCTGCATGGTGCGCAGGGTCGACTTGTCCATGATCACATGTGCATAGCCGAGTAGTTCGGTATTGGTTGTGTCCAACTGGAACTGGTGATCTTCATCGGTTTCCTGATCGGCCGACCTCCCTGTCAACACAGGTGCGGCGAAGTGCCAGGCCGTGCGGTCTTCGCTGGTCAGGGTGGCAGTCTCTGTCGGCAGGTTGATGTCAGGCGAAAGAGCGCCCAGCCCCCGTCCTTTTCTGGAGAGCGGTTCTCGATCGGTTCGGTAGATTCCGGCTTGAATAATATCGGGAAAGCTCATGATCGCATCGAGCGGTCGGGCAGCGTTCTCCGGGCTTTCGTACAGCAGCGCCAAAACACTCTGGTTGGCCAGGGTCTCGACCACCTGCAGCCCCTGGGCGATCATCTGCTCGGCCGCACTTCGACTGGTGACCCAGGCCGTTGTCAGCGAGGCAATCAGCGCCAGACCGAGAATGCCGAGCGTGACAATCGTCAGTAAGCGACTGCGAAAGCCCGATGTTTGCTGAAGAATGCTGTCGATGATGCCCATAATTCCAGTTCCGTCAGCGCGCTGGGAAAACCATGTTAAAGGCCTGTTGCTGCAGATTGAAATTCAATCCGAGGTGCGCAGCGGTTCGGGTGTTCACGGCGACCTGGAGCCGCTTAAGAGGAATAATCATCGGCGACTGGCTGCTTTGGAGCCGCTGCTCGGCCAGCTTCGCCAGTTCCTGCCCCAAGCCAAGATAGTCGGCATAGAGAGCGAAAAGTGCACCGCGTTCTACGTGGTTCGGTTTGCTCGAGCAGAGCACAAGGTCTTTGTCCCAGGCCTCTTGCAGCAGCATCGGCAGTACGATTTCCTCATTCGCTGTCACATGATCGAGAGGCAGCCAGATGGCATCTCTCCGACCGCGGGCCGTCTTCAGCAGTCGCTGATATTGTTGCATGGCTTCGCGCAGATTTTTCGCCGGGAAAGAGTGCAGTTCCAGGCCGTTCTTCTGGGCGGCCTCTGCTGCCAATGGCATCAGCCAGCCGTTGAGGTTCGGGGAGTAGACTACGAAGACGCGTTGACTGTCGGGAACCATTCTCTTCAGGCGGGAGAAGATCTGTTCCGGGTCGGCGGAAAGGCTGATGCCGGTGACGCCGTTCGGGATCAACGGCAGCGCGCCCGCCACGGTCGGCAGGATGCCATCCAAACTGTTCGCCGCCACGTAGCCGCGTTTGCCTAGGGCGATGAGCGCGTTGGCCTGGTCGTTTCGAAGCTCAGCTTTCAGTTGTTCGGAATCATAGTCTTTTTGAAGCGGATAGATTTTATAGTCGTGAGAGTTCTGCGATTGGATGCCTTCAAGAATGGTTTCGAAGACGGCCTTGTAAGGTGCTGAAACATCAGGATAGATAATGGCGATTTTAGCCGCAGTGCACTCCAGGGGCAGGAGCAGGCTGACAAGCAGCAGGCAAAGAAACCACTTGAGAGAATGGCGCAGGGCATTCTTCGGCGGCTTTGCATTTTTCTGCCACTGAACTTTAACTGGGCAGGTGCTGTTTTTAGAGCTGATCAGGTTCACGGTCAGTCTGAATCACTTACCATTTAGAGTTGGCAATAACATCATTAAAGATCAGGAAGTTATTAATGATCTGTAAAAATCCCACAAGACAGCGGTTAGGTCAATAAGTATTCGTGAGCACAGGCAAATTTTTCATTTGCTGGCGTTCGTCGGGTCGAAAATGATTGGGCGCGGGTGCGCGGTCCTGAACCGAGGCCAGGCGCGCCTGAAACTGAAATCATTCGGGCTGTGTGCAAAATCGATTAACCGCAGAAGGGATCTGCGTTTGGTCGATGTTGCCGAATGCCAGCCGCAGGTAGCTCTCCATCCCGGGCCCGAAGACTTCACCCGGAAGGCAGATCAGGTTGGCCTGTTCGGCCAGTTTTCTCGCGGCCTGTCTGCCTGTCAGCTCTGGCCAGGGATGTCTGACCCAGGCGAAAAAGGAGCCGCTGGCGATTAATTTGAAATCAGTTGCTGCTGCATTGAAGGCAGCGCGGAACTGGTCGTGGCGTTGCTGCATCATTGCAGCATTGCTCGTCACCCAGGAATCCAGATGCTGGCAGCCGTATGCCAACGCCTGCTGCGCCGGGCGTGGCTGGCAGACCGCCATGCTGTCCTGAATCTTCAGCGCCTGTTCGATCAGTTCGCTGGCCGCGATCAGCGCGCCGCAGCGCAGACCGGTCAGGGCGAAGGTTTTGCCGAACGAGGCGAGCTGAATAAATGTTTCCGGCCAATCGTCGCGGCTGAACAGCTGGTGAGGGGGACTGTCGATAAAAGCGTTGTAGGTTTCGTCGAGCACCAGGGCGATATGATGGGTTTTTGCCAGTGCGAACAGCTGCTCAAGCTGCCACGCCGGGATGACGGTGCCGGTCGGGTTGCTCGGACTCACCAGCAAGATGGCGCGGGTTCGCGGTGTGATCAGCTGCGTGAGAGTTTCGCTGTCAGGCAGCCCGGCTTGCTCGGGGACAAAGGGCGCGTAGACCGGTTTGATGCCCATCGCCTGCAGCCCCATCGGATGATCGAAGTAGGCCGGCAGCTGCAGGATCACCTCGTCGCCCGGGCGGCAAAGAAGCTGCATTGCCAACCAGAAGGCCTGGCTGGCGCCGATGGTGAGGCAGAGCTGGTCGGGGTGCGGCGCGGCCAGGTAGCGGCGCTGATACCAGTGGCAGACCTCCTGGCGGACCTGCGGCAGCCCTTCGTCCGGGCTGTACTTGAAGGTCAGCGGGTCATCAAGCGTTGCTTTCAGGTGGTCGATCAGCTCTTGCGGCGGCGGATAGTCGGGGATCGCCTGACAGAGATCGATCAGCGGCCGGTCGGCGGGAAATGTCCGCCCGGCGATCCATCGCTTCACCTCAGTGATCGGTGGCGCCTGGATCCGCTCTATCTGCTGGGTGACCCGCATGCTTTCAGGCGCGGCGGAGAATTTCGACCAGCAGCTCAGTCACTTTGACCAGGTCATCGACCTTGACCTGCTCGTTGACCGTGTGCACTTTGTCCATGCCGGTGGCCAGGATCACCATGTCGATCCCCTGGCCGTTGTAGATGTTGGCGTCAGAGCCGCCACCAGCGGCGCGGATCTGCTGCGGGCGGCCCAGGGCGTCGCCGGCCGCGCGGATCAGCTTCAGGACCGGCGCATCTTCGGCGACCTGCATCAGCGGAAAGTCCTCTTTGAGTTCCAGTGTCATCGCGGCCCGCTTGGTTTCGCCGTTGACGACGATACTGGCTTTGTCGACTTCTTCTTCGAGGGCTTTGACAATCAGTTCGGTCTGCTGTCTCAGCTTGTCAGTCGAGTGGCTGCGAACTTCGCCCTGCAGGCTGACCTGGCGGGGGACGATGTTGGAGGCCTGGCCACCTTCGATGGTGCCGATATTGGCAGTGGTCTCATCATCGATCCGGCCGTGGGGCATCCGGGCGATCGCCCGCCCGGCAACCTGAATCGCCGAAATCCCCTGCTCCGGACAGACTCCGGCGTGAGCCTCGTGGCCGAAGATGTCGACCTTGAACCGGTTGGCCGCCGGCGCCCGGTTGATGACCACATCGACCCCGGTGGTGTCCAGCGCCACCCCCTGCTTCGCGGTCAGCAGGCTGAAGTCGAGGTGCTTGGCCCCGAGCAGCCCCTGCTCCTCGCAGACGGTGACGACGATTTCCAGCGGCACATGCGGTATCTGATGTTCTTTGAGGACTTCGATCGCCTCGATGATCTCGACAATGCCGGCCTTGTCATCGGCGCCGAGAATGGTCTCGCCGGCGCTGGTGAAGACGCCGTCTGTAAGGACCGGTTCTACATTCTCCGCCGGGGTGACGGTATCCATATGGACCGACAGCAGGAACGGTGTCCCCGGCTTGCTGCCGGGCAGCCGGGCCAGCATATTCCCGCTCTGGCTGCCGATTTTCGGGCCGGCGTCGTCATAGCTGACCTCGGCCCCCAGCTGGCGGAAGCGTTGTTCCAGGTAGGCGGCGATCTCCGCTTCCTGGTAGGATGGGCTGTCGATAGCCGCCTGGCGGGCGAATTCATCGGTAATCCGTTGTCTGTTGATCATGGGCAGTCCTTGCTATGAGAGTCTGGTGCTGGGGTATGTTAGCCGGAACGGCGGCGCCTGGCAATCGAATCCGCCGCTTAGTTTTCTGGACAAAAGGGTTGCAGGGCTGTTATGATTCTCTAATTCTCAATACCAGTCTTTTTTTCGTTGTTCCAGGGCCGTCCGATCGGTCTGTTTCTTTGGTTTGTTCATGAGCTTGAATCACGATTTTCAACCACCCCGCAGTTCTTTTTCACTGAGAGGCCGCCGGCGCTCCTATCGTCGCCACTTCGTCGGTGGAGTCGTTCTTGTGAGCGTTGCCGTAGTTGCTCTGGTCCTTTTCGGCAGCGGTTCCAGCCCGCAACTCGAAGCACGGACGACCCCGGTGGAGATCAGCGCATCATCGCAGCCTGCGGCACCGCCACCACCACCGCAGCCGGTCCGCCGCGAGCTGCATAATGTTGTGCAGCCGGGGGAGACGATCACCGCGCTGCTGGGGAATTTTTTCTCGCCGCAGGAGATCCATACCCTGAACCAGGAGAGTCGCAAGGTCTTCCCCTTCACGAAGATTTGCGCCGGGCAACCGTACCTGATCTGCACCACCGACGGTGAATTCGACAAATTCGTTTACGAGATCGACGACGAGGAACAGCTGGTCATCAGCCGCCTGGAAGATGATACGAAGATGCAGATCGAACCGATCCTCTACGATGTGAAGACCGAACTGGTTCAGGGGACGATCGAGACCAGCCTGTTTGACGCTGTTCTGGGCATTGGCGAAACCAGTGAGTTCGCTATCGCTCTGGCTGATATTTTTGCCTGGGATATCGATTTTATCCTCGATCTGCGGGTTGGTGATACATTTCAGGCATTGGTAGAAAAGCGTTTCCGGGAAGGCAAGCCGGCCGGGTATGGAAAAATTCTCGCCGCGCGTTTCATCAACCAGAAGCAGACCTATCACGCCTTCCTCTATCAGGATGGTGATCAGCATCCGTCTTACTACGACGAAGATGGCCGCAATGTGAAAAAAGCCTTCCTCAAGGCCCCGCTTTCATTTACCCGGATCTCTTCCGGCTTTTCCATGAAGCGCTATCATCCGATCACCAAAACCTGGAAGTCTCATCCGGCGATCGATTATGCGGCATCAAGAGGGACTCCGATCAAGACGGTCGGTGACGGAACCATCACCCGGGCCGGCTACACCAAGGGGAACGGCAACTTTATCGAGATCCGCCACCGCAACGGTTACTCGACCCTTTACCTGCACATGAAGGGCTTTGCCCGTGGCATGAAGCGCGGCAAGAAAGTCAGTCAGGGGCAGGTGATCGGCTACGTCGGCAGCACCGGCCTGGCAACCGGGCCGCACCTCTGTTTCCGGATGCGTAAAAATGGCGCCCCGGTCAATCCGAATCGGGTCAAGGTTCCCGCCGCCAAGTCGGTTTCAAAAAAACGCCTGGCCGAGTTCAAAACCCTGGTCGACGAGCGTTTGGCATTTTTTACCAGCAACGATCCGCCACTGCAGACCGCCGAAGTCAAGGTTGATGACGGAGTGCCGGTTCTGGAGTCGGCGCAATGACCGGCTGGCATGGCCGGCTGCTCAATGTTGATCTGACCAGCGGCCGCATCTGGCCGGAAGCTCTTCCCGCCGAGCTGCTGCAGACCTACCTGGGGGGGCGCGGTCTGGGCGTCCGGCTGCTGCGCGATTACTACCAGCTCGACCCCTTTGCCGCCGAACTCCCGCTGATCTTTGCTGCCGGCCCGCTCTGCGGCACCGCAGCCCCCACGGCCGCCCGCTTAAGCGTCGTCTCCCGCTCGCCACTGACTGGAACCATCTACGACTGCTCGGCCGGCGGCCGGTTTGCCTGGCGCCTGAAGGCGGCCGGTTACGATGCGCTGAAGATCGTCGGCCGAAGCAGCAGTCCCGTCGTGCTCAGGGTCCGCCCCGATGGGGGGAAGCTGCTGCCGGCGGAGAAGCTCTGGGGCGAACCGATCGGCACGACGGTCAAGGCACTTGCCGATCACGGCAGCGTCGCGGCCATCGGCCCGGCCGGAGAAAACCGGGTGCTCTACGCCAACATCATGATGGGAGAGGGGAACTCGGTCGGCCGCGGTGGCCTGGGCGCGGTCATGGGGGGCAAGAACCTCAAGGCCCTGACCGTCAGCGGCGAGCAGAAGGTCGCGATCGTCGACCGGCAGCGGTTCGACGAGGCCCGACAGGATATCATCCGGCTGTTCAAGGCTTCACCGGTGATTTTCGGCGACCTCGGGATCGCCGAGTACGGTACCCCGGCGCTGGTCGACCTGATGGCGCAGCGGCGCATGGCGCCGACCGAGAATTTCCGCAAAACCATTTTTTCTGCGGCTGACCACTACTCAGGGCCGGCGATCCGCAAAGCCTACCAACCGAAGAACCACGGTTGCTACGGCTGCCCGATCCAGTGCAAGAAAAGTATGCAGGATGGCACGCCGCTGCCGGAGTACGAGACGGTCAACCATTTCGGTGCGCTCAACGGCATCGACGACCTGCGTTCGATCGTCAACTCCAACAACCTGTGCAATCAGCTCGGCATGGACACGATCTCGGCGGCCGCCAGCATCTCCGCCTGGGGTGAGGTCAATGGCCGGTTTCCGCGCGCCGAAGAGATCGGCGCGCTGCTGCAAGCGATCGCCCGGCGCGAAGGGGAGGGGGAACTGCTCGCCCAGGGGGCAGCCCGGCTGACCCGGCAGCTGGGGCGGCCGGAGCTGAGCATGAGCGTCAAGGGGCTGGAGCTGCCGGCCTACGATCCGCGCGGCGCCTACGGCATGGCGCTGGCCTATTGCACCAGCAACCGGGGCGGCTGCCACCTGCGGGCCTACCCGATCTCACACGAAATTCTGCGCAAGCCGGTGCCGACCGATCGCTTCGATTTCGCCGGCAAGGCGCGGATGATCAAGATCGCCGAAGACTGCAACGCCACCATCGACTCGCTGGTGGCCTGCAAGTTCTCCTTTTTCGGCGCCAGCCTTGAAGAGTATGCCGAGCTGCTTGCCGCGACCACCGGCGTTGAATACAGCCCGCAGTCGCTTAAGGAGATCGGTGAGCGGATCTACCTGACGGAACGTTATTACAATCAGCAGCTTGGTTTTTCCGCCGAGCACGACATGCTGCCGGAACGTTTTTTCAGCGAACCGGGCAGCAGCGGCGACGGCATCGAGGTGCCGCCGATCGAGCGTGCCCGATTCGTCGAGGAACGCGAAAAATATTACCGGATTCGCGGTCTGAATGAGCGGGGTGAATTTAACGAAAATTACCTGGAGCGGCAGCCGTGATCCGGCAGATCGAAAGATATGCCGCCAAGCTGCACGCTGACGGCAGCGCCAGGCCGGATCGCACCACGCTGCTGGCGCGGGATGATCGTCTGCTTTGCTGGGGCGCGGAAGAGTTGCTGCCCCTCGGCAAAGCGGTGATCGAGCGGCTGAACGTGATCTCGCTGGTGGTGGCCGAGCCGCAGCTGCCGTTTCTCGAGCTGCTGCTGCGCAGAACTGATCCGGCGACCGCTGAGCTGATTCCGCTCGATACCGAAACCCGAACCTTTCTGCATGATATCCCGTTGGTGCGCAAAGGAGAGTTCTCCGCCAGCGACCCGCAGCGGCTGGTCGAGCTGCTCGGCCAGCGCAAAGGGGTTCTGGTCGAAGGGGTCGGGATCATGGCGACCGGCAGCGTGACCGTGGAGCAGGCCTACATCAACTATTCGTCGGTCTATCACGCGATCTTCGTCAAAACCTTGTACGATCTGCTCAAAGCGCCGAGTCCGACCCGGGAGGAACTTGCTCTGCTGCGACCTCTCTGGGAGCAGCTGCGTCTGCAGCCGATCGAGGCGCTGACCGACGACCTGCAGCGCGGCGGGTTGGCCGGGAAGGCGCAGGTCCTCTCCGCCATGCAGCAGGTCGGGGAGCGAACGGTTGCATTAAAACTGGTCGATTCATTCTTCGGTAACATTTCCTGTCGCTGCGGTGACCAGTTGTACATTTCGCAGACCGGGGCCAGTCTGGAGAGCTTGGCCGGCTGTATCGATCAGGTCCCGAACGATAACTCAAGCACGGCCGGGATCACCGCCTCGAGCGAGTTGATCGCGCACCGCGCTATCTTTCGGCAAACCGGTGCGGCAACGATACTGCACGGGCACCCGAAATTTTCCGTAATTCTCAGTCTGCTCTGTGAGGAAACCGCTTGCCGGATCGCGGATTGTTGGAAAAATTGTGCTAAAATCAGGTATCTGAAAGATGTTCCGGTGGTTGCCGGTGAAATCGGTGCCGGGGGGATCGCTAAAAACGTTCCACCGGTAATCGGGCAGGAGGGAGTCGCTGTCGTCTATGGGCACGGGGTGTTTGCCATCGGGGAGGAGGATTTTCATCAACCCCTGCTGGCCATGGTCAACCTGGAAAACTGGTGTCGCGAAGAGTACCTGCGGCGCCTGCAGAGCTGTTGCCCGCAAATGTGAATCTCAGGAGTCAAAGTGAAGCAACCAGAAGACAGCGCTTCGAGCGCCAGCCGGGGCAGGCCACAGCCCTCAGTGATTGAAATCTCGAAAAAAGCGCGGCAGAAATTTCGTGCCCGTCGCTATACCGAAGCTCGTGACCTGTTCCGGGTGGGACTGGAGCGGGAACCGGACAACCCTTATCTGCTCTCCGGAATGGGCGACGCCTGTCGGGAGTCGGGTGATTTCGACGAAGCGGAGCGCTGCTACCGGCGGCTGCTCGATGTTGATCGGAAGAATCTCTTCGCCCTGCGCGGTTTGGGGGATGTCTGCAAGAAGCTGCAGCGCCATCAGGAAGCGATCCGGCTCTGGAACCAGTACCTCGACCTGCGTCCGCGCGATAAGCACGTGATGACCCGGATCGCCGACAGCTGCAAGGCGCTGATGCAGTTCGACCGCGCAGATGAGATGTACCGGCAGATTATTCAGGCAGATCCCCGTGACCGCTACGCCCTGACCGGCATGGCCGATCTGCAGCACCGCATGGGAAATGACGAAGCGGCGATCCGCTATTATGAAAAAGTTCTCGTTTTCGATGAGAATGAACTGCATATCCTGACCATCATCGGCAAGCTCTGCTGGCGGATCAACGATTTCGAAAAGGCGGAAAATTTCTTCCGCCGTGCGCTCAAGATCGATCCGCACAATCCTTACGCGCTCTATGGGTTGGGGAACTGTTATCGCTGGCATCGGCAATACCGCAAGGCGATCGATATCTGGTGCGAGATCCTCAAGTTTTCCGATGGTACCCAGGCGCTGCATTCGCGGATGGGGGACGCCTGGGTCAACCTGGGCGACCTTGATGCGGCCGAACCCTGTTACCGGAGGTCCCTCCTGGAGGGATATGACCGCTATGCTTATATCGGCCTGGTGCGCCTCTACTGCGATCGGGAGCAATTCGATCAGGCGACCGAAGCCTTCAGCGCGATCATGGCGGCCGAGGACAAGCCTTTACTGCAACTGGAGGAGTTGAGCCGGCGCTTTGTCCGCAGCGGTCGCCGCGAGGCCATGTTGCGGTTCTTTCGGCATCTGCTCGCACTCTCCGAACTTGAGCCGCTGGTTCTGCAGGAGTTGCGGTCCCTGTTGGATAAGCTGGATGGGAACAACTGAAGTCCAGCGTTCGCCGGATTCCCCACGCTGATGAATTATCTGGCCCACCTCTATTTTTCCGAACCGCGTCCGCTGGCCTGGGCCGGTTCTTTGATGGGCGATTTTGTCAAAGGGACCGTTTCCGATGACTTGCCAGCCGAATTGGCGCAGCATCTGAGACTCCACCGCCGGATCGATTCGTACACCCAGCAGAATACTCATTTTCAAACCAGCCGTCAGCGTCTCGATCCGAGGTTCCGTTACGCGCGCAGCGTTCTGGTCGATGTCTTTTACGACCATTTTCTCGCCTGCCGCTGGCAGCAGTTTTCTCCTTGCGCGTTGCTTGGTTTCTCGCAGCAGGTTTACGCCGGGCTGCAATCCTGCTGGGCTTATCTGCCTCTGCCGTTGCAACAGCAGTTGCCGCGGATGATCGAGCACAACTGGCTTTATTCCTACCGCCGGCCGGAAATCGTCGCGCGGGTGTTGCAGCGGCTTGAAGCGCGTTTGCAACATCGCATCCCGCTGGCGGACGGTTTCGGCGAGCTGGCTGTCTGCCGAGCGCAGCTTGAGGATGATTTCACGGCCTTCATGCAGGATACACAGCAGCTGGTTCAGGGCTGGAAACAGGAGCTGGGAATTATCCATCCCTGACATTTTGCGTTGCTATGATTCGAGGAGGGAAAGATGAGTAAAGACGCCTGGGTTCGTATTCTCCCCTTTGCCGTTTTCATGGGTTTTATCGGGATTCAACAGGGCCTGGAATGGCTGGTTGAGCAGGGACATGTTGCTCTCTCCGCCCAGCAAATGCTTTACCTGTATCCGGTCAAGGCGTTGGTTGTCGCCGGACTGCTGTTGTTTTTTCTGCGCCAATACCGCGAGCTGGACTGGTCCGATTTCAAGGATCTCAAGTGGACCGCGGCAAGCGTCGCCCTCGGCCTGCTGGTTTTTGTGCTGTGGATCAACATGGACTGGGACTTCGCAACCCTGGGCGAAGCTGCCGGGTTCAACCCGAACCTGGTCGCGGATGACACAAGTCGCGCCCTGCTGATCGCCTTCCGCCTTTTCGGCGCTGCGCTGGTGGTTCCGGTAATGGAAGAGATCTTCTGGCGCTCGTTTCTGCTGCGCTACATCATCGATTCAGATTTTATGGCGGTCAGGATCGGCACCTATACTCTGGCGTCATTTGCAATCAGTGCGGTGCTGTTCGGGCTGGAGCACAACCTGGTGCTGGCCGGCGTGATGGCCGGGGTGGCCTACAACCTGCTGCTCTATAAGACCCGCAGCATCGCCCAGTGTGTGCTGGCTCATGCGGTGACCAACCTGGTTTTGGGGATTTATGTGCTGCAGACCGGCAACTGGCAGTTCTGGTGAGCGCCAACGGAAGATCTGAAAAAAGAAGACGGCACCCTCATTTGGGACGCCGTCTTTTTTTATCGGATCTATAATCAAAACAAAGGCTGTTGCCACCGCCAAAAGTGATTCTCTTTTTTGGTTTTGATCTTCTCTACATCTCTCCGACTCCGCGTTAATGCTTATGATTTTCCTTTGTGTTCCTGGTGCCTTAGTGGCTAACCTTCTTTTTGGTTATATATCCGTTTGTTATAGCCCGGCCGGCAGGGGCCAGTCGCTTTCGTAGCCGGGGGGATAGAAGTTCTCCCGGGTGCGGTTGAAGTACCCGTACTGCAGGCGCGGGACCTCCCGTTTCAGCCGGTCGAGCATCCGTTTCATGCCACTGCCGTGCCCCTCGGCGCCCAGGCTGTTCCAGTAGAGCAGCGGGTCGATACTCAAGTTGCGCATCTGGATCAGATCGACGCCGGCCGACTCGATCAGCTGCAGCAGCGCCTCGATCTCGTCCTCGCGGTCGTTGATGCCGGGAAAGACCAGGTAGTTGAGCATGGTGAACAGTCCGTTGCGCTTGGCGCGGTGCACCGCGTCGACGACGTCGGCCAGGCGATAGCCCTGCGGGCGGTAGTACGCGTTATAGAAACGCTCCTGCACCGAGTTCAGGGAGACGCGGATCGAGTCGATGCCGGCTTCGGCCAGGCGGTCGATCGCCTCCGGCAGCGAGGCGTTGGAGTTGAAGTTGATCGTGCCGCGGTCGGTCTGGCGGCGCATCTCCCGCACCGCCGCGCAGATGGTGTCGGCCTGCAGGATCGGATCCCCCTCGCACCCCTGGCCGAAGGAGACAATGGCGTTCTCGGCGCTCTGCAGGTGCGGCACAGCGACTTCGCACAGCTCCTCCACCGTCGGCACGAAGTTCAGCCGCTCCTGGCTGGAAGGGCAGCAGTCGGGGGCTTCCTGCAGGGAGATGCAGCCGACGCAGCGGGCGTTGCAGGTTGGTGAGCAGGGCAGCGGTGCTTCCCAGCGACCGAAGAACAGGTTTTTCGCGGCGAAGCAGTGGTAATCGAGGGCGCAGCGGGAGAGCTGTTCGATCAGCCGGTTGTCCGGCTGTGCGGCGATCCGTTTGCGCACCAGCGGCTCCAGCTTGCGGTCATCGAAGTGCTCCGGCTGCCACTGCCGGTTGCGATCGACCCGCACCGCGGCCACGTAAAACCGCTCTTCTTCGACGCACCAGCCGACCGCGGTGTACGACCAGAGGGTCAGGTTGACATCCTTCTGCGTGTAGGCGGCGGCCGGTAGCAGGGTGCGGGTGAATGCCGGTGTGACAAAGGCCGATACCGCCTGGATTTTTCCGCCTCCCCAGCTGCGCGGCAGATGTTCGGCGACGATCTGCTTGCCGCTGCGGCGGTCGATGCCGATCGGCGGCGTTCCCGGAATGGTGAACAGCCGGCTGCCTTCCGGCAGCGGGATCAGTTCGTCGGCTTCGGGCCGCCTGATCTGCATGCCGTTCATACCGGCCAGCAGCAGGTCGGGGTGTTCGAAGACCTCGCCGGTCTCGTCCGCGACCACGGCGAGGATGGTTTTGCGCTTGCTCATCGGTTGTTCCTTTCGTTGCCGGCGGAGCATAGCACAGTTGCTTTTGCGGCGACAATTTCATTGACAAGCTCCGGCCGCACGCTATCCTGCGGCCATGCGCACCCTGCTGACCACCCTGCATAGCAAGTATGTCCACGCCAGCCTGGCGCTCCCCTGTCTGGCGGCTTTCTGCGGTGATGATTGCGGCGAACTGCTGATCCGTGAATACACGGTCCACGAGCCGAAGGAATCGCTGCTGGCGCAAATTATCAGCATTCAGCCGGATGTGGTGGCGTTTTCGGTCTATCTCTGGAACCGCACCGCGACCCTGGAACTGGTTGACTGCCTGAAGCGGATTGCGCCCGATCTGCGGATTGTGCTCGGCGGCCCGGAAATTTCCTTCGAGGGGGCGGATTTTTTTCTTCGCTATCCGGTCGATGCGCTGATCTGCGGCGAGGGAGAGCTGCCGATGAAGCAGCTGCTCTCGGCCTGGCGGGCCGGCCGGCAGCCGGAACCCTGCCCCGGGCTGCGCACCCTGTTGGCGCCGGCCGAGAACGGGCAGAGCCAGCTGGCCGAGCTGGATTTGCTGCCGTCCCCCTTTGCCGCCGGCCTGGTCGATCTGTCGCGCACCCTGGTCTATTACGAATCGAGCCGCGGCTGCCCCTACAACTGCAGCTTCTGTATGAGTTCGCTGGACGATCAGGTCCGCTCATTTTCGCTGCCGCGGATCCAGGCCGATCTGCTCTATCTCATGGAACGGGGGGTGGCGCAGATCAAGTTCGTCGATCGCACCTTCAACTACCACAGCGAACGCAGCCGAGAGATCTTCAGGTTTATTCTGCGGCATAACCGGTCGAGCCGCTTCCACTTCGAAATCGGAGCCCACCTGCTCGACGAGGAGCTCCTGCAGCTGCTGCAGCAGGTGCCCGAAGGGATTTTTCAGTTCGAAATCGGCGTTCAGTCGACGCTGCCGGAAACCCTGGCGCGGATCGACCGAGCCGCCTCGTTGGAAAAGCTCGCTGCCAATGTCCGGCGCCTGCGTGAGATCGGCAACATCCATCTGCACCTCGATCTGATCGCTGGACTGCCGGGGGACGATTTCGAGCAGTTCCTGCGCTCTCTCGACTGGGTGGCCGAACTGAAGCCCCACCATCTGCAGATCGAGCCGGTCAAGCTGCTGCCCGGTTCGCCGCTGCGTGCGCAGGCGGCAGATCTTAAGCTGCGCTTCGATCCCAATCCTCCCTACGCCGTTCTTCGTTCACCTGACCTCAGTTACTTTGAGCTTGAGAGGTTGCGCGGCATTGGCCGGCTGCTTGACCTGCTGGTCAACAGTGGCCGCTTTGTTCGCCTGTTGGTCGAATTTGAGAAACCGTTCGGCTCTCTGTCGCAGGGCCTTCTGAATCTGGATGAATACTGGCGGGAGGAAGGGTTGTATGTGCGGAGCATCTCGCAACCTGAGCTTTTTGCGCAGCTCTATGCCTATCTGCAAAAACAGTTCTCCCCGGCGGAGCTGCCCCGCCTGCGTGATGCGCTGGCCAGGGACTTCGCCCATCAGGAGCGGGTCGTCAAGGGGCGGACGCCGGAGTTTTTCAACACAGATCTCAGCGACGAAGAGCAGCAACAGGTTCGGGCGCGGGTCAAGACGGCAATATCTGACCTCCCTCGTGAGGGAAAGGTTCAGTATTTTGCCGCAGTGTTTGAGTGTCTGGGCGGGATTTCTGAACGCAAGGTGCTGATCTTTCTTTACCTGACGCGCAGCGGCGGCGGGCAACAGGTCAGAGAGATCGCCCTGTAAGCCGCAGCAAAAAGGCCGGGAACCCTCCCGGCCTTTTTGCTGCGTTTCTTCGATTGACTCTTATTCGGTTGCGCCGCAGGCGACTTCGACCCGGCGGTTTTCGGCCCGGCCTTCATTGGTCGTGTTGTCGGCGATCGGCTGGCTTTCGCCGAAGCCCCGCGCGGTGAGGCGGGAGGCGGCGATGTCGAATTGGTCGACCAGCGATTTCACGACGGCCGTGGCACGACGTTCCGACAGTTTCTGATTGTAGTCCGCCGAGCCCTGGCTGTCGGTATGCCCGTCGATATAGACGAGGTTGCCGGGGAACTGATTGATGCATTTTGCCGCCTTGGCGATCTCGCCGAGATACTGCTCGCCGATGAGGTTGCTGTCCGGGCGGAAGTTGATCCGCAGGGTCAGCTTGCTCGGGCAGCCGTTCTCATCGACAGAGACCCCTGCTGCGGTGGCCGGACAGCTGTCGCGATAATCGAAGACGCCGTCGCCGTCGCTGTCCAGCGGACAGCCGGAGGTGTCAACCGACGCGCCCCGGGGGGTGTCCGGGCACTGGTCGAGGTAATCGGCTATGCCATCGCCATCAGTGTCGATGGGGCAGCCGATCGAGTTGACCGGAGCGCCTGCGGGGGTCCCAGGACAGCGGTCCATGTCGTCGTTGATGCCGTCGCCATCGCTGTCCAGCGGCGTTGGCTCGCCCGCCGGGGGGGTGGCAACCGGTTCCGGTGCGGCTTCAGGAGTGCCGAACTGAATCAGCAGGCCGGCCGAATAGAGCAGGTTGTTTTCCGGCTCCGGGAAGTCGAGCAGGTGGCGGACATCGGCGCGCAGGGCCACCCATTGGTCGAGAAAGTATTTGATTCCGAAACCATAATTGGCCATGAAGTGATGGCTCGATTTGCCGGATTTCGGGTTGCTGTGAATACCGCCGAAGCCGACCCCGAAATAGGGCACCAGGTTCTGCTCAGGCATGAAATGGTAGAGAGCGTCGAGCCGGTAGGTTCTGACTTTGCTGCCACTGGCGGCGGCAGTATCGCCATTGGCGTCAGCTTGCGTGTAGACAGCTTCCAGGGCGGCAATTTTGCTCAGGTTGTAGCCGAGCCCGATGCTGGCCATCATGGCATCTTTGAGGGGCTGGTCAGCGTCAAAGATCTGTCCGCCGACCATCGGTGACAGGGTGAAACTGTTCGGAGTGATTCCCGCCCAGGCCGGGGCGCAGAGAACACCCAGGAATGCAGCCAGGATCAGCAGTTTGTTCAGCATTATTCTCCTCCTGTAGATAGCAGATTTGCCAGACTGTCTGAAGCAAGCTTAACCGGCTAACTTTACACAAATTATTGTCATATGTCTGCAGAACAGGCCGGATCTGGGATTAAATCTCTTTTACGTGGCGCTCAGTTGCAGCCAGCTTGATTGATAAGACTCCGGCTCGGCACGATAGGCGGTCAGCTCTTCGAACCAGCATTCCAGGCAGAACTGGCTGAAAAATTCACAGCCGGGGCAGAGGGAGTCAACCAGCTGGTGCACATCCTGGTGAAAGCCTGGCTGAAGATCGTCGGTCTGCAGGCTTTTTTCACAGAGTTCCGGTAACAGGTCAATTGTGAGCGGAGCCGGTGCAAACGGCCTGCCGAGCAGCTGGTTGGCGATGGCGGTCAGGAACAGGCTGGTCAGCGAGAGTTCCGCTCCGGCAAACTCGTCTTCCTCCGGCAGGTCGAAGGGGAGTTGCCGCGTGAAGAGGTCTTGCAGTTGCCGAATCTGCGCCAGGCGCCGGTCGACCAGGGCAAGGTCGCTGAGCGTAGAGATTTCCTGCAGCTGGCTCGGCCTGTCGTCACGGGCTTCCTGGTAGAGATAGGGCGGCTTTTGCCGCAGCGAATCGATAAACAGCTGTTCCGGGTAATCAAGGAGCTTGCCGATCGGCCCGGCGGCGAGCTGTTCGGCCTCGATTTGGCGCTTGCGCAGCAGGCTGTAGCCGTATTGGTAAAGTCGCTGCAGATAGGTGGTCTTGAAGATCTGTTCCGCTTTGGGCAGGTCTTTGCCGGCCAACGCCTCCAGGGCCAGATTGAGGGTCCGGTACAGCGATTGGAGCGCTGCGGAAATCGCCTCGGCGGAGGAGATATCAACCTGATCGGCGCTCATTTTGCGATTGGCCAGCATGCTCAGTTCGACCGCCAGGGAATGATTGATGCTGGTTGAGAGCACCTCTTCCAGCAGGTTTTCCGGCGTGGCCTGGGCCAGCAGCGCGCCCGGATGCTGCATATCATCGGCTTCGAGGCGGAAATCCTCTTTGCCGCCGGGTGTAAAGGTCTGCGGATCCAGATAGCTGTAGAGGGCTCTTGCTTCAGCCGCCGGAATGATACCGAGATCGAGCAGGCGGTTGTTCCGCCCCTGGTAGACCTCTTCTTCAAGGACCGAGATTATTTCGCTGCGGATCATTTCCATCAGCAGCAGATAGCATTCCTGCTCCTGCTGCATCAGGATCTGCAGCAGCGCGCCGATGATTTTGGCCGCGTCCTCGCTGGCGTATTCGACATCGTAGAGGGCTTCGAGGCGACGGGCATTCTCCGCCTCATCGTCGTCGTAGGCCTCAAGTCCGCGGATGATGCGCAGGTGTTTTTTCAGAAACAGCACCAGCAGCTCTGGTTCGATCTCTCTGGCCAGCTGGCAGACCTTCTCCGGGCCGGTCGCCAGGAGCAGCTCCAGCCAGTGCAGGGAGAGGACCGGGCTGAGACTGTCATCGTTCCAGCAGTCGAGATCGAGCAGCGTGGTCGTCTGCTCGGCGCTGGCGAGCATCAGCAGCTCGCTCGAATACTCAGGTCCCAGCTGGTTGACGGTCAGGTACAGCTCCTGCGGGTGCAGCTGCGGGACCAGCTGTTCGGCATCGACGGCGTTGAGCAGCAGGTCGTATTTCTGCTTGCCCTGGGCCTGATGGATAATTTCCAGCCGTTCTGAGGAACTTAACGCATTAAATTCTTTGAGCGAAAGTTTGCGTCCCTGGCGGTGCAGGGTAAGGTGACCGACCCGACGTTCTGGCGGTAGATTGATGCTGGCCATGCTGTTTGTTCTCCTGATGCCGTCCAAGCTACTTTTTCAAACGGACGCTACTCTAAAGCAGGTGAATCATTTTCGCAATGCTTCATTGCCATAATTGTCGAATTATCAACCTTTTACTTCAATTTGCTGGAGTAAATTGCTAATCTGATACGTCAATTTCGGCAAGGAATTTTAGTGGTGCAGAATTTTTTACCAAATGCGTCGGTGCGCAACAAGCTGACCCTGGTCATCATGGCCTGCAGCCTGTTTATTCTGCTGCTGGTCAGCGGCACCTATGTTGCGGTTGAGATTCACACCACCCGCACGGCCCTGGTGCGTGAAACCGCAACGCTGGCTGGTTCGCTTGCGGAGAACTGTCGCCAGCTGCTGTTACTCAATAAGTATACCGAGGCGGAGCAGGTTCTGGCTTCCCTCAAGCTGCAGCCGAATATACATGCCGCCTACCTGTTCGATGACAGTGGCAAACCGGTCGCTGAATACCTTTCCTCGCTCAATTCGCATTTCCTGCTCGAACAGATCGAGAACGATTTTGTCGATCAGAACCGCGCCTACTGGTCTGGTGCGACGAACCAGAACCTCTTGTTCGACTGGCAGCACCTGGGACTTTTTCTGCCGGTTTTGCAGGGGGAGCAATATCTGGGCAGCCTTTATCTGCTTTCAGACATGCAGGGCCTATATGGGCGGCTGAGCGGTGTTGGTGTCGGGGTGCTGCTGGCACTTGGTCTGTTGCTGCTGCTGTCCTGGCTGTTGAGCGGACAGTTGCAGAAGCCGGTCTTGACGCCACTGCTCTCCCTGGTCGGTACCATGGGGCTCATCTCGACGCAAAAGGACTATTCCCTGCGGGCGCAGAAGCGGGGCCGGGATGAAATCGGCCTGCTGGTGGATGGCTTTAACCAGATGCTTGACGAGATAGAACAGCACCGCCGGCAACTCGAAGAGCATCAGGATTCCCTGGAAAAGACCGTTCTACAGCGAACCAGTGAGTTGCGTCAGACCGTTGCGCAGCTGGACCAGGCCAGGCAGCAGGCAGAAGCGGCCAGCGAAGCGAAATCACAGTTCCTGGCCAACATGACCCATGAATTGCGCACCCCTCTGATCGGCGTGCTCGGGATGAATGAGCTGTTATTCCGCACCGCCATGTCGGAGCAGCAGGAGATGTTGGCCAAGACCGTCCAGAAATCGGGGGAGGATCTGCTGCGGCTGATCAACGATGTCCTCGACTTCTCCCGCATCGAGGCGGGCAAGCTGCGGCTTGAAACGGAAGAGGTCAAGCTGTATCAGGTGCTGGAGGATGCCGTCAACCTGCTCTGGCCAAGGGCGCACGAGAAGGGCCTGAAGCTTACAGCGGATATTCCGCTGCAAACCGCCTGGACAGTACGTGGCGATGAAAAACGCCTGCAGCAGATCATCATCAACCTGCTTGGCAATGCCATCAAATTCACGGCGGCTGGTGAAGTGCGGGTCCGGCTTCGGCTGTTGTCGCAGCAGGATCATCAGGGGCGGTTCCGTATTGAGGTGGAGGATACCGGGATCGGGATGGATGCTGCCGCTCAGCGGCAGATTTTCTCCGCTTTTTATCAGGCGGACGGCACGACGACCCGAGAGTATGGCGGCACCGGGCTGGGACTGGGGATTGTCCGGCAGCTGGTCGAGCTGATGCAGGGCGAGATTGTGCTGGAGAGCGCGCCGCAGCAAGGCAGCTGTTTTCAGGTGCAACTCAAACTGCCGCTGGTTGCCCCGGGCGATTTCAGCCTGCCGGCTCAGTTGCGGCAACAGAAGGTTTTGATCCAGGAAGATGACCCCGTCACTCGCCAGTTGCTGCTGCAGCGGTTGACAGATCTCAGTTTGCGGCCGGTCGAATCTGTGTCGAGCCACGACGCCTGGTATCAGTTGACGGCGGCCCAACGCAGCGGCCACCCCTTTGCCATGATGATCCTCTCGGCTGACGCCTGCCTGCCGGATGGTCAGCGGTTGCTGGAGGCGGTTCGCGGACACGAGACGGCCAGCAACCTGCGGCGGATTCTGTTGCTCTCCAGTCAGGCGGAATCGGTTCATCCGCTTGCCCAGGAGACGCGCCTCTATCGGCCGTTGGGTTGGGCGAAGCTAACCGAAGCTTTGAATAAATCCTGGCATGAACTGCATCTGGTCCAGGTTCCCACGGCGAGCGATAAGCCGGCGACGAAAAAGGCCAGGGCGGATCAATCGACAAAATCGCTGGCGCTGGTTGGTGTCGGCGTCGCCAGCCGTGAGTTGATTCGGATGGCTCTGCGGAGCTCGGAGTATGCCGTTGAGGTGGTCGCTTCACTGGAACAGTTGATCGAAGAACAGACCGATCGCCGCTATTCAGCTGTGGTGCTTGATCTGGCGGCGATCGAACTGGACAAGCTTGCCCGGTTACTCAAGGTGCAGCCGCTGAGCAACCTGATCCTGCTGCACCAGGCTGATGATCAGGTCGAACTGTTGCGGCCGTTGGTCGCGGGTCTGCTGGAAAAACCGTTTCATTCCAAAGCACTGCTGGAACTTCTGGCACAGCGGGCCGAGGTTCAGACGGTCGGACAGGAGGGGATATGAAGCGCTCCCCGATGTTCAGCCTGCTCTTCGTTCTGCTCGCAGGGTACCTGCTGGCACTTGTCTGGTTTGGCCGGACCTTCGTTTCCTACGCATTCTTTTCTGAACCGCTGCAGGTGGACAGGGTCGATAAAATTGCGGCTCGCCTGGGGGAGCCGTTGCAACTGGACATGACCGGCCGTGGATTCGACCGCAACACCCGCGTCAATCTGCTGCTGGATGTCAACAACCGGGAAGCGATTGTCGGCCGGTTGCCAATCCCCGGCTATCCCGCCGATATGCATCTTAGTGGCGACAAGCTGCTGGTGGCCAATATGCATGAAGGATTGCAGGCTTTCGATGTGAGTGTCCCAGCTCGACCGAAGTATCTCTGGCGGTCGCTGCGCAATTATTCAATTCTGGATATTGAGCCGATTGACGATCAGCATTTTGCTTTAAGTTGTGCGACCCAGGGAGTGAAAATCGCCAATATCAGGTCGGGAAACGCAGTCATCATTGAGTCTGCCCACTGGCCCAAAGCGTTGACCGAGAGCAAGTATCATCGCGGCTTTTTGTACGTCGCCGCCCACCTTGATGGCTTGCTGGTTTATGACTTGAATGATCTATCGGCGATTAAGCCGGTCGGCAAGGTCAGTTTTCCACCGACCGCCAGAATCAAGGCGCTGCTGATTCATCAGGAGTATCTTTTTGCGGCGACCAGTGACCATGGCGTCAGGATTTATCATCTGGCCGACCCTGCGGCACCGAAACTGGTCAATCAGATTGAGGTGGGACACTCCATCTACGATATGGCGCGGATTCATGGAGAACTTTTTCTGGTCGAAAAAGACATAGGCGTTCGGCGTTATGACCTCAGTGATCCGGCAGAACCGCGTCAGATATCAAACCTCACAACGGTTGGTTCGCCGCGCTGGATCGATTCCTACAAGGATTTTCTGGTTGTTGCCGACAGCCAGAACGGGTTGATGACAGTCCCACTGCCGCTGGAAAATGCGCCAGCCAGCTACGCTCATCTGGATGCCGGCAGAGCACCGAAGGCCAAAGTGCTGGTGGGAGATTATCTCTATCTCGGTCTGGATTCCAAAGGTCTGGTGATTGTCGATCCGCAGCAGATCAAACCAAAGCAGCAGCTGCAGTCTGTTGCGGTGCCGGGGTACAGCCATGATCTCACTCGGGATGGGCGCTGGCTATATATCGTGGCGGCGGCCGGACTGTCTGTCTATGACCTGGAGGCGCAGAAGATTGTCGCCGCTCTGCCCATCGAAGGGGTTTCGCGCCTGACGCATCAGGACAAGCGGCTTTATCTGGTTGGCAACAATAAAACGGTCTTCATTGTCGACGTCGCCGACCCGCAGCAACCGCGGATCCTTCACCAGTTTCAAGCCCGGTCAAGTTTGCAGAATATTGCTGTCGCAGCAGACACGCTGGCGCTTTCCGGTCCGGGAGGTGTTTCCATTTATGACCTTTCCGGGCCCGAAGAGCCGACGCTGGTTGATCATTTTCCGCTGGAGCGGGCAACGGATGTCCATATTGCCGACCAGCTGATTTACGTCGCGGCAGATCAGCAGGGGATGGTTATCCTTGAACTCATGGACCAGGAGAAATTAAGGGAGGTCGGCAGAAGCGTGCCGCCCTGGCCGCTGAGTGAATTCGCCAGCGCCCAGGAGCTGGTGGCGGCGGGTGGATTTGTCTATCTCGCCAACGGCCGCTCCGGGCTGTCGGTTATCGATGTGCAGGACCCTGCCCGACCGAAGCTGGTCAGCACGTTGAAATTGCCGGGCTATGCTCTGGGGCTCGGAATCAATGGCCAGCATCTCGCGATCAGCAGTCGATTTGCGGGGGTTCATTACCTCGATATCCGCAATCCCCGCGAGCCGAAACTGCTCGGTTCATTCGATGTTCTGGATACCGCACGTGGTGTGCTGCTTGAGGATGGAAAGATATATATTACCAGCGGTAACCAGGGGGTGAGTGTTCTTCCTGCGCCGGTCGAAATGAAGCGGGTGGATAGACTCTCTTCCTCGCGAATGCATGTGGAGTTGTCGGACGTAAGTCATCCGGGACGTTACAGCCTGCAGGTCAGTAATGGACGAGAGCTCAGTGTTGAAGAGGGGGTGGTGAGTTTTTCCCGGCGTGCCGAGTGAGGATCAGAATTTATAGGTCATACCGGCCCAGTATTGGCGGCCGAGTTTGAATTCATTCTCTTCTGTGCCGACATGGACTTTGCGGTTAAAGACATTATAGATGTCGACGCTCAGTTCCACGGCCTGTTCGTTCAAAAGCTGTTTCCACCAGCTAATGCGCCAATCAAACGTCAGCGAACTCGGCTTGGAGACTTCATCATAGATATCATACTTTTCGCCGTCGATTATTTCGTCGTCACCCGTGTTGCCGAGGATCCGATAGCGACTTTGATACCTGGTCGTGTTTGTGAAGGAGAATCCGTATGGCAGGTCAGCGAAATAGATCATGTTGACGGTCCAGGGGCGGCTGAAGTCCTCGCGGGGAAGTTCGCTTTTCAGCTTCAGCCCACCATCGTGAAAAACTAGGTCTTGAGTATCTTCCTCGTCAAATGTATCTGCATAGCTTTCGTTGCTGCTTTCAACTTCCTCATAGGTTGCATTGATCGATAACGAATGCTTGGTCCACTGCTTTTCAATCGCCAGTCGATAGCTCCGGTATTTACTGCGGCCGTTATTGTTCAAGGTGATGTCGCGAGTCTCTTTGTTATTCAGCGGGTCAAACGGAGTGGTCTCTTTCGCCAATTGATCCTTGTTGTCCCGCTGGACATAATCGAACGAAAACAGACTCGTAAAGATCTCTTGGCTGATCCCCGCACTCAGCTCATCGGAGTGGGGCGTCTTCAGGTCAGATAATTGCCACCGGGAGTTGGCGACAGTTTTTTCTGCCTCGTCCCAAGGTGTCAAATGACTCGTTCTTCGCGCCTCTGCCAATGGCTGAATCGCCTCACGCATTTTCGCCGTTAATATATTCTGCCCGTAATAGCGGTTGGCCCCGGCCCGCAAGATGGTATTCCCACGACCTGTTAGATCAAGCGATACAAAAAGGCGAGGGGCAGCGTTAAAGTTTTCCATCAAGTCATCATAGGAAAGGCGTAAGCCTGGCCTTATTGTTACTCGGTGCACCGTTTGCTGCACCTCAGTATAGGCAGCAAACTGGTTCACGCGTTCGCTGGCGCTGCCGGCAGCATAGACCAGCCGTTTGCTGAGATACTGTTCTTCATCCACACATGCAGGATCGTCGGGAAGGCAGATATCACCGGCCGCCAGGGCTTTTGGGGTTTTATAGGAATAAGCCGTATTCGGCCTGTTGAATTTCGCAACGGCATGTTCGAATTCCAGGCCAGTGTTTACCCTGGCGGCTGTTGCTCCACTGACTTCAGGGAAATAACTCCAATGTCCCTGGAGGCTTAAGGAATGCTCCGTGTTGCGGAGATCGCCGAAGCCGCCTTCATTGCTCGAACTGGTCGGGCTAAAAAACAACCCCCAGTTTTTTGAGGGGCCAAAACTAGATTTCCAACTGAAAAAATCGGCCGGAGCCTTTCGTTCATTGACATGCTTTTTCAGCGCAAGTTTGTATTCAGCTGTTCCCGTTGCAAAATTGCTGATCAGCTCAGATTGTAAGGCATAAGTTTCCTGGCTGTTTGTAAAACCACTGTTTCGTGATCGGTTGAGAAATGCTTTTTCGTCGTATGGCGCATAAATTAGAGAGGTTTTGAGTGTTCGATTCAGGGAGAGGTCGTGAACGTGCTTGAGGAAATAATTTTCCGACCGGCGTGTTTGTTTCTCTTCAGCACCGAA
Source organism: uncultured Desulfuromonadales bacterium (assembly GCA_945787335.1). Taxonomy (GTDB): domain Bacteria; phylum Desulfobacterota; class Desulfuromonadia; order Desulfuromonadales; family Geopsychrobacteraceae; genus Malonomonas. Next base: position 54,284 of record CALZHR010000041.1, read on the forward strand.
TGGGTTCAGTGGAATTTTAGAGTAAAGCTGGCTGTAGGCGAACAGAATCCCATTCGATTCATTGATCGGACCGCCCAATTGTAGATTGACGTTGTGCTTTTCGAACTTCGGTTGCCTCGACGTCCGCTGAGCGAGGTCAAAATCTTCCTGATCGTCCGGGTGAACATAGAAGTTCGCCCATTTATCGCGTGTTGTTCGATAGTCTATTTCTCCGGAAAAAACGTCACCGGGGTCAATTGTGTCTGCATCGACAACCCCGCCGGTAAAACCGCCATAACGAGCCGAAATGTTATGGTCGAATACGGTCAGTTTTTTTACCAGGCTGCTGCCTAAAAAGATCTGTTGCGGGTGGCCAGGGAGGAAGTTGATGTCGTCAATTTTATCGGCGGCCGGGTCGAGATTGCTTGAATTGCTGATACCATCAATCAGGAAATTGTTTTCATAGCTTCGACCGCCGGAGATTGAAACGTTTTCCGGTTTGATTTCCCCGGCCTGAAAAGAGGGGTCGGTTTTCTCTGCGAAATGAGTTGCCGGTGTGATCTTGAGAAAATCGTTGAGAGTGCCGTTCTTGTTCGGGAGCTTTTCTAACTGGTTTTCTGATAAAATGGTGCTTCCTGCAACAGGTGGTTTCTGCTGTGCCGTGACTTCAATCTGGGGCAAAACCGTAACAGTGCTATCTGCCTCGCCGACGCTCTGCTCGGCTGAGACACCCTGTGCCAGAAGCACACAAACGAAAACGGTTAAGGCTCGGTAAGGGAGTACTCGCGCGTTGAACAAGTGTGACATGGGGCAACTCTCATTCTTTATTAGAGTCTTAACATCATAATAAATATTCGGTAAACTACCAGCCACGCACAGTGGAATGCAAGAAAAAATCAGTTTTTCCAGACAATTATGTGATTTTGTTTAGTTTCATTTAACCAAAGGTTGACGTCAACGTTGTTCTGTACCGTTCGATTTACTGCATTTGTATTTCTTTCATGTTTGCTTCATCTGGCGATTCTGCAGTTTGAAGTGAGCCGGGACCCAAAGCCGCAGCGCCTGCTGGCAGATGGTGTCGGGATGGTTGTTATGACGGCTGCGCAGTTTCTTCCATCTTCTCCTGTTGGAAATACGATCCTTGCTGACGAGGCGATTTTACCGCCGCAGGAAGATTCTCGGCCTCGCGCAGAGCCCATTGTTGAAGAACCCGATCAGCAGGCTCATGCGCGTTCAGAGCCCATGCCGCAGGTGAAGACGCGAGTAACGCCCGATAATCGCCGGCCAAAACGGGTCGCCGAGCCGATCCGGTCGGCAGAGCGGCCCACCGTTGAAAGCCGCTTAGATAAAGAGCCGGTGCTCCCATTGACGCGGGAGTTGCTCAGCCCGGTTCATACCGTAGATGATACTGATTTGTGGCGCGCTGAATCCAAGGGGCTTACCAGGCAGGCGGGAACCTCTGCAAATCGACCGCAAAATGCTGCGGATGCTGGTGCGCTGAACCAACAGGCAAAGCCTCACTATGCCAACAACCCGCCACCGGTTTATCCTGAAACGGCGGTCAGTAATGGCTGGCAGGGGCATGTCCTGCTGGATGTGCTGGTGAAGGCCGATGGACATGTCGCCGCGGTTGAAATCGAAGAGTCGTCCGGGTATCGGAGCCTCGATCGTGCCGCCCAGCGGGCGGTAAAGAATTGGACATTCAGCCCGGCGAAGTCTTTTGGCCGTGCCATTGAAAGCCGGGTGATCGTTCCGATCAAATTTTCTTTGCTGAAATAAAACCTTTCCTGCTGAGATAACAATTTGAATTGGTTTAGATTTTTGTTTGACCTGCTAGGCACAATCACCTAAGTTGTTCTGTAAGAAAATTTTTATGACAATGGGTGAAGATTTAGCGCACAGCAGGTAAAATGGATCTGTTTTTGATCGCCACCAGCATTAAATGAGGAATTATATGGCCAGGATTCTGATCGCCGATGACAGTGATACCGATGTCGCCTACCTGCAAGAAATTCTTAAATCGACCCCACACGAGATCGCGACCGCACGCGATGGTTTGGAAGCGGAAAAGCTGGCCACCTCCAGTGCCTTCGATCTGTTTATTCTTGATGTGATCATGCCGGGAAAAAATGGTTTTCAAGTGTGTCGCAGCTTGAAGAAGAACCCTCAGACCTCAGGCGTCCCGATTATTCTAACCACGTCGAAATCGGCCGACAGCGATAAGTTCTGGGGGCAGAAGCAAGGGGCCAATGTCTACATCACCAAGCCTTACACGCCCGACCAGCTGCTTGACGCCGTCAAGCGGTTTCTTGGATAAACATTTTCAACTGTTTCCGGGAGAGTTTGATGGGGAAAGATGGGGTTAAAGTTCTGTTGGTTGACGATTCTCCGACGGTGCGCCGCCTCGGAGAATTGATTCTGGCCCAACAGGGGTATCGGGTCTTTACCGCCGAAGATGGTCAGCAGGGGCTGGAACTGGCGAAAAAGGTCATGCCGGCGGTGATCCTGGTTGACTTCATTATGCCGAACATGAATGGCCACACTTTCTGCAGGCTGTTGCGGCAGGATACAGCCATGAAGGATATCCCGCTGATTTTAATCTCGTCCAAGGGCGAATCGGTCGGTCAGGCCTTCGAGCAGGAGTTCGGCGTTCTGCACTATTTTGCCAAGCCGTTCGAACCGGAGGATCTTATCAAGAAGCTTGAAGATGTTCTCGGAGACCTCGAAATGGCGGAAATGCCTGCTGCTCGGGCTGAACAGGCCGAGCCCGCTTTAACCAGTTCCATGCACGAGATGATCGACAAACTGCTGCGGCAGTATTTTCAGAAAGACTTTCCGCTGCTGATGCGCAATGTCATGTCGGACATGCTCATCGAAGCCGGGCTGGTGAAAAAAGGTGGAGTTGTTCTCTCCGGCTCGCTGGCCGAAGTGCCGCTGCCCGATATCATCAACTTTATTTACAATTCAAGACTCTCCGGGCGGTTAACCATTTTTGCCGCGGATACCTTCGGGGAAATCTTCATTGAAGAAGGCATGTTTGTCTTTGCGTCCTGCAGCACCAAGGGGGCCACACAGCCCTTTTTGACCGACATCATGCGGCGCCAGCAATTGCTGCGGGCCGATGATGATGCCATCCGCAGCGTGGTGGCAAAGGCCCGGGAGCGGGACCTGCCGATCGGCCGGTTACTGGTTGAAGAGGAGTTGGTGACCGAGCCGCAGTTGATGGAGGCGCTGCGTCAGCATGCTCAGGACGCATTCGGCGCCATTCTGGAGGCCAGCGGCGGGAGCTTCTTTCTGGAGCGGGACGAGCTGCCGGCCAACCTGCGTGACCTGCGCATCCGCGTGCCGCTGATCAACGTGCTGATGGAGGGGATCGGGCATCTCGATGAACGTCATCTCGCAGCAGGTGAATTCAAGGATGAATCGATCGTTCTGGTGCGTCTGATCACCAACGAAGACGCCATGGAAACCGTGCAGCTGAAACCACGGGAGCTGGAAATCTTTGCTCTGATCGATGGTCGCAAAACCCTGGCGCAGATTCTTGCCGAGAGCCATCTGAACCCCAAGGAGACCAAGCGGATCTGCTACGCCTTGCGCAAAGTCGGTTTGCTGAGGGTCAGGGAAGGGTAGGGACCGGGAGATGGATATGCGGCAGAAACTGCTACCGATCTTTCTCGCGGAAGCGGGGCGGAACCTGAAAATTCTCAAGCGCTACCTGCTTCAGGGGGAGGTGTTGATCGGCGATCCCGACGAGCTTGAAGATGCTTTTCGCGCCGCCCACACCATGAAGGGCACCGCGCAGCTGGTTGAAGCGCAGGCCATTTATCGGATCGCGCGGCGGCTCGAAGCTCTCCTGGAGAAACACGTCTCAGCCGCGTCGGCACCCACGCCGGTCGAGTGCGAGGCGATGCAGCTGGCGATTGACTGGCTGTATCAGTTGCTCGATGCCCTCAGGGAGAACGAGCCGGAAAGCAAAACCCTCGTTGAAGACGCTTTGCAGGCCCTTGACCTGGCTGAACGCTATCCCGGCTCAACCCGTCTGATTGAGCTGATGAAGAGTGTCTCCGACCAGCGCGCGCCGGACTTGAGCGATCCTTTTGCCGATGATGCCGATTTTCTTCCCGAAGCCGACCCCTCGCCTGAGAGCACAGACCCCTTCGCCGACGACCCTGATTTCGGTCTTGAGCTGGATGTTGTTTCCGGAACATTCGGCTCCCCGGCGGCTGACTTTAAGGAAATTACCGTAGAAGAGCCGGAAGCAGAAATTGAGGATCCGTTTGCCGATGACCCATTGGTTGAGGGGGCGGCTGAAGCTCATTCAGTCGAAGGGGTGCCTGATCTGTTTGGCGAGGATCCCGACCTGAGTCCGGTGCCGTTGCCCGACAAACTTCCAGAGAATCTGTTTGATCCGTTCGCCGGTGATCCGGGGATGCTTGAGGATGATGATCGTGAGCTGTCTCTGTGGTCAGACGAACACAATCAGGCCGCGAAAGATACGACCTCAAGAGATGCAGAAGAGGACCCGGCTGCAGTCGCAGAGGTGGAGGAGATCCAGCTTGAAGCCGCAGTTGAAGTCGCTTCGCCTGAAAGAGTTGTGGATGATCCTTTTGCGGATGACCCGACGCTTGAGATGGCGATCGAAGATGAGTTTCTTTCTTCAACAGGGGAATCACTCACCGAGGATCTGCCACAAGCAGAGCCCGACAGCCCAGCAGAACTGCCAGGCCCCGACCCCCAGGAGCTCGTCACGTCCTTGCTGCTGGGACGCGACGCGGAACAGCCGCGTCGCGACTATGTGGCCTGCGCATTTCAGCTCTGCGGCCGCGATTATTATTTGCCGATCGAGCAGATGCTTGAGATCGCCGAGCTGCCCCAGATCCTGACGTTGCCTCTGGCGCCACCGCTGGTGGCGGGCCTTATCAACCTGCGCGGCCAGGTGATGCCGGTGATCGATCTTTCGGTCCTGCATCCAGGGGGAAGCCAAGGCAGTGCAGTGCGGCGTCTGGTCGTGAGCGAGTATCGCGGCGAGCAGGCGGCCTTTCTCGCCGAGGGGATTCCTTACTTGAGTGAAGAGAGACAGGGCGAAAAGATCGACCTGGCCGTATTTCTTGCCGAGCACCGGATCTCTGGAGTTGACAAATGAGCATCATGGACAATGTCTTCAGCTTCTTTGTCGAAGAAGCCAAAGAGCATCTCAGTGTCCTCGAAGAAGGTCTGCTCGAACTGGAAAAGAACCCCTCGGCCGGCGATAGTGTCATTGAGCCCCTGTTCCGCGCTGCTCATACCCTCAAGGGCTCGGCCAACCTGGTCAATGTCACCGACGTCGGTGCGATTGCCCACCGTCTGGAGGATATCCTCGAAGAAATCCGCGATGGCCAGGCCCTGCCGACCAAGCCGCGGATTAACGCCATGCTTTTTGCCCTTGATCAGATTCGTGAACTGGTCGAGCTGCGCAAGCTGGGAGAAAAGGACACCGAAGACCTGGTCGCCGTTGCCTTGAGCCGGCTGGCCGAAGCGGATAACCTGGATCTGGCCGCTGGGCTGAATGCCGCAGGCCCGCCGCGCGAAAGTGATGCGGAAAGGGCCCTTGCCGCTGATGAGCTGTTGTACGCCGGGCGCGAACGGCGCGAAACCGGTCGCCGTGTCGATGAAGCTGGTGCGGTGCGGGTCGGAATGCAGCAGATCGAAGCGCTGATGGGTTTGGTCGGGGAATTGACCATTGCCAAGAACCATCTGCTGAATCGCGTTCCGGAGCTCGACCGGATGCGTGGCGAGGTGGATTTTGCCGGCAAGCGCCTGCTGCAGGAAGTCACCGGTTTTGCCGATCGCTACGATTACAACCTTCCGCAGCAATCCCCTTCAGCAGAGGGGGGCGATTTTCGCGACCTTGAGTTTGATCGTTATGGCGATCTCAATCTTTTCTCCCGCAAGCTGCGTGAGATCACGCATGATATTGACGAGGCCCTCGATCAGATCAACGGCTTTTTCAACGGTTTTTCCCGTGATGTGCAGGCCCTCGACCGGATGTCGGAAGAGATCAAGGAGCGGATTTCTATCGCCAGGACGGTACCGGCCAGCCAGCTGTTCCAGCGCTTCAATCGGCCGATTCGCGATCTGGCGCAGGAGAATAATCGCCTGGTCGAGCTGTGTGTCGCCGGTGGTGAAACCGCCATTGACCGGGTCATTTATGATGGCTTGTTTGATCCCTTGCTGCACATTATCCGGAACGTTTTCGCCCACGGCATCGAGCCTGCTGCCGAACGGCTGAAAAAAGGCAAAGCGCCTAAAGCGAACGTCTGGTTGAAAGCCGAGCGGCGCGGCAACACGGTGGAAATCAGCGTCGAGGACGATGGTCGTGGCATCGACCTGCAGCGGGTTCGGCAACGGGCGATCGATAAGGGCTTCATCGCTGCCGATGAGCAGTTGTCAGACCAGGAACTGGTTCAATTGATCTTCCGGCCCGGCTTCAGCACCACCTTGGCGGCAGATGCCGAATCGGGGCGCGGGGTCGGCATGAGCGTGGTCATGGACCGCCTCGCGAGTTTGAACGGTACCATCGATGTCTGGACGGAACCGGACCTCGGCACCAGTTTCAAGCTGCGGTTGCCGATGTCTCTGGTGATCGTCAACGTCATTCAGTTTGCCTGCCGTGGAACGGTTTTTGTTATCCCCTCAGCCCTGGTCGATGAAATTGTCGATCTGGATTACGAGTCGAAACGGGAGCCGCAGGAGACTGAGAGAGCGTCCATCAGTCGCATCGATCTGGCCGCCTTGTTCAATCTGCCGCCTCAGGCGGCGGCTCCCGCGATCGGCATTGTCACCCAGTCAGAAGGGGCGCCGGTGATGTTGCTGGCCGATGGCGTTTTGGGGCAGGAAGATACCGTGATCAAGCCGTTCGGCTCCTTTTTGCAGGAACTGCAATATTTCTCCGGTTCAAGCATCTCCGGGGACGGCACCCTGCGCCTGGTGGTGAATCCGGCGCGGATGAAATATGCCCGGTTTGACCAGTTGCCAGCCGCAACGGCACCTCAGCCGGCGGACAAGGAGAAAAAGGTCCTGGTGGTCGACGATTCACTCAGTGTGCGAAAATATGCCTCACTGCTGTTGAGTCATCAGGGGTTTTCAGTTCTGAGCGCGGCCAATGGCCAGGAGGCGCTTGAGCTTCTGGCGCAGGAGGCGATCTTTTCGGTTATCACCGATTTAGAGATGCCGGTAATGCACGGGTATGATCTGCTGCGGGAGCTTCGGCGGCGGGGTAGTGCGGTGCCGGTTGCCGTTTTAACCTCAAGGGCCGGGGAGCAGCATCGGCAGGAAGCTCTTGCACTTGGCGCGACAGACTATCTGGTGAAACCGTTCGATGAAGAGGCCTTGATCGCAGTGGTGCGCGCTCACGAATCGGTCTAAGTTTGTACGGCAGAAATGTCATAGAGAGAAAAGGGCGGCCCCTGTCACGGAGCCGCCCTTTTTTTGTCTGAGTAATAAGTGTTTGATCAGACAGCCGGAGATTCGTCTTTCTGCTCCGGTACCTTCTCGATCGGTAAAAAAGTTTCCGCCACGATATCATCGGCGGCAACTTCAAGTCTGACTTCCTGAGCGGAGCTATCCGGCTTACGCAGCTGGAACTGCGCCAGGGAGTGCAGCAACGAGTCGGAAACTCCGTTGAGCCCTTCGGAAATCTCGGAGGCCTCGGTGATCAGCGCCGAAGTGCGCGCGGTGATGTCAGCCATGTTGCGGATGGTGGCCACAACGCCCTCTGAAATCTGCTGCTGCTCCTGGGAAAGCTCGGTGATTTCGGTGACCACCAGCTTTGATTCGCTGGTCGCCTGGTTGATGGCCATCAGTGCTTCCCCGGTTCCCTGGGCGATACGGGTCTGTTCTTCGACCGTGCTGGTTTCCTCTTCCAGGGCTGTGGTGACCTCATTGGCCTCCGACTGGATTGCCTTGATGATCCCGCCGATCTGCTTGGTCGCCGCCGAGGCTTCGTCGGCCAGACGTTTGATCTCATCGGAGATGACCAGGAAGCCACGCCCCTGCTCTCCGGCTCGGGAGGCCTCTATCGAAGCATTCATCGCCAGAATCGTGGTGCGGGTGGCGACATCCGAGATCAGCTGGGAGATGGTGCCGATCTCCAGCAGGCGTTCGGAGAGGGACTTCATTTTCTTGTTGATGACCTGCACCGTCACGCGAATCAGCTGCATCCCTTCGATGCTGCGGTTAATCTGTTCGTTCCCCAGGGTGGTTGCCTGTTCCACCTTGGCCGCGGCCTGCTGGGCGAGGGCGGCCTTGTCGGCAACCTGTTCGGCGGTCTTGGCGGTCTCTTCTGCAGAGTCGATGGCGTCGCTGACATGCTGCAGCTGGTCGTCGGCTCCCTCTTTCATTTTCTGGAAGATTTCCAGCAGCTGGCGCGATTCTTCCCCCACCTCCTGGGCATTGATGGTGGTGTCGGTGAGCAGCTCGGCGAGACTTTCGACCATCAGGTTGTAGGCGTCGGCGATTGAGCCGAACGCGTCTTCGGTCACCGGAGCGCGCAGGGTCAGGTCGCCATCGGACGCCTCGCTGACGACCTCGAGGAAATTGATGACGTTCTCCTCGGTTTTCTGGCGTTGTTCATCGGTTTTGATGTAGCCCTTGATCCGATCCATGGTTTCGTTGAAGACCCGGGCGATTTCGGCGAATTCATCTTTTGAGGGGGCCGTGACCTCGACGACCTCGCCGCGCCCGACCGCCTCGATCCCCTCCATCAGTTTGTTCAGCGGGGTGGTGATGCGGCTGGAGACGAACAGTCCGGCGATGATGCCGAACAGCGCCATCCCGAGGCTGAGCGCCATCAGGGTCTTGATCATATTTGCTTCGAAGACGATAGCGTCCTGCCGCTGTTGATGCATGGCTTTGGCAACCTGGGCCCGAAGCTCGGCCACCGCATCTTCCAGGTCATGGACGTTGCTTTTGTAGCTTGCGTAGGGTTCCGCAGAATCAGGAAAGCTTTTTCCGTCGAGCATCTGTTGGGTCAGGGGGACCAGGGTTGCCAGGGTCCTCTCATAGGCGGATTTGGTCTTTTCCAGCAGGGCGCGCTTTTGGTCGTTGCTCTGAGTTTTCCCCAGCGGGTTGATTCCTGATTCGTCCTCGAGCTGAAGGAAGTTTTGCATGAGAGGAGCAAGGCTGTTAAAGGTATTAAACAGCTTGGAGTGATAATCTTCCTGCTTTTCCTTATATGCAGGGTTGGCTCCAATGCTGGAAAACAGAAAAAATTCCTTTTCGTAGCGCCGGGCCTTTGCTGTCAGCGCATCCATTTCCTGAGCGGATTCGAGTTGGGGCAGGAGGTGCGACTGGTTTTGTGCCAGCCCCTTGGAAAGACCATAGAAAGAAAGCATTCCGATGCCGATCGACACAAGCACAAGTAGCATGATCATCGCCAACAGTTTGGTTCTGATGTTCAGTCCCTGGGTTTTTGTTGCCATAGGTAAATTCTCCCGCTAGCATGACTGTCGGGTCATGAGAAAAAATCAAATTTTTCCAATAATAGACTTTGGTTAATAAGAATTCAAATAATTTTTAACAATAATTCATTTTCTAAATGCTTCATAAAGGTTGGACAGTTGGAACTTCTGGATATCGTGGATGAAGACGACAGGGTCATCGGGCAGGCACAGCGGAAGATCTGCCATGGCGACCGGCGCCTGATTCATCGTGCCGTTCACGTTCTGGTCTTCAGTGCCACCGGAAGGTTGCTGCTGCAGAAGCGCTCCATGCGCAAGGATATTCAACCGGGTCGCTGGGATACCAGTGTTGGCGGGCATCTCGACCCGGGTGAGGGCTATCGCGCTGCGGCGCTGCGGGAGATGCACGAAGAGCTTGGAATCTGTGGGCTGCCTTTGACCTACCTTTACCCTTCGAAGATTCGCAACGAGATCGAATCGGAGAATATTCAGACCTTTCTTTGCCGTTATGACGGGCCGATCGACTTTGCCCGGGATGAGATCGATGCGGTGCGCTTCTGGAACGCCGAGGAGATCGAAGCGCAGCTCGGCAGCGGACTGTTTACGCCGAACTTCGAAGAAGAGTGGCAATTGTTCAAGAAATGGCGCCAGCGTTATCAGGCCGGTATCGGTGAGCGGGCGCTATGTGCCGGAGACGGCTTTCCCGATCTGATGCATCGCCTGCAGCAAGAAGAGTTATAACCAGCGTGCAGGCCGTGCTCGAGAGGCTGGGAAACAGCCGTTTTTTCGTTTGCAAATCTTTGGGCCGCATGTTAGAAACTCTGCCTGCCGTCAACGGCCCGCGTTCGTGCTGCAGATCAGGGTCGCGCAGGCTGCGCGCCAGTAGCTCAGATGGATAGAGCAACGGACTTCTAATCCGTAGGCCGAGGGTTCGAATCCTTCCTGGCGCGCCATTTTTTGAATTGACAAGCATAGGCCGTTTCCGTAACATGGCCAAGTTTTTCTGGTGGGTGTAGCTCAGTTGGTAGAGCACCAGGTTGTGGCCCTGGTTGTCGCGGGTTCAATCCCCGTCACTCACCCCAATATTATTACTATGCTCACCTTCCGCACTCAGTTAGCCCGTCAAACCGGGTGGGTATGGGAGGTGAGCATTGTTTATTCTGGCGACGTTTCAGCGAGAGTGGCGGAATTGGTAGACGCGCTGGTCTTAGGAACCAGTATCCGATGATGTGGGGGTTCGAGTCCCCCCTCTCGCACCAGCCATTGACGGTCTGCGAACAGACCGATTCCAGATAATGAATTTGCACAGTTTCCCGCATATAATTAATGGAGCTGTGCGGAAGAGAAATTTCACATCAGGAAGGAACAGATTGATGAACGTAACCGTAGAGGAAATCAGCGCAATCAAGAAGAAGTTGAGCATCGAAGTCGCTGCAGAAACCGTGACCGCTGAATTGGAAAAGGCCTACAAGAAGGTTGCCAAAACCGCCAATATCAAGGGCTTCCGCAAAGGTAAGGTGCCCCGGGCGATTCTTGAGCAGCAGTATGGCCCACGGGTGCAATATGAAGTCGTCGGTTCGCTGGTCAACAACAGCTTGTACAAGGCGATGATCGAGAATAAGATCGAGCCGGTGTCGCAGCCGGAGATCGTCGAGTCGGGCGACGTCGAGAAGGGGCAGCCGTTCAGCTACCAGGCCGAAGTTGAGGTTCGCCCCGAGATCGTCGCCAAGGACTACACCGGCCTGAGCCTGGAAAAAGAGAAGTTCAGTTTCGACGAAGCCGTGGTTGAGCAACAGCTTGAGCAGATGGCGACCTCGCGGGTGCAACTCGAGGTGACCAAGCGCAAGAAGGCCCGTGAGGGGGATACCGTCATCGTCGATTTTGAGGGCATGCTCGACGGCACCGTTTTCGACAACGGTTCGGCAAGCGATTATCAGCTTGAACTCGGCTCCGGCAGCTTCATCCCCGGCTTCGAGGAGCAGGTGGTCGGCATGAAGCGTGAGGATGTCAAAGAGATTGACGTCACTTTCCCGGAAAACTATGGTGCTAAGGAACTGGCGGGCAAGCCGGTGGTTTTCAAGGTCACCATGAAGGAGATCAAAGAGAAGGTCGAGCCGAAGATCGATGACGATTTCGCCAAAGAGTTCGGCGCGGAGAACCTCGCAGAGTTGAAAGAGAAGATTCGCGAGAACTCCGTCAAGCAGGAAGAGGACCGTATCTCCGGCCAGCTGCAGGAGAACCTGATGAACGCCCTGGTGGAAAAGAACCCGGTTGAGATTCCCGACGGGATGACTCAGAACCAGCTGCTGCACCTCAAAGACAATTTTTCGCAGCGCCTCAAGTCCCAGGGGATGAGCCTGGAAATGCTCGGTATGAATGATGAGACATTCAACAAGACGTATCGCGAGATGGCTGAGCAGCAGGTCAAGGGGGAGCTGATCCTCGACGCGATCGCCAAGCAGGAAGAGCTGACGGTTGAAGATGCCGAGGTCGATGAGAAGATCAAGCAGATCGCTGAGGAGTCCGGCACCCCGGTGGAAAATGTCGAAAAATATTTCGCCAATGCCCAGGCCCGTGACGGGCTGAAATCGCAACTGCTGAACGACAAAGTCATCGATCTTTTGCTGAACAAGTCGACGGTGACCGAAGTTGAGCCGAAACAAGACGTGCAGGAAGAAACCACAGAGGAGGAATCCTGATTATGAGCCTGGTCCCGATGGTCGTTGAAGATACCGGTCGTGGTGAGCGCGCCTACGATATATACTCCCGCCTGCTGAAAGACCGGATTATTTTTCTCGGGGGCGCCATCGAAGATCATATGGCCAACCTGATTATCGCGCAGCTGCTGTTCCTGGAATCGGAAGATCCGGATCGCGATATTCATCTGTATATCAACTCCCCGGGCGGAGTGGTGACCGCCGGGATGGCGATTTACGATACCATGCAGTATCTCAAGGCCCCGGTGTCGACCATCTGCGTTGGCCAGGCTGCCAGCATGGGCGCGGTACTGCTGACTTCCGGCGCGCCGGGCAAGCGGTTTGCGCTGCCCCACGCCCGGGTGATGATTCATCAGCCGCTCGGCGGTTTCCAGGGGCAGGCCACAGATATCAGTATCCACGCCCAGGAGATTCTGCGCATGCGCGAGTCATTGAATGGCCTGCTGGCGCACCATACGGGTCAGGAGTTGGAGAAGATTGCTGCCGATACCGAACGTGATTTTTTCATGGATAGCGAATCGGCGCGAAATTATGGTATCATCGACTCCATTGTGGAACGGAAAGTCTAAAAAGACTCAGTGCGGAGGTATGATACGTGAGCTCGAAGGATGATCAGTCTGGGCAGTTGACCTGTTCCTTTTGCGGCAAATCGCAGGACGAAGTCAAAAAGCTGATTGCCGGCCCAACCGTCTATATCTGTGATGAGTGCATTGAACTGTGCAACGACATCATCGACGAAGAGGCGCGCCTCGAAGACGCGGCCGACGAACAAGCGGCGCAGCTGCCGAAACCGGCTGAAATCAAGGATACCCTTGATGAATACGTGGTCGGCCAGGAGCGGGCGAAAAAGGTTCTTTCGGTCGCCGTTTACAACCATTACAAACGGGTTGAGTACGTCGAAAAGAACGAGGATATCGAAATCCAGAAGAGCAACATCCTGCTGCTCGGCCCGACCGGGAGCGGCAAAACCCTGCTGGCACAAACCCTGGCCAGAGTCCTCAATGTTCCTTTTGCCATTGCCGACGCCACCAACCTGACCGAAGCGGGCTATGTCGGCGAGGATGTCGAGAACATCATTCTCAGTCTGTTGCAGGCAGCCGATTACGATCTCGAAAAGGCCCAGAAGGGGATTATCTATATCGACGAAGTCGATAAGATTGCCCGCAAGTCGGAATCTCCGTCGATTACCCGTGATGTCTCCGGCGAAGGTGTGCAGCAGGCGCTGCTGAAGATTATCGAAGGGACCACCGCCAGCGTGCCGCCCAAAGGGGGGCGTAAACATCCGCAGCAGGAGTTCCTCAAGGTCGATACCACCAATATTCTGTTCATCTGCGGTGGCGCCTTTTCCGGACTGGAGAAGATCATCAGCAAGCGGATCGGCTCCAAGGCGATGGGCTTCGGGGCTGAAGTCCGTTCATTGAATGAAGAGAAGCTCGGTGAGCTGCTTGGTAAGATTCAGCCGGCCGATCTGCTCAAGTTTGGCCTGATCCCTGAATTTGTCGGCCGCCTGCCGGTCATTGCAACCCTCGATGAACTCGACGAGGAGGCGCTGATCCAGATCCTGCGTGAACCGAAGAATGCCCTGATCAAGCAGTACCAGCGCCTGTTCGATATGGAAAAGGTCAACCTCAAGTTCACGGACGGGGCCTTGGTCGCGATAGCCAAAGAAGCTCTGGACCGCAAAACCGGTGCTCGCGGACTGCGTTCGATTCTTGAGAACGCGATGCTCGATATCATGTACGATATTCCGTCCGAGGATCGCGTTAAAGAGGTCGTCATCAACGAAGAGGTGGTGCTCAAGGGGGCGAAGCCGATCGTTCTTTATGACGTTGCTGAGAGCGCCTAGTCTTACTGTCTGACGCAAATTGAACCCTGGGAGCGCGTTCCGTCCGATGTGACGACGCGCTCCTTTTCTCATTTTAGGTATTCCATGTCTGAAAATATCGAACTGTCGCCGCCCGCTGAAGCCGTCACCCTGCCAATGCTGCCGTTGCGGGATATCGTCATTTTCCCGCACATGGTCGCGCCGCTGTTTGTCGGTCGGCCGCAATCGATTGGCGCCCTGGAGAACGCGTCCGAGGCCGATAAGCTGATATTCCTGACGGCGCAAAAAGATCCCAAGACCGACAATCCGGGTGAGGACGATATCTATCCGTTTGGAACCATCGGCAAGGTTGTCCAGCTGCTGAAGCTCCCCGATGGGACGGTGAAGGTCCTGGTCCAGGGGCTCTGGCGAGCCCGGCTGACTGAATTTGTGGCTGAAGATGGGATGCTCTCGGGGACGGTCGAGGCATTGCCTGAGCCGGACTCTGAGAGCCCGGAGGTCTCTGCGGTCATGCGGGCGATTCTGGCGACCTTTGAAACCTACGCCGGACTGAGCAAAAAAGTTCCGGCCGAAGTCAGCGCAACAATCAGCGGCATCGAAAACCCTGCGCTGCTGGCCGATACGGTTGCCGGCTACCTGCAGGTTTCCATCCCCGAAAAACAGGAGATCCTGGAACAGCTCGATCCGGCTGAGCGGCTGGTGCAGATCCTGACCCTGATGGAGCAGGAAATCGAAATTCTGCAGATCGAGGGCCGTATCCGCTCCCGGGTCAAAAGCCAGATGGAGCGCAGCCAGAAGGAATACTACCTGAATGAGCAGATGCGGGCGATCCAGAAGGAGCTCGGCGAGAAGGATGAGTTCAAGCAGGAGATTCTGCAGTTCGAAGAGCAGATCGAGAAAAAGCGGATGTCGAAGGAGGCAACCGAGAAGGCGCATGCCGAGCTGCGCAAGCTGAAAATGATGTCGCCGATGTCGGCTGAAGCGACCGTGGTGCGCAACTACATCGAGTGGCTGCTCTCCCTGCCCTGGAAGAAGGGGACCAAGGACTGTCACGACCTGAAAGCGGCCGAGCAGATCCTCGAGGCGGACCATTACGGGCTGGAGAAGGTCAAGGAGCGGGTTCTTGAGTATCTCGCCGTGCAGGCGCTGGTCAAACAGATCAAAGGGCCGATTCTCTGCCTGGTTGGCCCGCCGGGGGTGGGCAAGACATCGCTGGGGCAATCGATCGCCAAGGCGCTGAATCGGAAGTTTCTTCGGGTTTCACTCGGCGGCGTCCGGGACGAGGCCGAAATTCGCGGTCATCGCCGCACCTACATCGGCGCCATGCCGGGGAAAATTATCCAGGGCTTACGCAAGGCCGGGGTGAAAAATCCGGTCTTCATGCTCGACGAAATTGACAAGATGAGCACTGATTTCCGTGGCGACCCCTCTTCGGCGCTGCTCGAGGTGCTCGATCCGGAACAGAACAACAGCTTCGTCGACCACTTTCTCGATGTCGATTACGACCTCTCTCAGGTCCTCTTTGTCGCGACCGCCAATAACCTGCATGCCATCCCGCGTCCGTTGCACGACCGGCTCGAGGTGATCCGGGTTGAAGGCTATTCGGAAGAGGAAAAGCTGCATATCGCGCGACGCTATTTGCTGAAGAAGCAGGCCAACGCCCATGGGTTGACAGAAGAGCAGGTCAGCTTTTCCAATCGGGCGCTCTACGAAGTCATCCGGCGCTATACGCGCGAATCAGGCGTCCGCAGCCTCGATCGGAGTATCGCCTCAGTGCTGCGAAAGCTCGCCAGGCGGGCTCTGCTGGAAGATCGGGATAAAAAATTTCAGGTTGGTGAAAGTCAGGTGCGTAAGTACCTCGGCGTTCCACTCTATCAGTACGGCGTTCGTGAAGAGCGGGACCAGGTTGGCGTCGCCACCGGTTTGGCCTGGACGGAAACTGGCGGTGAGCTCCTCTCGATCGAGGTCGCCACTCTTCCCGGCAAGGGCCAGTTGACCGTGACCGGGAAACTGGGGGAGGTGATGCAGGAATCTGCCCGTGCTGCGATGAGCTATGTCCGGTCGCGCTGGCAACAGCTGGGGCTCGAGGAAGATTTTTATTCGCAGCTGGATATCCACATCCATGTACCGGAAGGTGCGGTACCCAAGGATGGCCCCTCGGCTGGGATTACCATGGCGACAGCGCTCGCTTCGGCGCTGACCGGCCGGCCGGTGCGCAAGGATGTCGCGATGACCGGCGAGGTCACCCTGCGCGGCCGGGTGCTGGCGATCGGTGGACTGAAGGAAAAGCTGCTGGCCGCCCGACGAGGGGGGCTGAGCAAAATTCTGATTCCGGCGGAAAATGAAAAGCATCTCGCCGAGTTGCCGCAGGGGCTGTTGAAAACGATCCAGGTCGATACCGTCTCGCATATGGATCAGGTTCTCGAAGAGGCATTGTGCTCTTGATCAACCTGAGGGGAAAATGCCGTTTTAATGAGCTTTGAAAACGCTTAAAAAACCGCCCGAGGCCAGAAAAAATGGGGAAAAACCGCTTGACAGTTTTTTCTTAAACCTGATATACCTTATCGCGTTTTCAGGAGGCAAAAATTCTTTTCACATTTTAGGAGGTGTGCTGTGACTAAAGCGGATCTGGTCAATGCAATGGCAGAAAAAGCAGGACTGAGCAAGGCAGATGCAGAAGCAGCTTTGAAAGCTTTTTCTGATGCTGTAACTGACGCGCTCAAAGCTGGCGAAAAAGTTGCTCTGGTTGGTTTTGGTACATTCAGTGTTGGTGACCGCGCTGCTCGTACTGGTCAAAACCCTCAGACCGGCGCAAAAATTCAGATTGCTGCCGCCAAAGTGCCTAAGTTCAAGGCCGGCAAGGCGCTGAAAGACGCTGTAAACTAAGCACCACCATCCTGTAAGATAATCGGAAGTAGGAAGCTGAGCTGCCCATCTCCACCCAAGCCATGCGGGCGCTGACAAGCTTCCTATTTCTTTCTGCGGGGCTGTAGTAGAGTCGGTTACAACGCCGGCCTGTCACGCCGGAGGTCGCGGGTTCGAGTCCCGTCAGCCCCGCCATCAATCGAAGAGGCAATCAGTGAACTGGTTGCCTCTTTTTTTGTAGTTCATGTAATTATTTTTTTTTCGTGAAATTAATCTTAATGTGATATTGTAGCCAAAAATTAATCGAGGAGTGTCTATGCCGTCAATTAAGACCCTGCTGATAAGCTTAGCCCCTATACTGGTTTTTGCTCTTGAACCTGCCTGCCTTGCGGCTGAAGACCATCTGGTCGCCAAGGTCGGCACAGTGCCGATCACGAAATTTGAACTTCAGCGTGAAGTCAACCGGTTGATGCCACTTCGAGTTTCTTTTCATGGCGGCATTTCTGAGCAGAAGAAAGCTGTTATTGAGCAGGACGCTTTGGATCAATTGGTCGATCGGGGTCTGAAAATCTGCTCTGCGCGTATCCAGAAGATTTCGGTCGCCCCTGAGCTGGTTGATCAAACGATTGACGAGATCAAAGGGAGCTTTAAATCGCCAGCCGAATTTAAGCAGGCCGTCGCAGCGGAAACCCTGGCCGGACTGCGTGCTTCGATCCATCGTGCGTTGCTTGCAAATAAAGCGGAAAAGTTGACCATTGATGATCAACTCAACGTCAGCGATACCCAGGTTCAGACTCATTACGACAGCCACCGCGAGAGCTATTTCCGCCCCATGCAGTTTCGTGCCAGCCATATCCTGATCAAAGTCGACCCAGCCCTCGCTGCTGCAGATAAGGGACGCTTAAAGGAGCGGGCGAACGGCCTGCTGGAGCGTTTGCAGGCCGGCGAGGATTTTTACCAGCTGGCTTACTACAACTCTGATGATCGCACCAAGTATGTTGGTGGCGACCTCGGTCTATTTCATGCCGGGCAAACGGTTCCCGAATTCGAAGCGGCCTTGCAAAAATTGAAAGTTGGCGAAATATCTGACCTGGTTCAGAGCCGTTTTGGTTTCCACATCATCAAATTGACGGAGATAAACGAATCCAGACAGCTTGAATTTACCGAAGTTGCTGAAAAGATTCGTGAGAAACTGCGCACGGAGCAGCGTCAGGCGCTCTATCAGAATTGGCTGGAATCGCTCAAATCAACCTGCCCGGTGGAAAAGCTTTCCTCCTGAAGCGTTCGCAACGATGAAGTATTTTACTTGGATTTTCTTCTTTGCCGCTCTGTTGAGTGGCTGCGCCAGTCAGCCTGGCTCCAGCATTCTCTGGGCGGACCCGTCGATCAACAAGGTCTGGCCGGCGGCTCCTGCGCAGCCGCGAATTCGCTTGCTGCGTTCTGTCAACCCGCGTGATCTGATCGATAATGAAAAAGACAAGAGCCGTTTATATCGCTGGATAACCGGGGAAAACGCGGACATTTTACCTTTGGTGACCCCCTATGATGTCGCGACTGACGGGCAGGGGACCATCTGGGTAACCGATACCGGCCAAAAGCTGGTCCATATTTTTGACCTGCGCAGCGGCCGTGTCGATTACTTGACAGCTGCCGGCCAGACCCCATTCGAAATGCCGGCAGGGATCTGCTTCGATCAGCTCAAGCAGCAGCTGTATGTTTCTGATTCCCTGGCGAAGAAGGTTTATCGTCTCGACCGCGAGGGCCGTTTGTTGGGCGAAGTCGGCTCCCCGCGAATTTTTCAACGTCCGGCTGGTCTCGCTCTCGATCAACAGCATAATCTTTATGTCGCTGACGTGTTAGCCGGCGTCGTACACCGCTTTTCGCCAGGCGGCAAGCAACTGCTGGCGATGGGCAGCTCACTGACCGAAAATGGCCTGTTCAGCCGCCCGACAGCTGTAAGTCTGGATAATCAAGGTGATGTTTATGTCCTGGATGTCTTGAATTTCCGGGTTGAGATTCTCGGCCCCAATGGCGAGTTGCGAGGTCAGATAGGGGAGCTTGGCGACGTGCCGGGAACCTTTTCCCGGCCGCGCGGTTTGGCTCTCGATGCCTCTGGCCATATCTATGTTTCGGATGCTGCTTTCGACAATGTTCAGATATTCAATAAACAGGGGCAATTGCTGTTGTATTTCGGTCACGATAAGCGCTGGCCGCTCTCTTTGCCTGCCGAGATGACGATCGATGCCGCAGGGCGTTTAATCGTTGCTGATTCTTTTAATCACCGATTGCTGATCTATCAGTTGCTGACTGATTCGGCCAACTAATATTAGAAATACCTTATTGAGGCATTGCATTTGCATGAAATTTACAGGCTGGGACCAGATATTCGGGAGTTGCGGAATGAAAATGAAAAGCTTCAGTCTGTGGATCATCGGCGTGCTCTGTTTTTATGGCAGTGCCGCGGCGGTCAATTTGACCGATCCAACCAATGCCCATAACCTCTCGTCGACTTCGACAAATGCCGTTCGGGCGACCACTGAGACCCGGATCTGCGTCTTCTGCCATACCCCGCATGGGGCTGTGGCGCAGACCGCGCTCTGGAATCGCAACGCTCCGGATATGATGGGCAGCTTTCCTCTTTACAGTTCGGCTACCTTGAATATCGACGATCCGGGGATTGTCGGGTTGAGCGGCTACAATACGACCGACTATCCGAATGGTGCTTCACGGATGTGCCTCTCCTGTCATGATGGCGTCACGGCAATCGGCGAGGTGGTCAACGGGTTGACGATCAACATGACCCACGACACGCTGAACGACTACGGCAGCGGCGCCATCGACCTGGCGACCTCGCATCCGATCTCCTTTGTCTTCGACGCAGCGGTCAGGGACGCGATCAATGCCGCCGAGGGGGGCACCAACTACCAGCTTTCGGGCAACGCTTTGGTTGCGACAGATTTGGCAGACCGGATGCAATGCACCACCTGTCACGATCCGCACAATGATACGAAAAGTACCGGCGTCTATGATCTGCCTTTCTGGTCGAACTATTCCGGCAATGATATCACCGATTACGACACGACCTGTCAGGCCTGTCACCTGGGGACCGACTGGGGAGACAGTTGGGGCGGTGCGCCGACACCGCCGCATACGCTGCCCTGATAACCTGATCCTGGCCTATGGCTGCTGAAATGATGATGGAAATGCGGAAAAAAACTTCACTGGTTCTGGTTACGCCCTTGCTGGGCTTTCTGCTGCTTCTGCTTGCTGGATTTCTTCTCCCACCGGTCGCGCAGGCGGCAAATAAAGGAATGCTGACCGGGGTACACGGCAACCGAGATCTGATGCCGAAGTCCTGCCGCGCCTGTCATCGCGGTATGCGGATGTCGATTCGGGGCGAGGAGAAGGTCTGTCTGACCTGCCACGGCGGCCCGGTGCAGCGACAGGCGATGGAAGCTGGCGGATATCTTGTACGCAGCAGTCGGGTCAATCTGCAAAGCATCGAAGCGGAATTGCGCAAACCGTACAACCATCCGGTTCTGACCGTGAAGAATGTGCACCACAAGGACGAGGAACTGCCGGAATCACAGGTCAGCGCCAAGCGCCACGCCGAATGCGTCGATTGTCACGAAGCGCACAGTGCCACCCGCGACAAACCTTTTCGCGGTATTCAGGGCAAACGTTTCGGTAACTTCGTCACCGACGTCAGCAAAGAGTATGAACTCTGCTACCGTTGCCATGGGCGCAGTGCCAATCTGCCAGCCGACTCGACCGACAAACAACTGGAGTTCCGCCTGACCAACAAGTCCTACCATCCGGTCGAAGGTGAGGGGGCGAACACCCACGTCATCAGTCTGAAGGAACCTTACGCCGAACGGCGCCAGCGCCCTGGAGATATTTCGGTCATCAGCTGCAGTGATTGCCACGGCAACGATAATCCAAGCGGACCCAGAGGGCCCCACGGTTCGACATATCGCGGGCTGCTGGTCGCCAATTACGAGATGGAAGATGGCAGAAACGAAAGCGCCCTGGCTTATGCCCTCTGCTACAAATGCCACGAGCGCAGCAGTATCCTCGGGAATGAGAGCTTCCCCTATCATTCGCAGCATATTCTCGGTAATCGCGGTAAAAACCAGCCCGGAACTTCCTGCTTTACCTGCCACGATGCCCATGGCAGCAGCAGTAACCAGTATTTAATCAGGTTCAATGCCGACGTCGTTGAGGAAAATGCCGCCGGCAAGCTTGAGTTCAAGGCACAAGGTGTAGCCAGCCGTAAAGGCTCCTGCGCGCTCAGCTGCCACGGCGTCGATCACGAGCCGAAGCGCTACTGAACGTCCTGAAAGAGATGCCCAGCCCCGTCGATTCACCGGCGGGGCTGTTTTCGTTTCTGGGCTCTTAAAACGGAAAGACCAATGGAATCGTCAGGGTGGCCGCGATCCAGACCAGCAGATTCAGCGGGGTGCCGACTTTCAGGTAGTCGCCAAAATGATAGCCGCCCGGGCCGACCACCAGCGCATTCGATTGGTGACTGACCGGGGTCATGAAACAGGTCGATGACGCCAGGGCGACGGTCATGAAGAAGGGTTGCGGGCTGACCCCGAAACGAACCGACAAGTCATAGGCGATCGGCGCCAGCAGCACCGCGGTCGCGGCGTTGCTCATGATGCAGGTCAGCAGCATGGTGATCAGAAAGAGCACGCCCAGGGTGATCCAGGCGCCGTAGGGGCCGGCCAGGGCGATCAGCTGATTGGCGATGATGTCTGACGCACCGCTGGTTTCCATGGCGGCCCCCAGCGGCAGGGTGCCGGCAATCAGCATGATCACCAGCCAGTTGATGCTCTCGTAAGCGTTGTTCAGGCTGATACAGTGGGTTAATACCATCAGCACCGCGCCAATGGTCGCGGAGTGCATGATCGGCAGGAAGCCGCTGGTGGTCGCCACGATCACCCCGAGCATGATCAGCAGGGCCAGCGGCGCTTTGTCGGGCAGGTAGGGCTCTGGAGTGATCCCTCCCAAGAGCAGGAAGTCGTGCTTGTCGGCGAGATGGTGGATTTTGCTTTCTGCGCCTTCGACCAGCAGCATGTCGCCGAATTTGAGCACCACGTGATCGACCCGTTTGACAACCGGTTCTCCGCGCCGCCAGATCGCCAAAACGTTCAACCCATGAGTGTCACGGAAATTAACTTCACGCAAGGTCCTGCCGACCAGTTCATTGGTCGGCGTGAGGGAAATTTCCACCACATGGTGCAGGTCCTCTTCTTCTTTGACGGGTTCTTTTTCCGCGCCGGGGACAACCTCCAGGCCTTTGACTTTTTTCAGCTTCAGCAGCTGCTCCGGCTCCCCCTCGACAAACAAAAGGTCGTTCGCTTTGAGTACGATCGACCGGCGCGGCGCGGTGATCTTCAGGTCCTCACGCATCAGCGAGCGGACTTTCAAATGGAAATCGCTTTCCAGGGTTGACTGTTGAATGGTTTTGCCGACGAACGAGGAATCGGGTTTCACCAGGACTTCCGAGATATAGGCCTTCATCTGATTCAGTTTTTTCAGCGAGGCTGGCGGCTTGCTCGGCAGCAGGTGGCGCCCGATCAGGACCATATAGGCGATGCTGATGACGATCACCAGAAGCCCTAAGGGGGTGAAGTCGAACATGCTGAATGTCTGTCCGGCATACTGCTGCATCAGTGCGTTGATCAGGATGTTCGGCGGGGTCCCGATCAGCGTGCTGACGCCGCCGACCAGGGAGCCGAAGGCCAGAGGCATCAGCAGCCGCGACGCGGGAATGCCGGTCTTTTTAGCCATGCCAGTCACCATCGGCAGCAGGACCGCTGCCGCGCCGATGTTGTTGATAAAGGCCGAGGCCAGCGCGGTCAGCGCCATGATGGCGAATATCAGCTTGGTTTCACTTTTTTCCGCGAAACCGAGAATCCAGCGTCCGACATGTGACGTGACCCCGGTGTTGGCAATGGCGCCGCTGAGCACGAACATTGCGGCAACCGTGATGACGGCAGGATTGCTGAATGCGGAGAATGCTTCGTCAACCGGAACCAGGTTGAACAGCGGCAGGAGGACGAGAATCAACAGGCTGACCAGATCCATGCGCAGCCAGCCGGTGGCAAAGAGCAGAACCGCTAGCCCAAGGATTGTAAGTACAAGCATTGCCTGCATGGCGCACCAGTCGCTAAGAGGGATGTTCAGCTCTACAATTGTAGTCGATCCCCCGGTGTTCTCAACAGCGACTAAGCTTTGAAGGCCGTGCAGAAAAGCTGGAATGACTGCTGTGGCGCCGCGGCGCAGAGCAGGGCGGAGATCATGGCGACACCGGAAGCTCCGGCATCATGCACTTGCCGGCAGTTCTCCGGCTTGATGCCGCCAAGGGCGTAGACCGGGATGGGAGACAGCCGACAGGCCTGCTGCAGCTTGTCAAGGCCGACAGGTGCGCCAAAGCTGGCTTTGGAGGGGGTGTGAAAGACCGGGCCGAAGCTGACGAAATCGGCACCGGCTGCGGCATGCCGGGGGATCTCAGCGACTTGGTGCGTCGAAACGCCGATCAGTTTGTCCGGGCCGAGCAGTTGCCGGGCAACCTCTGTGGGCAAAGAATGTCCGCCGAGGTGGACGCCGTCAGCGCCGACCGCCAGGGCCAGATCGATCCGATCGTTGATCAGCAGCCGGCAGCCGAATTGCGTAGTCAGGCTGCGGACCTTTTTCGCCAGCGGCCAGAGCTGCGCGGCGCTGAGATCTTTCTCCCGCAGTTGCAGCATCTTCAGGCCGGCGCCCAGCAGCTCTTCCAACACGGCAAGAAAGCGCTGTTCCGACGGCAGCTGCTGTCGATCGCTGATCAGGTAGACAGAAGGCAGCGGCATGGCTCTGAACTCATTCAGCTGGCACGATTGAGAAAAGCGTTGTCCCAGTCCTTCCAGACCGCTTCGTAGCCGCGCGCCTTGAGCACTGCGGCGAACTCTTCCGGCGTGCGGTGGTCGTTGATGGCGAACTGTTCGCCGTTGTGATCCGCATCGCCATAGCCGCCGGGCGCGGTGCAGGAGCCGGCGCTCATCTGGGTGATGCCCAGCGGCAGCAGGTTGTCGCGCAGCTCGGCATCCTCACGGGTGGAGAGGACCAGCCCGGCATCCGGGATCAACAGCCGCAGGGCGCAGATAAACTGGGTCAGCTGCCGATCGGAGACGATGCTGCGCGGCTGAAAGCCCCCTTCAGCCGGGCGCAGCCGCGGGAAGGAGATGGTCACCTGGGTGCGCCAGAAGCGCCGCGCCAGGTAGTGGGCATGCAGGCCGGTGTAGAAGACATCGGTCAGGCACTCTCCCAGGCCGAGCAGGGAGCCGATGCCGATCCGCCGCAAGCCGGCTTCGCCGGCGCATTCGGGCGCCTGCAGACGGAACTGGTAGTCGCTCTTCGGTCCGTAGGGGTGCAGCTCGCGGTAAAGCTCGGCATCGTAGGTCTCCTGGTAGAGGGTCAGGCCGTCGACGCCGGCGGCGACCATCCGCTGATAGCCGGCCGTATCCATCGGAAAGACTTCGATGGACACCGAACCGCAGACCGGTTTCACGACCTGCACGGCCGCTTCGAGGAAATCGATGCCGGCCGCTTCCGGTGCTTCCCCGGTGAGCAGCAGCATGTGGCGGAAACCCTGCTGACGGAGAATTTTCGCTTCCTGTTCAATTTCTGTCAGTGACAGGGTCTTGCGGGGCAGATGGTTGTCGGCGCTGAAGCCGCAGTATCTGCAGCCGTTGTGACATTCATTCGACAGGTAGAGCGGCGCGTAGAGCAGAATCGTGCGGCCGAATCGCTGACAGGTGAGGCGATGCGCCCGGCCGGCCAGTTCTTCCAGCTGCGCGTCGCTGATCTGTGGTGAGAGCAGGCTGGCAAAGTCGGACAGGTCTAGTTTCGACTTGCAGAGCGCCTTGTCGACCTGCTGCGGGGTTGCCGCGAGGATCTGCTCTTTAACCTGCTGCTGCGGATAGTGAGCCAGTTGCTGCAGAAAGGTCATCAGCTGTTCCTCAGGAAACCGGTCAGCGGGCTGGATGCCTCGGCCTGCTGGCGCTGCGGCCCGAGCCCGGCCACAAACGCCTCACGGCCGGCCTCGACGCCTTTGCGGAAGGCGCGGGCCATGGCGGCCGGATCGGGGGTGTCGGCCAGGGCGGTGTTCACCAGTACGGCATCGGCACCCATCTCCATCGCTTCGGCGGCGTGCGAAGGCGCACCGAGGCCGGCATCGACCACTACCGGAACCTTGGCCTGCTCGATGATAATGGCGATATGGTCGCGGGTGCGCAGGCCCTTGTTGGTGCCGATCGGCGCGCCGAGCGGCATGACCGTGGCAGTTCCGACCTCCTCGAGCCGTTTGGCCAGGACCGGGTCGGCCGGCATGTAGGGGAGCACGATGAAGCCGTCTTTGACCAGAATTTCCGCCGCTTTGAGGGTTTCGATCGGGTCGGGCAGCAGGTAGTAGGGGTCGGGGGTGACCTCCAGCTTGACCCAGGGTTCGCAGCCGGCGGCACGCGCCAGCCGGGCGAGGCGTACCGCTTCGTCGGCGTCACGGGCGCCGCTGGTATTCGGCAGCAGCAGGTAGCGCTCGCGATCGATGTGCGACAGCAGCGAGTCCTGCGGGTTGTCGATGTCGACCCGGCGCAAGGCGACGGTGACGATTTCGCAGCCGGAATGCTCCATGGCGTCGACCATCGCCTGATTGGAGGCGAACTTTCCGGTGCCGACCATCAGGCGTGAGTTGAAGGAGCGTCCGGCGATAACGAGTTGGTCCATTATTATGTGTCCTGTCTGATTGAACGGTTCTTGGTCTATGCTCTCGCTGGTCGCAGCGCTCAGCCGCCGCCGACGAACTGGATCAGCTCCAGGCTGTCCCCATCCTGCAGGCGGGTTGCGCAGTGGCTGTCGGCTGAAAGGATTTCGCGGTTCAGTTCGACCACCACGCGGTCGGTTTCGAGCTGTAAATATTTGAGCAAGTCGGCAACCGTGCTGGCGGCTTCGACCATGCGACTTTGACCGTTAATTGTCAGTTGCATTCGGTATATCCTTGTAGCTAATCGGGTGTTTCACCCAGCAGCAGGCGGAGTACCGCGTTGGCCTGGTGGTGGGCGGCGATCCCGACTCGTGGGGCCATCAGGCCGCAGCCCGGGCCGGCCGCGGTGACTCCGTCGCCCACCAGATAGAGGCGTTCACCAGCTACGCGGGTGACAATGCTGTTGGATGGCTCGAACCCGGCCATGCCCGAGGCGACCACTATGGGGGTCGAAAGCGGCAGACGCAGAAAGTTATTGGCCAGCATCGCTTTTTGATCGGCGGCGTCAAAGGCTTCCACCAGCACGTCCACCTGGCCGAAGAGCTCGGAAAGATTCTCCGGGGTGATTTTTACCTGGTGTATTTCAACCGCCACGCCAGGGTTGATACGGCGCAGGTTATCGCGCAGCGCCTCGACCTTCGGCAAGCCGATCTGGTCGATGAAATACTGCTGGCGGTTGAGGTTCGACGGCTCGACGAGGTCGAAATCGACAATGATCAACCGGCCGACGCCGACTCGGGCCAGAGCGATGGCGATGTTTGAGCCCAGCCCGCCGACACCGGCGATGCCGACGCAGCTGTGCTTGATTTTCGCGTGGACGCCCGGAGTGTGACGGGCGATCATCAGTGCTTCCAGCTCTTGCGCCGTGGGTTGTTCGCCGCGCCGGATCAGCGTGACCCGGTCGCCATCCTTCAGCTCTTGATCAGTCGCGGCCGGAAAGCCGTTGACGATCAGAACATCAGCGTCCGGCTTGTGTTGATCGCGCAGTTCATGCAGATGGATTGCCGCTTCACATGTATGGGGCTGCTCGTTGATATAAATCTGCATACTTGCCTCCACTCAGAAAATAAAAAAAGCCACCAAAAGGCGGCCGCCAGCAGTTTACTGGTGTCGACAGCCGCTTCCCTACGCCGGTATCATCCGGATCAGGTTCAAAGGGTCGCTCCGCACGGCGGCGGAACTCTCAGTAACGTGACTCCCCCAGGGCTTGATTCAAAATATGGCTAGAAACTAGCAGTCTGCGGGGCAGAAAGTCAATATGGATCGGTGACTTTCTGGTGACAGTGATTGATCTTGAGTACGGATTCGATTAGGATACCCTGCCCCGCTCAGAGGCGAACAGATGAATCAAACTGAAAGGACGCGAAAGAGATGTCGATATCGGAGCGCTACCGGCAGATTCTGGAACAGATTGATACCGAGTCGGATCGTTTTTACGAAGTATTGCCGGAGGATACCGTAAAGGCTCTGCGCCAGGTCGACTTGGCCGCTGAAGAGCTGCAGGACTGGGTTGAGTCGGTCGGGGAGATTCCCCAGCTGCAGCTCGACGCCAAGCTGTCGCCGGTGTTGCTTAAGGCCCATGGCCATCTCGACCGGGCCCGGGTGCTGCTGGAGGCGGCCGACCACCAGCAGCAGGCAGCGGCTATCTGGGAAATGGAGCAAAAGATCTATCGTTTGTTGAATGACCTTTGAGCCAAGCTTTGGGACAGGTCGATCGCGGATTGTGCTGGCACGTTCATTGCTAACTTAATCCGCGATTTTTCTTCCGTCACCCGGGGCGATAGCTCGCGAGCTTTCGCTCGGCCTTTGCTGGAGCAGGAATTAACGATGCATAAAAAGCTGGAAAAGATTTTTTACGAAGTGCGCGAACCGGAACTGGACTGGGACGACATCGGTGGTTTCGCGGAGGTCAAGGAGATTCTCAAGGAGATGGTCTGCCTGCCGCTGCAGAAACCGGAGATGGTTGCCAAGCATCAGCTCGGCATCCCGGCCGGGGTGATGATGTGGGGTCCGCTCGGGGTCGGCATCACCATGCTCGCCGAAGCCTGCGCCAAGGAAGCGGGCGCCTCATTTATCTATATCAGCGGCCAGGAGATGCTCGGCAAGGGCGAGGAGCTGATCGAGGCCTTCGACACCGCCATCCACGAAGCGCCCAGCGTGCTGTTCATTTCCGACTGCGAGTGGCTGGCACCGCGGGTCGGTTGCGACTACGAGTGGGGGCCGGGCAACCTGCGCGGCATTCCGCCGACCTTCGCCACCAAAGATCTGAATCGGCTGTTCATCGAACAGATCGACCGGATCAACAAGATCGACAATGTCATGCTGGTCGGCTCCTGCTACCGTATCGATACTGTCGATCAGGCGATCATCAAAGAGAAGAAGCGCTTTAACCGCAAGGTGTTCGTCCATCCGCCGCGCTCTGTCGACCGCCGCGGCATGCTCGATATCTATCTGGACCAGATGCCGAACCTGGCCGCCGACGTCGACCGGGTGCAGCTGGCCGAGCTGACCGAGGGCTATGTCGGCTGGGACGCCGAGAGCCTCTGTAAGCGGGCCACGGTCAACGCGATCAAAGAAGACGCCCCGGAAGTGACCATGGCGCATTTCCTCAAGTCGCTCAACGAAGTCCGCTACTGGCTGACCCCCGATATGACCCGCGTCTATCACGAAATCTACGAGAACGACTGCCCGCACCACTACGCATTTTAGGATCGCTGTGGCGGACCCAGCACTCTACCAGCAACTGGCGGACCGGCACGGGCACTATTGTCCGATGAGCACTCTCGGCGTCCGTCTGGCAGAAGCGGCCTGTGAGCGAATTTCTCAGGTCACTCTGAGCGACTGGAATTTCTCCTACCTGGCCCGGACCTGCGCGACTGACGGGATTCGCATCATCTTTGAGCAGTTTCAGCCCGATTTCGAGCTGCTTATCGAAGCGCAGGGGCTGCATCACTTGCACTGTCGTGCGTCGGCTGGTGCCCAGCTCCGTTTTGCCCTGACCGGTCAGGCGCTGCAGCTGGCGGCTGGTTATCGTGAGCTGCCGGAGCTGCAGCAGCCGTTGCGACTCGAAGAGCTGCGGACCATGCCGGCCGCGGAGTTGATCGAGGTGATAGAAGGATAGTCGATGCAGGATTCGGTCTTCAGCCAGATACTCAGCGTGATTCAGGAAGAGATCCTGCAGATGTGGTGGTTCTTCCTGCTGTCGATTCTGCTGGTCGGCCTCATCAAGGGTTATAAGCTCGATCTGCACATCCGCGATTCGGTCAATCGGGCCGGCTACTGGGGGATTCCGGTGGCGGTTGCCGTCGGCATGGTGTCGCCGCTGTGCGCCTGCGGCATCCTGCCGATCGTGATATCGCTGGCAATGATGGGCACCCCGCTGGCGCCCCTGATGGCGCTCTTGGTCACCTCGCCGGTGATGGGGCCGGACGCGTTGCTGCTCACCTATCGCGGCCTGGGGGGCGACTGGGCGCTGCTGAAGTTCGTCGGTGCCGGGGTTCTCGGCCTCTCGGCCGGGCTGGTGGTGCTCTGGCTGCAGAAGATCGGCTACCTGGCTCAGGATATGGTGCGCCTTGAGCCGGTCTACAACGAAGACGGCAGCCTGGCGCCGGCCGCCGAGATCGGCGCCGCGGCCGGCATCAAGGTCAAGCGGATGCAGGTGGTGCCACGCGAAAGCCGTATCCGTTTCATCTTCGACCGGACCCTCGACGCCGGCCTGTTCGTCGGCAAGTACCTGCTGCTGGCGATTATCCTGGAAGCGATCATCGTCACCCTGGTGCCGGTCTCCTGGATCACCTTTTTAGTCGGGCAGCAGAGTGTCTTCTCGCTGTTTTCCGCGGCGCTGATCGGCCTGCCGCTGCCGACCAACCAGATCCCGATCATCCCGATCATGGCCGGTCTGCTCGAGCGGGGCATCGACTATGGCGCCGCGCTGACTCTGCTGCTGGCCGGCCCGGTCACCAGCCTGCCGTCGATGCTGGCGCTCTGGGCGATGTTTCAGAAGCGCCTGGTGCTGGTCTTTATTGTCCATTCCCTGACCGTTTCCATCCTGCTCGGCTGGGTGCTGCAATTGACCCGCTGAGCCATCCTGTCCGGAGTGCATGATGAAAAGCTTTTTCACGGCACTGTTGCTTTTCCCCCTGTTGTTTTGTTCCTGCGCCGGCTTGCAGTCGGCGGAACCGATTCTGCTGCAGGATCAGGTGATCAGCGAAGATACCACCTGGAGCGGCGAGATCCTGATCGACGGAAAGGTCGAAGTGCTGCGCGACGCGACCCTGCGCATCGCGCCCGGCACGGTGATCCGCTTCGCTTACCGGGATGCCGACCGCGACGGACTGGGGGATGGTACGCTGGTCGTCAAGGGGGAGCTGCTGGCGCTCGGGACCATCGACCAGCCGATCAGCTTCCGCAGCGCCCGGGATAATCCACAGCCAGGCGACTGGCTGGAGATTGCCGTCGATTTCTCCAAACAGGTGCACCTGCGTTACTGCGAAATCCGCGACTCCGCCTACACCCTGCACGCTCACTTCACCCGCGGTATCGTCGAGGACTGCCACATCCATCACAACATCGACGGCTGCCGCATCGGCCAGGCGACTTTTACCTTGCGCCACAACCTGTTCGAGCAGCAGAGCGGCAAGGGGATCAACTTTCGCAATTCGCGGGTCCGGGTCGAACATAACCTGATCCGCAAGAACGCCGCCGGCATCTTCCTGTTCGAAAACGACCAGCCGTTCAGCATCAGCGACAACAATATTGTCGAAAATCAGTTTCAGGTGCGCCTGGGGGATTTCTATCTCAACGATGTCAGCCTCCAGGGGAACTGGTGGGGGACGAGTGACCTTCAGGCGATCATGGCTAAAGTCTACGATCGCAACACCGATCCGGAAATCGGTGCGGTACAGCTGCAACCGCTGGCGGCTGCGGTGCCGGGCGCCGGGCCGCGACAAAGGTTTGTGCTGCAAACCGCCTGGCGCTATCCAACCGCCGGCTTTGTCGACGCCATACCCGTCGCGACAGGTGATTTGATTCTTTACCCCTCCTGGGACGGGCGGTTGCATGCCCTTGACAGCTCGGGGCAGGCGGTCTGGAAAGCCGAGCTGGGGGATGTCGCCGATGCGACGCCGGCAACTGACGGCGAGCGGGTGTTCGTCCAGACCTGGCAGCGGCAGGTGATTGCCCTGCGGCTGGCCGATGGCAAGGAACTCTGGCGCTTCGAGTACCCGGAGTCGCCGGCGGATGATCATCGTCAGGGCGGATTGGTTGTCGCTGGGCAGCAGTTGCTGGTGCCAGCCTGGAACGGTCAACTCTACGCCCTCGATAGGCAGAGCGGTGAGTTGCGCTGGAGTTATGACAGCGGTTCGCCTTTGCGGGCCGCGCCGCTGGTGACGGCTGAACGGATCTATCTGCCGACCAGTGGTGGGGACCTGTTGTGCCTCGACCGCCACGGCACGCTCCTCTGGACTTGCCGCTTCACCGCGGCGCTGTTGACAACGCCGGTTCTCGCTGAAGGGACGCTCTTGCAGCTGGCCAAAAACGGCGAGCTGACGGCCCTCGATCTTGCCGGGCAGAAGCTCTGGAGTTATGCGACCAATGAACCCTGTTATTACGCAGCGCCTGTCAGTGACGATGATCGGGTCTATTTCGGGACGGCCGGCAGCCATCTTTACGCGCTAGAGAACAAGACCGGCCAGCTGGTCTGGAAAACGCCGACCTCAGGGGCCGTTTATGCAACGCCGCTGTTGTCAGCAGGCCGCTTGTTTGTCGGTGATAATGCTGGTGACCTTTTTGCATTGTCCATGGCCAGTGGCGAAGTCCTCGCGCGGACAAGGTTACAGGAGCCGATTCAGAGCCAGCCGTTCGTTTTCCAGCAATTGCTGCTGGTTGGGGCGCGGGATCGCGCGATCCATGCTTTCAGGGCTGAGTTCTGAACCTGGACCTGGAGGCATTTTCGCCAGCTGGTCGCGGGCGGAGACGGATTTCTGCCAGAAATGGTGTCGCGGTGAAAAAATATCTTGTAAACTTTATTCTGCTGTTTTTTCTGCCGGTCTCAGCCATTCATGCTGAGGGGCCGACCTATAAGGTCATTGGTGAGAATCAGCATTGGCAGGGGACGGTAGAGCTGCAGCAGGCGGTGCTGGTTGCCGCGGGAGCCGAATTGCGCATCGCACCGGGAACCGTCATCCGGCCACTGCAGCCGGAATTTGAATTGCGCATCGAAGGGGCATTGTCGGCTATCGGTACGGCGCAGCAGCCGATCGATTTTTCCGCCCCTGCAGGTTGGCGCGGGGTGGTGCTGGCTCAATCTGCTCGCCAGAGCCGATTTGAGCATGTCTCTTTCAGCGGCGCGGAAACGGCGATCAGCAGCACTATGAGCCGGTTTGCAGTAAAACAGAGCCGCTTTCACGATTGCGAGACCGCCATCAACCTGCAGCGTCAATCGTCGCCCGTGGTGGACGGCTCGGATTTTACCGGCAACCGGATCGCGATCGATATCGAAATGCGCTCGCAGGTGGTCCTGCAGAATAACCGCTTTGCCGATAATGAGACAGCCATTTTAGCCAGCCATAACAGTGGCGGGGTGGTGCGCAAAAATGAATTTGTCAATAACCGCACCGGGGTCCAGCTGCAGCATATGTTTGTAGGCGAATTGACGGAGAACCGTTTTACCGAGAACGCCACCGCGGTGCTTTGTGATCAGACCCTGGAGAGTCCGCAGATCCTGAATAATAGTTTCAGCGGCAACCAACAGGCGATTATCAGCCTGCTGGCCTCGAAACCGCTGATCCACGGCAACCGCTTCACCGGCAATCAGCAGGCTTTGGTCAATAATCAGCTTGGCAGCCCGCGGGTGGAGCAGAACCTGTTTTCGGACAACGGGATTGCGATTACCTCTGAGCGCCGTTCGGCGCCGCTGGTGGTCCGCAATCAGTTCGCCAAGAATCGCCTGGCGCTCTTGTGTGATTATCTCTCCTATCCAAAAGTTCGGCAGAATAACTTTATTGGTAATCGGCTTGCTGTTAAACTAGGAGATTATCAGAGCGCCGACAAGGAGAAGCAGGGCTTGGTTCAAGGTGAAGTGAATCAGTTTCTGCAGACATCCGGGCGACAGGGGAAGCATGCCAGTTTCACCGCGGCTCCCGGAACGGTTGATCTGCGGGACAATTGGTGGGGACAGGCGGATAATCCTGATTCCGCCGATTTGAGATCAGCGCTGTTTTTCGACCGGGTTGACTCGCAGTGGGTGACCGATGTCGCGAGTGGTCAGCGTTTTTTACGTGACCTGGTCAGGTACAGCCCCTGGCTGTCCGAGCCGGTCGAGCATGCCGGAGTGAAATGAACATTCAATTTGAGATCAACATCTGCCAAAGGGCGAGCGATGAGTGAAAAAACTGACCAGGACGTGAAATTGGAAATCCAGATTGATGATGATGTTGCCAGCGGCCAGTATATCAATATGGCGGTGGTTAATCATAGTGACAGCGAGTTTGTCATCGATTGCATTTACGTGCAGCCGCAGGTGCCGCGGGCCAAGGTTCAGTCGCGCCTGATCACCTCACCAAAGCACGCCAAACGGTTGCTGATGGCGCTGCATAACAATCTGCAGGCTTATGAGCAGAAGTTTGGCGAGATCAGGCTCGCCGAAGAGCCTGCGCCAAAAGAGCCGCAACCGGTTACGGGTAAACCGGTCCATTGAGGACCTGATTGCGATTTTACGGTATTTGAAAGGAACTTTGTCATGAATCAGCTGCGTTCTCTGATTGCGAAAACCATTCTCCTGTTGATGACAGCCCTGCTGTTTGCCCTGCCGGCTTCAGCCTGTGTCGGGAAAACCCTGGTGGTCGGGGCGACCGGCGGGATTCAGCAGGAACTTCTGGCCAACATGCTGGCTCAGTTGATCACCGAACGGACCGGCACCTCGGTCAAGGTGGTGCTGCAAAATTCGAGCAGCGAAGCCCATGATGCTTTGCTCAAGGATGATATCGACATGTACGTGGAGTATACCGGCGTCGGGCAGCTGCAGATTCTCGGTGCCGAGCCGGTTCAGGATGCCGAACAGCTCTATCAGCAGGTAAAGAAACGCTACAATGAGGAGCTGAACCTGGTCTGGTTGAAGCCGCTCGGCTTCGAGGCCCAAGGGACCGGGCTCGATATCCCTGCCCAAGCCGCACCGGTTGTGCGCAAGGATGTGCTGAAGAAGTTTCCCGCGCTGGCCCGCTTGATCAATAAGCTGGGGGGGAAGATCAACGCGACGACAATTGCTCAACTGGAAACCGATGCCAACCGCCAGGGAGCCAAGGATGTCGCACGGCATTTTCTTAAGCAGAACCGCCTGATCTAGTGTGCTGACGGGTTGATTTTCTGCACCCTGGCCATGCTGGTACAGGCCGCTTCCGATGCTGGAGGATGATTTTTAAGTGATCTGCAGTGGTGGGAGCCGCAGTTATTTCAGAGGACAAAAGTAAGTGTCAAAATTTGAAAGGACCTGATGGGAATCAGGTCCTTTCTGTGTTCAGGCGAAAAGGCTGCACTTCGATTTTGTTGCAGTACGCTCAAGCGGGAAGGGAGACTTGGATCAGTCGTCCATGGTTTTGACGTTGTTGCGCCCGGCGTGCTTTGCCATGTAGAGAGCATCATCCGCTTTTTTGATCAGGTCATCAATTGAGCCTTCGACACTGCCGTCGTAGGCTGCAACGCCGAAACTGATCGTCAGGTTTGCGCTGTCCAGTTTGCCGCCAAAGCTCATTTTCCCGGCCTTGAAGCGGATGCGCTCAGCGACTTCGACCGCTGAGAGAAGATTTGTTTCAGGCAGGACCAGACAGAATTCTTCTCCACCATAGCGCGCCGCCAGATCATAGGTGCGCAGTTCTTCCTGGATCAAATCCGCAACCCTGACCAGAACTTCATCCCCGACTTGATGGCCGAATTTGTCGTTGACCTGCTTGAAGTGATCGATATCGGCCATGATCATAGCGATCGGGTTATCACTGCGGAAGCAACGATTCAGCTCAATCTCCAGTTTTTCCCGCAGATGCCGGCGATTGCACAGGCGTGTCAACGGGTCGGTCTGCGCAAGCTCGAGCAGGAGCTGGTTGCTGCGCCGCAATTCGTCTTGCAGAGATTTGATCTGTAAGTGGACGCGCAATCTGGCGACCAGCTCTGTCGGTTCGAACGGCTTGGTGATATAGTCGCTGGCGCCCGATTCAAGCCCACGGACTTTGGTTGAAATATCTTTATGGCTGGTGAGCATGATGACCGGCATATCTTTGAGATCATCGCGGGATTGCAGCATAGCGAGAAATTTCAAACCATCGATGCCGGGCATTTCGATATCACAGAGGATGATGTCGACATCATGGTTGACGAGCAGCTTGAAGCCTTCGATGCCGTCGGCGGCTTGCAGGATTTCGCCGAACAACGAGCCGTCTACCAGGGTCTGGGTAACCTGGGTACGGATCGCTTTGGAGTCATCGATGATCAGGAGGGTACGCTTCATTGCCAGCTCTCAGAGATTGAATTAAGATAAATTTAATATTCATGGCTGAGTAAGTAAAGCAAATAATTTACGAACTGCAAGCTCAGCAGCAACTTGAGCCGCCACTACAGTCGCAGCTTGGTTCATTTCCTGTCAGCCAGCTGTAGATAATCGCACTGGCGCAGCCGACCCCGGCTTCAACCTCGATAGCGGCCACCGGACAGTTCTTGCTGCAGGCGCCACACTCAATGCAGCGGTCCCGGTCGGTGATTCGGGCGAGCTGGTCCTCGACGACGAAGACTCGGTGCGGGCAGACGATCTCGCACTGCCCGCAGCCGATACATTTTTCATCGACCAGCTTCAGAGTGACGACATTTTCCAGATATTTAAGATCAGTCATTCGGTCATGCCTTTTGCCGTGCTGCGCCCTTAGAACGCAGCGCCGATCCAGAATAAGCCGGCGACCAGCACCGCAACTGCCTGACAGGGGATCGCGACGCGCATCTCCTTCTCGACTCCGGATGGTGAGGTAAAGGTTGTCGAGCCGGTAAAGTTCATCGCCGTGTAGGAGGCGATTGCTATCACCGCTAGGTAGAGGGATATCCAACCACTGGTCCCCGCTTCACGGTATGGGCCAAGCGCAAGAATTGTCGCGGTCAGCAGACCGAGCGCCGCCCCCTTGGCGGCAAAGGCCCGGCCGGGGAGCCACGGCAACAGCACCGGGGTCAGAACGCAGCCGGTCAAAACGCCGCACAGCCCAGCGCTTACTGCGCTCAGGCCGCGCGTCAAGGCGGCAGAGAAGGAGAAAATTTCTGCCCCAACACCGCTGATCACCACCAGAACCAGAGCCGCGATCAGAATCTGTTTGGCCAGAATGGTGACCTCGACCGGAGTCAGAATCAGTCGCTCCAAGGCGCTGAAGCTGATTTGCCGCATCGCGGGGGTCGCCTGCAGCCCGGCGCGGAGAAACGCAGGCAGGTCGTTGGCCCGGACCGGCCCGTAGACAACCTGAAATCCGCTTTGCTGTTTGACCTGGTAGGCTGCGACACCTGGAGCTCCGAGTTGTGGGACAATCAGTTGGCGGTGGCTGACGAGCCCGGCAATCTGGCACTGCTTGAGCCGGTTGACAATTTCAGCTGTGCCGAATGTTCCTTTGCCGGCCGCGCACCAGACATTGATCCCTTTGGTATCGATGACCAGAATCCAGGCACTTAAGCCTGTGAGGGCAGCGCGCAGACAATCGAAGCTGAGCTTGTAATTGGCCGAAACCAGCACCGGCGACTTTTCGTCCGGTTGTCCGACCGCATAAAGCCCCGGAGTGACCGCGTAGCGATCACGGCCGAGCCCCCAACGCATTGCCCAGCGGCCGCGCCGATCGGCCCAGGTCAGCTGTGTCCTTACCTGCGGGACCTTGCCGACCGGTGTCTCAAGCCAACTGCTGACAAAAGGATAGATGCTGTAACCGGCAATCAGTGGCTGCGCGGGAGAGGGGGGGCCGCAGCTGCTTGAGGCCGGTTGCGGAGGACAGCAGTCCTGAGCGGGGGCTGGCTCGCTGCGACCGGCGGTCGCCTCGGGTGTTGGCGGGCAACAGGCTGCCGTCGGCTCCGGGTCACAAAATTTCGGGTCCGCTGCGTCGGGACAGCAGGATTTTGGGTTTTCGCTCATCGTCAAGAGCTTCAGCGGTTTGCTGCCGCCAGGCTGGCATGAGTTCTGATCAGCATCGCTTCGGTGGTTTCCCAGTCGACGCATTTGTCGGTGACCGAAACTCCGTACTGAAGTTGCGACAGATCCGCGGGAATGCTCTGGTTGCCGGCGTGGAGATTACTTTCAATCATCACGCTGCAGATGTCGGCGGCACCGGCAAGACGCTGGGCAACGATGTTGTCGAGAACTTCTCCCTGCCGTTCGTGGTCCTTGTAGGAATTGGCGTGGCTGCAGTCGACCATGATCGCTGGCGGCAGGTTGTTCTTCTTCAGCAACGCGACGGTGGCGGTGATATCGTCCGGCAGGTAATTCGGAGCGTCGTTGCCGCCACGGAGAACAATGTGAATATCCGGATTGCCGGTGGTCTCGACGATGGAACTGCGCCCTTCGAAATTGATGCCGAGGAAGCTGTGCGGACGGCAGGCGGCTGCCATGGCGTCAGTCGCGATTTTCAGGCCGCCATCCGTACCGTTTTTGAAGCCGACCGGGAAGGACAGGCCGCTGGCCATCTCGCGATGGGTTTGCGATTCGGTGGTGCGGGCGCCGATCGCTCCCCAGCTGATCATGTCGGCCAGATATTGCGGGGTGATCGGGTCGAGCATCTCGCTGGCGATCGGCAGTTTCAGATCGGTGATGGCGCAGAACAACTGCCGGGCGATCCCGAGCCCTTTGGAGATCCTGTGGGTGCCGTCCATATCCGGATCGTTGATCAGCCCTTTCCAGCCGACCGTCGTGCGCGGTTTTTCGAAATAGACCCGCATGACAAAGAACAGTTGATCACCAAGTTCGGCCGCCAGCGCCGCCAGCTTGCGTGCGTAATCCATCGCCGCTTCTGGATCGTGAATCGAGCAGGGGCCCACGACGACCATCAGGCGTTTGTCTTCGCCGCGCAGAATGGCTTTGATCTGCTCGCGGCTTTCGCTGACAAAAGCAGCCCCTTCTGTCGTCAGCGGAAAAACCTGCTTGAGATCAGCAGGAGCAATTATCGGCGCGACTTTACGAACGTTCAGGTTGTTGGTCTGGACCATTCTTTAATCCCTCGGGGCTCTTCACTGTTAATGTTGTTAACCAAATCCGATCCAATCTAGCGGTTTTCGCTGTGAATGTCAAAAACACCGGGGGTAATTATCGCCTGAGAAGAGTTTGACAGGGGTGAGTCATTTCTGTATAAATTCGAAGAATTACGTATTTTTTTTGTCATCAGACCAGCGGAGATGTATCGATTATGGGAGTTTTTTTGCTCGCTGTTGCCAGAATTCTCGATCTGGCCTTCAATATTTATATCTTTATCGTCATTGCCCGGGCCTTGATCTCCTGGGTCAGCCCCGACCCCTACAACCCGATAGTCCGCTTTCTGCATAACGCCACCGATCCGGTGCTCTATCGCTTGCGTAAGATGTTACCGATCCTGCAGGCAGGATCCTTCGATTTCTCACCTATTGTGCTGTTGATTCTGCTCTCGGTCTGTCAGCAGGTTTTGGTCGGTTTTATCGTCCAGCTCGCTCATTGATCCTGAAGGGAAATCCTCCATGCGGATTACTCCGATAGAGATACAGCAGCATCAGTTCAAGACCCGTCTGTTCGGTTACGATACGGCCGCGGTCGATACTTTTCTGGAGATGCTGGCTGATGAGCTGGAGCGTCTGCACAAGCAGAACAATGAGCTGAAAGAGTCGCTGGCCCGCACCAGAACGGCCCTCGAACAGATGCGCGAGCGGGAAAAGGCCCTGCAGGAAACCCTGATGACAGCTCAGCAGATTACTGAAGAGCTGAAATCGAACGCCCGTAAGGAAGCCGAAGTGCTGGTTGCCGAAGCGCATGTCGAAGGGGAGCAGGTGATTCGCGATGCCGCAGAGCGGCGGTTGCAGCTGATCAGTGAAATACAGGACCTGAAACGGCAGAAAATCTCCTTTGAGTGTGGCCTGCGGGCCTTGGTCGAAAGTCACTTGAAGCTTCTCGACCTGGATGTGTTGCAGCTTGATGATGACGCGCACCAGACCCCGCTGCTTGATCAGCCGCTCAGCAAGGAAGAGCTGGAGGATGGTCTGGAACTGCCTTGATGCTGGCCTGCCTGCAACCCTCAGCTGATGGCGTGCTGATTCGACTTTACGTGCAGCCACGGTCGAGCCGTAATCAGATCGTCGGTCTGCATGGTGACAGCCTGAAAGTCAAAATAACCGCTCCTCCGGTTGAAGGCTCGGCCAACAGCTGCTGCTGTGATTTCCTGGCCAGGCTCTTCGGTCTGCCAAAGGGTCGGGTGGAGCTGGTTTCCGGTGAGCGCTCACGGCTCAAGCGCGTTCTGCTCCGGGACGTCGAGCTGGATTCTGCCGCCGCTGTCTTGTCAGCGATCCTCTCCTAGCACGCCCCCCCTTGACAGAACTTTATGACTCAAATTAAAGTTACCGATTGTGTAGCTAAATTTTTTTTGGAGGTTCGTTATGCCGATATACGAATATCAATGTGAAGCCTGCGGAATTCATTTTGAAGTCCGGCAGAAATTTTCTGATCAGCCGCTCAGCGAGTGCCGTGAATGTGGTGGTGCGGTCAAGAAGCAGATCTCGAAGGGCGGCTTTGCTCTGAAAGGGGGGGGCTGGTATCAGCAGGGGTACGGTCAGGCCGCGACCTGCGCCAGCGCCGGAAAGAGTGAAGGTTGCGCCGGGTGCCCTCAGGCCGCCAATAGTTGATTGGATTAAGCCCCAAGCGCAAAAAGCCCCGTCAGCACGGCTGACGGGGCTTTTTGCGCTTGGGGCAGGCGAAGCCACTAATCGAAAATATCGCCAAACTGAATTTCCAGTGTCAGGGTAAAAGCGGTGGCGGCTTTAAAATCCTTCTCGCGCAGCCAGCTGACTTCAGGATTCAATTCAAAAAAGAGCCATTTTTTGATGAATGCCTGGCGATATTTGACAAAGGTGTTGTACTCCGTTACGTGATTCTGCGGGCGTGTTTCGCCGGCGGTGAATGCGCCGACCGAGATCGCCTTTTTGTGGCTGAAGGAGGTCAGGTGCTCGACCAGGGTGAGCCACTCGTAGCCGTTGCTCGACTCGGAAAAAAGCCCCCGGCCGGTGGTTCGGAGCAGCATGTTTTTACGAAACGGGATGTCATAGTCGATGCGGGTTTCTTCGCCGAAGCCCTCTTCATTTTCCCAGAAAACCGCCTGCGCCAGAGTCAGCAGTGACTGGTCCGCGATCGGCAGCGAATAGCGGACCCGGGAGCGGATATCCGGGTTTAAACCATCCTCGAGGTCGAGTCCGATGCGGTGGGTCAGGCTGAAGCTAGTGCTGCGCTCCTGGGTATACTGCAGGGCCAGAGTGGTTTCGTCGTTGTTGTCCGCCAGTTCCTTGTTGATGCGTCGGTCTTTTAAGTTGGCATCGCGGATGTCGTCTTCTTCGCTTGAGAGGATCAGGTGAAGGCGGCGTTTCAGATTCGGCAGCCGCAGTCGCGCTTTGACCTTCCCATCATAATCGACGCCGTCTCCTTCGTTAATCGTCGCCGAGCCGCGGAGCCGCAACAAGGTGCCGGCAAATTCCTCGTCGCTACGCGGATCGCTGAAAAAACTGTCGAACCAACGCGAGGGAGCGGAAAGAGAGTCGCTGATCGTGCGGTGGGTCCGGTCGACAAAATCAGGATCTGTCTCCGGCGTTGAGTTCTCATGGTCGGCGTAGGCGGAAAAGGCGCAAAGAAGCATGCTCGACAGCAGCAGCAGGGTGATTTTTTTCATGTGGCCCTCGATAGCATAAAATCAAAAGATCATGCGAGGATAGCGGGAAAAATGTATACGCACAAGGGGCTTTCTGCGGCTTTACTTTCGGCAACCCCTTACGTATAGTTTTGATTCCATTTTTTTCGAAGATCATCACTTATCGGTTTGAATATCTGCACATAAATAGATTTGGAGGTAGCAAGTGGCTGAAATTATTAACGGTAAGGCAATTGCGGCGGAGCTGCGCGAGGAGATTGCGCAGGATACGGCCGCCCTGGCAGCACAGGGTGTGACGCCCGGTTTGGCGGTGGTGCTGGTGGGCGAAGACCCGGCCAGCAAGGTGTATGTTTCGATGAAGGAAAAAGCCTGTGCGGCCGCCGGGATCTTCTCCGACGAGCACAAGCTGCCGGCAACGACCAGCGAGGCGGCGCTGCTGGAGCTGATCGCCCGGCTCAATGCTGATGAGCGGATCGACGGCATTCTTGTTCAGTTGCCGCTGCCGGATCATATCGACGAAGCCAAGGTCCTCGAGGCGATTTCGCCGCAGAAGGATGTCGATGGCTTCCATCCTTATAATGTCGGCCGGCTGGCGACCGGCAACCCCCTGTTTCAGCCTTGCACGCCTTACGGGGTGATGAAGATGCTCGAACGCACCGGAGTTGAGTTGAAGGGGAAAGAGGTGGTTGTCGTCGGGCGTTCGAATATCGTCGGCAAACCGGTGGCGCTGATGTGTCTGGCTGAGCATGCCACCGTGACCATCTGCCATTCGCGCACGGCTGACCTGCCGGGAAAAGTCCGTCAGGCCGACGTCGTGATCGCCGCGGTCGGGCGTCCGGAGATGATCAAGGGGGACTGGATCAAGCCGGGCGCCGTGGTGATCGACGTGGGTGTCAACCGCGTCGGCGAGAAGAAGCTGGTCGGCGATGTCGATTACGCCGGAGCACAGCACGCCGCGGCGATTACCCCGGTGCCGGGTGGGGTCGGTCCGATGACCATCACCATGCTGCTCTACAATACCCTGGTCAGCGCCAAGCGTCGCGCCGCAGCTAAATGATTATCAGCACCCCCAAAGACCGTCAGGAGCTTGAAAAGCTGCTGGTCGAGCATGAGAAGCTGTTCCTGGTCGGCTGCGGCTCCTGCGCAACAGCGTGCAAAGTGGGCGGCGAGGATGAGCTGTTTGCCACCCAGGAATGGCTCGAAGAGGGGGGGCGCGAGGTCGTCGGCAGCCTGATTCTGGAAGAGGCCTGCCACATCATGCGGGCGGCCCGGGAGCTGCGCCGGATAAAGGCGGAGCTCGCCGAAGCGGATGCCGTGATCGTGCTGGCCTGCGGCGCCGGTGTGCAGTCGCTCTCCGAATGTACAGAAAAACGGGTGCTGGCCGGGGTCAACTCCCTGTTTGTCGGCAATGTCCGGCGCTTCGGTCAGTACGAAGAGAAATGCTCGCTCTGCGGTGACTGCATTCTGAACGAAACTGCCGGTATCTGCCCGGTGACCAATTGCGCCAAAGGGTTGCTGAACGGGCCCTGTGGAGGGATGGACGAGGGGCGCTGCGAAGCCGATCCTGAACGGGACTGCGGTTGGACGCTGATCTACCAGCGGCTGCAGGCCCAGCAGCGTCAGGGCGTGCTGGATAAGATCGTCGCGCCGAAAGATTGGAGCCGTAAGTTCAAACCGGGGAAATTGAGCCTGGCCCGACCAGAGCCGCCGGAGCGGAAGAAATGAGCCGCCTGGCCGAAAAGTTGCGTCAGGGGCAGTTCGTGGTCACGGCGGAGATCGCGCCGCCGAAAGGGGCAGATGTCTCCGAGGCACTGGCCAAGGCCGAACAGCTGCAGTTTGTCGATGCGATCAACGTCACCGATAACCAGGGTGCTTGCATGCGCATGTCACCCCTGGCGTTGGCGAGGCTGCTGGTTGAGCGGGGCTACGAGCCGGTCCTGCAGCTGACCTGCCGGGACCGCAATCGGATGGCGCTGCAATCCGATCTGCTTGGTGCCGCGGCGATGGGGATCGAGAACCTGCTGCTGCTCACCGGGGATCACCCCCGCTTCGGTGATCACGGCGCGTCAAAACCGGTTTTCGATCTTGATTCCGTGCAGCTGCTGCAGGCGGTCA
>CALZHR010000042.1 GCA_945787335.1 uncultured Desulfuromonadales bacterium
ATGTTGCCGTTACGCAAAAACATCGCCGAGATGGCCGGCTACGTGCCCGGCTTCCAGCCGCAGGACGAGGGCTGGATCAAGCTGAACACCAACGAGAACCCTTATCAGCCGTCGCCGCAGGTCACCGAGGCGATCCTTGCTGAGCTGGCGAACGGCGGCGAGAACCTGCGCAAGTACCCTGATGCCGCAAGCAAGCAGGCGCGCCAGGATGCGGCGGAACTCTATGGCGTCGACCCCGCCTGGGTGATCATGGCCAACGGCTCGGACGAGCTGCTCAACAACCTGATCCGCGCCTTCGCCGGGGAAGGGGAGGAGATCGCCTACGTGCACCCCTCCTACTCCTACTACGCGACCCTGGCCGAGATCCAGGGGGCGAAGATCCGTACCTTCGGGTTGACCGAGGATTTCCGCCTGGCTGATTTTCCAGAACGTTACGAAGGGAAATTATTTTTCCTCACCAGCCCCAACGCGCCGCTCGGGTTCATCTTCGACAACAGCTACATCGAGGAGCTCGCAGAACGTTGTGCCGGGGTGCTGGTGGTCGACGAGGCCTATGTCGACTTCACCGACGGCAGCGCCATGGAGCTGGTGAAGAGGTACGAAAACCTGGTTGTTACCCGCACCTTCTCCAAGAGCTACTCCCTGGCCGGGATGCGTCTCGGACTCGCGGTGGCCCGGCCCGAAGTGGTCGCGGCGCTGGATAAGATCCGCGATCACTATCATCTCGACCGGCTGGCGCTGGTGGCGGCCAGCGCCGCGCTCAAGGATCAGGCCTACCTGCAGCAGACGGTCGGCATGGTGCGCAACGTGCGGGACTGTTTTTGCAACTCCATCACCAAGCTCGGCTATCAGGTGATCCCGTCACACGGCAACTTCGTTTTCGCCAGTCCCCCCGACCGGGATGGCAAGCGGGTTTACGATGCCCTGTACGCGCGCAAGATCCTGGTGCGCTACTTTTCCGACCCGCTGCTCAGGCACGGCCTGCGGATCTCCATCGGCACCCGCGAGGAGATGCAGCTGACACTGGAGGCGCTGCGGGAGATCGGTTGAAGATGCGGGCGCCCCACCGGGGCGCCCCTACAGAAATCATGGATGACAGTTTACCGTTCGAATATTGCCAGGTCGCTCCACTGCTGCTGGCCTGGTACGGTCGGGAGGGGCGCGAGCTGCCCTGGCGGCAGACCCGCGATCCCTATCGGATCTGGCTGTCAGAGATCATGCTGCAACAGACCACGGTGACCGCAGTGATCGGATACTATCAGCGGTTTCTGGGGAGCTTCCCGACCGTGGAGCAGCTCGCCGCGGCACCGCTGGCGGCGGTCATCGACCTCTGGGCCGGGCTTGGCTATTACGCTCGCGCCCGCAACCTGCACGCGGCAGCGATCATGGTGGTCGAGGAGTTCGCCGGCAGTTTCCCGGACACTGTCGAGGAACTGCAGCGCCTGCCCGGGGTGGGACGTTCGACCGCCGGGGCGATCGCCGCGCTGGCCTTCGACAAGCAGGCGCCGATCCTCGACGGTAACGTGCGGCGGATTCTCTGCCGCCTGTTCGCCCTGCAGCAGCCGCCGCGCTCGAGCGCGGCGGAAAAGCAGCTCTGGCGCTGGGCGGAGGCGTTGACGCCGGAGGCGCAGGTGCACGATTACACCCAGGCGATCATGGACCTGGGGGCGACTATCTGCCTGCCGCGCAAACCGCTCTGCACGGCCTGCCCATTGCGGGAGCTCTGCCAGGCTCGCCGGTTCGGCCTGGAACAGCAGCTGCCGCTGAAACAGAAAAGCAAACCGGTGCC
The DNA here is from genome assembly GCA_945787335.1 of uncultured Desulfuromonadales bacterium. Lineage (GTDB taxonomy): Bacteria > Desulfobacterota > Desulfuromonadia > Desulfuromonadales > Geopsychrobacteraceae > Malonomonas. The sequence goes on from CALZHR010000042.1 coordinate 1,790, forward strand.
GGTGCGCCGCGAGCTGGCGCTGCTGCTGGAAAACGCCGGGCGTTATCTGGCCCGGCGCCGTCCGGCCAGCGGGCTGCTTGGCGGGCTTTGGGAGTTCCCGAGCTACAGTCTGGCGGAGGGGCAGACGGCCGCAGAGAGGATCGTGCTGCTGGCGGGTGAGCTTGCCGCGGCCGGAGAGCCGGTGGAGCTCGGCACCATCCAGCATATTTACAGTCATTTTCGCCTTGAGCTGAAACTTTATCGCCTGCCGGTTTCTGTTTTTCCACAGGTTGCCGAGGTTGAGCAGGAATGGTTTTCAAAAGTGGAATTGACCCAATTGGCGCTGCATGGCGCCCATAAAAAAGCCCTTGATAAACTCTTGAATTTTGGAGATTAGATGTCTTTACCCCCGATTTTGACCGGCACCGCGCAGGTTGCCGAGTTTGCCGCCCAGTTGCAGGAAGAGGCGGTCATCGCCGTCGACCTGGAAGCTGATTCGATGCACAATTTTCAAGAGAAAGTCTGCCTGCTGCAGTTCTCGACTCTGAAGAGCACGGTGCTGATCGATCCACTGGCCGGCGCGGAACTGGCGCCTCTCAAGCCGGTTTTGGCCGATCCGGCGATCCGTAAGATCTTTCACGCCGCCGATTACGATATCCGCTGCCTGGCCCGTGATTTTTCCATCGAGATCAATGGCCTGTTCGACACCATGATCTCGGCCCAGTTTCTCGGTGAAGAGAAGTTCGGCCTGGCGGATATCCTGCGCAAGTATTTTGCCGTTGAGCTCGACAAGCAGTACCAGCGCGCCGACTGGTCGAAGCGGCCGCTCTCCGAGGGGATGATCCGCTACGCCGCTGAGGATACCTGCCACCTGCACCGGCTGGTGGAGATTTTCGAGGAGAAGCTGACCGCCAAGGGGCGGCTGGCCTGGGTGCAGGAGGAGTTCGCACTGCTGGAGAAAGCCCGCTTCGCCGTCCATCAGGGGCCGCTGTTTCTGCGCTTCAAGGGGGCCGGAATGCTGGAGCCCCGCCAGCTGGCGATCCTGGAGAACCTGCTGCAGTGGCGCGAGATCGAAGCCCAGCGGCGCGACTGCCCGCTCTACAAGGTGCTGGGGAACAAGTCACTTCTCGCGCTGGCCAGGCTCAAGCCGCAGGGGCGCAAGGATCTGGAACAGGTCGAAGGGCTGTCGCCGCGGCTGCTCGAACGCTACGGCGGCAAGCTGCTGCACCAGGTGAGCCTGGCCCTCGACCTGCCGGAGACCGCCTTGCCGGCCTATCCGCGCGGGGAACGGCGGAAAAAAGATCCGGAAGCGGAAAAGCGTCTGAATCGGCTGAAAGACTGGCGGAAAAAGGTCGCCGCGCAGCTCGAGCTGGACCCCGGGGTGCTGATCAATAATGCCCTGCTTGAGGAGCTGGCGCGCAAGCAGCCGCGCGCGGAACAGGATTTGGCAGGGATTGAGCTGCTGAAGAACTGGCAGCGGCAGGTGTTAGGCGAGGGAATTCTGCGAACTTTGAACCGTTAAATCGCGGCCGGGGTGCCTTACCTCTCTTCCCGACATTTTATTTCCTTTTGTAGGGGCGGCCCGGCGGGCCGCCCCTGGTAATTTCAGGCCTTTGGTTCGGTCATAGACGCTGGGTCGAGGAGGCGATCGAGCACCTCGGCAGCAACCCCGTCCTCCAGCGCCAACTCGCGCAGGGTGCGCCCGGTCTTATGGGCCTGCTTGGCCAGCTCGGCGGCGCGGTCGTAGCCGATCTCCGGCACCAGGGCGGTGACCAGCGCCAGGCTCTGTTCCAGCAGCTCGCTGCAGCGTTTTTCATCCGCCTGCAGTCCGGCCAGGCACTTCTCGTCGAAGTTGCGGATCGCCCGGCTGAGCAGCTCGATGCTCTGCAGGGTGTTGTGCGCCATCACCGGCATCATCACGTTCAGCTCGAAATTGCCCGAGAGTCCACACAGGGCCACGGTGGCGTCGTTGCCGGCCACCTGGGCGCAGACCTGCAGCAGCGATTCGATCATCACCGGGTTGATCTTCCCCGGCATGATCGAGCTGCCCGGCTGCACCGTCGGCAGCACCAGCTCACCGATGCCGCAGCGCGGGCCGCTGGCGAGAAAGCGGATGTCGTTGGCGATCTTGAACAGGCTGATGGCGCACCCTTTGAGGCTGCTGCTGGTGGCGACCAGGGCATCCTTTGCGCCCTGCGCCTCGAAGTGGTTGCTCGCTTCGCGAAACGGCAGGCAGGTTTCGCGGGCGATTGCCGCGATGGTGGTGGCGGCGAATTGCGGGTGGGTGTTGATGCCGGTGCCGACCGCCGTGCCGCCCAGCGGCAGCTCGTAGAGACCGCTCGAATTGACCGCGAGCCGCTCGTGGGCCAGCTCGACCTGGCGGGCGTAGCCGGAGAAGACCTGCCCCAGCTTGACCGGCGTGGCGTCCTGCAGGTGGGTGCGGCCGATCTTCAGGATCTCTTTGAACTCCTCGGCTTTCTCCACCAGCTGCTGGAGCAGCTGCTCAAGGGCCGGCAGCAGCTCTTTGTGCAGTTGTTCGGCGCAGGCGATATGGATGGCGCTGGGAAAGACGTCGTTGCTCGACTGCCCCTGGTTGACCTGGTCGTTGGGGTGGACCGCCTTGCTGCCGAGCGGCTGGCCGAGCAGGCGGGCGGCGCGGTTGGCGATCACCTCGTTGGCGTTCATGTTGCTGCTGGTTCCGGAGCCGGTCTGGAAGATGTCGACCGGGAAGTGCTCATCCAGCTGCCCGGCGATCACTTCGCCGGCGGCGCGGATGATCGCATCGGCGGTTTCCGCCTCGAGCAGGCCGAGCTGCTGGTTGGTCTCGGCGGCGTGCTTTTTCAGCAGGCCGAGGGCGCGCAGCAGCGGCCGCGGCAGGGGCATGCCGGAGACGGGGAAGTTGGCCAGCGCCCGCGCGGTCTGAGCGCCGTAGAGGGCCTCGGTCGGCACCTGCATCTCGCCCAGTGAATCCTGTTCAATGCGATAATCGCTCATGATCGTTCCTTTCATCCCTCATGAAAATTATATGTCTTAAGAATAGCGCTCGGCTGGCGCCTGTCAAAGGCGCTTTCATTCCCGCAGGCCATCCGCTAGAATGCCCGCCATGGATACTCTGGCCCTGCTGTTGATCGTCTCCTCCGCGCTGATGCACGCTTTGTGGAACCTGCTGGTGAAACAGAGCCGTGACAAGACGGTCTTTATCTGGTGGATGTTTTTCTGCGCATTCAGCATGATGAGTGTCTTCATGTTCGGCTCGGGCCGGGCGCTGCCGGAGCTTTCCGCCCGCTCGCTGCTGCTGGCCGCCTCGGCGGCGGTCTGCTTCGTGCTCTACCACTGGTTCACCGGGGTCGCCTACCGCGAGGGGGACCTGTCGATGACCTATCCGCTGGCGCAGACCTCGATGCTCTATGTGCCGCTCTGGGGGGTGCTGCTGCTCGGCGAAAGCCTCTCGCTGGAAGGCTGCTCCGGGATTGCGCTGATCGTCATGGGTGCCTATTGTATCCAGCTGCGCAGCCTGTCGGCCAGCGAAATCCTCCGCCCTTTTTCGCAGCTCGGCAACCGCTCGGTGCAGGCCGCGCTGCTGGCCGGGTTTACCTATTCGATCGGCGCGATCATCGACAAGACCGGGGTCGACAGCTACTCCGCCTATCACTTCACCTATGTGCTGGTCTTTTTCATGCTCTGCTTTATGAGCCTGAACCTGCTGCGCCCCTGCTACCGCGGCCGGGTGCTGGAGGAGTGGCGACAGAGCCGGGCGCTGGTGCTCTGGTCGGGGCCGGTGATGCTTGGCTCCTTTCTGACCTTCCGCTTCGGCCTGCAGCTGGCGCCGGTCAGCTACGCCGTGCCTGTGCGCCAGGTGAGTTTGTTGATCGGGGTGTTGATCGGGATCATCTTCCTGAGTGAATCCTTCGGGCGGATCAGATTGACTTCGGCGGGGTTGATATTGGTCGGAGTCCTCCTGGTTTGGCACGGGTAGTAGGCATGACATTGTAGGGGCGCCCCGGTGGGACGCCCGTGCTGGGGTGCTGATCGGTGAGTCGGGCGTGCCAGCGGCACGCCCCTGCACAGGTGATATAAATACTTGATAAAAGGATTTTAGATTGAAAAATCTCGCCAATTTCCTCTTCGAGGTCGGCATGCTCAAGCGCACCCCGCGCACCGGCTTTCAGTTCCTCGGCTCGGGGGCCGAGTCGGTGGCCGAGCACAGCTTCCGCACGGCGCTGATCGGCTACACCCTGGCGCAGCTCGATGGGCAGGTCGATGTCGGCCGGGTGCTGCAGCTCTGCCTGTTTCACGATATCCCCGAGGCGCGTATCGGCGATCTGAATTACGTCAATAAAAAGTATGTCAAGGTCGACGAGGCCAGGGCGGTCGAAGACCTCGCCCGGCAGCTGCCGTTCGGCGATGATTACCGCGCCACCCTGCAGGAGTTCATGGTCAATCAGACCCGCGAGGCGCAGCTGGCGCACGATGCCGACCAGCTGGAGATGGTGCTGTCGCTGAAAGAGTACAAGGATCTCGGCAACCGCTACGCCGATGAATGGTACCCTTTCTCGCTGCAAAGGCTGCAGACCGAGGTGGCGAAAGAGCTGGCCGAAACCATCTGGGAAACCGACTCGAGCAAGTGGTGGTTTGATGATGATGCCGAGTGGTGGGTTAAAGGGGGGAGCGAGTGAGCGCTGCACAACATCTGCGGCGTTGCGGACTGAAATCCCATCCTCGACGTAGCGCTGCTACGCCTGCGGTGCGATTTCAGTCCGCGCCTAGCATCTGCCGCACATCGCTCACTCGTGCGCCTGGTGTGAAAAAGTTCTGCAATCCTTGACCCTGTGAAATAGAAGTGTTATCAACTTTTGTCCATTCGGATAAAAGTCACTCAAGGAGTAAATCATGCTCGATATCAAATACTTGCGCGATAACTTCGCCGCGGCGCAAAAAGCCCTGGCGACCCGCAGCGGCGAGCTCGATCTGTCCGGTTTTCAGGCCCTCGATCAGCAGCGCCGCGAGCTGCTCAGCGAGACGGAAACCCTCAAGGCGGAAAAGAATAAAGTCTCCGCGCTGATCGGCCAGACCAAGGACAAGAGCCAGGTGCAGGGCGAGATCGCGCGGATGAAGGAGGTCTCGGCGCAGATCAAGGAGCTGGACGAGCGACTGCGCTCGGTCGAAGAGCAGCTCAGCGAGCTGCTGATGGGGATTCCGAACATTCCTCATGAGCAAAGCCCGGTTGGCGCTTCCGAGGAAGAAAATGTCGAAATCCGCAGCTGGGGCGATCGGCCGAACTTTGCTTTTGCCCCGCAGGCCCACTGGGATATCGGCGAAAAGCTCGGCATTCTCGACTTCGAACGGGCCGGTAAAATTTCCGGGGCACGTTTCGCCCTTTACACCGGGGCCGGGGCGCGACTGGAGCGGGCGCTGATCAATTTCATGCTCGATCTGCACACCGAGCAGCACGGCTACCTCGAAACCCTGCCGCCGTTTCTGGTCAACCGCGCCAGCATGACCGGCACCGGCCAGCTGCCGAAGTTCGAGAGCGACCTGTTCCACACCGAAGAGGTCGACCTGTTCCTGATTCCGACCGCCGAAGTGCCGGTGACCAACATCCACCGCGACGAGATTTTGAACGAGAAGCAACTGCCGCTCTGCTACACCGCTTACACCCCCTGCTTCCGCAAGGAGGCCGGCTCACACGGGCGTGATACCCGCGGTTTGATCCGCCAGCATCAGTTCAATAAGGTCGAGCTGGTCAAGTTCACACGCCCTGAGGATTCCGATGCCGAACTGGAGACCTTGCTGCAGAACGCCGAAAAGGTACTGCAGCTGCTTGAGCTGCCTTATCGGGTTGTTGATCTGTGCACCGGGGATATCGGTTTCTCCGCCGCGCGCACCTTCGATATCGAGGTCTGGCTGCCGGGCCAGGAATGCTACCGCGAGATCTCCTCCTGCTCCAATTTCCGCGATTTTCAGGCGCGCCGGGCGGCGATCCGTTTCCGGCGTGAAGGGGCCAAGAAGCCGGAGCTGGTTCACACCCTCAACGGGTCCGGGCTGGCGGTCGGGCGCACCCTGCTGGCGATTCTCGAGAACTATCAACAGGCCGACGGTTCGGTGCTGATCCCCGAGGTTCTCAAGCCCTACATGGGGGGGCTGGAAAAAATCGATAACTAGGCGACCGAATCGAGGACTCCGGCCGGAGCGGTTGTCTTTCCCCTTGCAATTTGCCACGAATTTCGCTAAAGTCGCCGCGTTTTTCGGAAAAAAGAACATCAGGCGACGGAGGAGTGGCCGAGTGGTTTAAGGCGGCGGTCTTGAAAACCGTTG
>CALZHR010000043.1 GCA_945787335.1 uncultured Desulfuromonadales bacterium
CCATGTCCGGCCCTGTCAAGAAGAAAAACATTGTTCCAAAACCAGTCATGCACTCTCTATCCCTGCTATCATTAAAAGTACCACTGAAGAGATCTATTTTTCGATTTCACTCAAAAATAAGTCGCATTCGGTTGAATTTGCGTTGTTACCTGCTTTGTTTAATGTATTACCTCAGCAATTTCGATTCATAAAAGGATCATTGATTATTATTTGAATCATGATCTTAACAACCAAAAACAAGGAGCTTACGGAACAGTTTCCGGCGCACCGATTCATCCCAGAATCAGTGTGTCAGCACGACGGATTCAGCAACAGCCCACAAAAGCTGACTTTAAAACTCTTTTCTAGACATGGAACACAGCTTGCTGGAAGGACAGAGACCCTTTACCCAGCTTTCCATGGAGGAAATCAATGAAAGATGTCTATATCGCCACAGCTCGCCGCACCCCATTCGGGGCATTCGGCGGAGTTCTGGCCGATACCCCGGCTGCAACCCTGGCCGCTGAGCTTATCCGAAATATCCTGCAAACTACCGACATCGCTCCTGATGCAATCGACGAAGTCATCATCGGCCAAGTCCTGCAAGGCGGTTGTGCTCAGGCACCGGCTCGCCAGGCGATGCGCCAGGCCGGATTGCCGGACAGCGTGCATGCCATGACCATCAACAAGGTCTGTGGCAGCGGCCTGAAAGCGATGATGTTGGCCGCCGACTCCATCCGCCTCGGCGAAAGTCGACTGGCCATCGCTGGTGGCATGGAAAACATGTCCCAGGCCCCCTACATCCTACCGAGCGCGCGTTACGGCCAGCGCCTCGGCAATGGTCAAATGCTCGACCTGCTGATCGTTGACGGCCTGCAAGACCCCTACTCAGGTCAGCACATGGGAGAGATCACCGAGCGCTGGATCAAACAACATGGCGTCAGTCGTGAGCAGCAGGACGAATACGCGGCGCGCTCATATCGGCTCTCCCAGACTGCGCTGGAGAAACAGACCTTCGCCGACGAATTGGTACCGGTCATCAAACAGACCCGCAAAGGGGAAGTGCGCATCGACAGCGACGAAGAACCGCTGCGCGGCAGTATTGACAAGTTGCCGGGCTTAAGGCCGGTCTTCGCCAAGGATGGCAGCATCACCGCCGGCAACGCCTCGACGATCAACGACGGAGCAGCACTGGCCCTGCTGGCTGACGAAGAATCACTCAAAAAACACAACCTGCAGCCGCAAGCACGGCTGGTCTGTGCCAGCACCCACAGTATCGATCCTGACCTGTTCGCCGAAGCACCAGTCGGCGCCATCCGCAAGTGCGTCGAGAAAGCCGGCATCAGCCTGGACCAGGTTGGCCTGTTCGAAATCAACGAAGCATTCGCGGCCGTGCCGCTGGTCGCCATGCAACAGCTTGGCTTGCCGCTGGAGAACACCAACGTCAACGGTGGCGCCGTCTCCATCGGCCACCCGATCGGCGCCAGCGGCGGCCGCCTGGTCGCCACCCTGCTGCGTGAAATGCAGCTGCGCGGTGAGCGCTACGGCATCGCCAGCCTCTGCATCGGCGGCGGCGAAGCAGTTGCTGCCCTGTTCGAGCGTGTTTAACGAATCACAATAAGGAGCTTTTCCATGAAACCGGTTTACACCGACGCCAAACAGGCCCTCGCCGGGCTGACAACCGATAACATGAGTATCGCCGCCGGCGGCTTCGGCCTCTGCGGCATCCCCGACCAGCTGATCATTGCACTGCGTGACAGCGGCGCACAAAATCTGACCGTGGTCAGCAACAACGCCGGCATTGACGAGGTCGGCCTCGGACTGCTGCTGCAGACCCGACAGATCAAAAAGATGATCGCGTCCTATGTTGGCGAAAACGCCATCTTCGAAAAACAGTTCCTCAGCGGTGAACTGGAGCTGGACCTGACACCCCAGGGCACCCTGGCTGAAAAACTGCGCGCCGGCGGTGCCGGTATCCCGGCCTTCTACACCCGTACCGGCTACGGCACCGTACTGGCTGAAGGTAAGCCGACAGCCAGCTACAACGGTCTCGACTACGTGCTGGAGGAGAGCATCGTCACCGACCTGGCGCTGGTCAAAGCCTGGCGTGCCGACAAGAGTGGCAACCTGCAGTTCCGCAAGACCGCACGCAATTTTAACCCGCTGTGTGCGAAGGCTGGACGGGTCTGCGTGGTGGAAGTTGAAGAACTGGTCGAGACCGGCGAACTGGAGCCGGACCAGGTCCATTTAAGTGGCAACTATGTTGATCGCATCCTGCTCAACCCGACCCCGGATAAGGTTATCGAGCAACGTACCCTGGCCGGGGCCGGGATGGCGAAAGGCTTTTCGGAAAAACGTCTGTGGATGGCGCAACGAGTCGCCAAAGAATTTGCCGACGGCATGTACGCCAACCTCGGCATCGGCATGCCGACCCTGGTCTCCAATTATCTCCCCGACAACATCGAGGTGGTGATGCAGTCGGAAAACGGCCTGCTCGGCATCGGCCCCTTCCCCACCGAAGAACAGGTCGACGCAGACCTGATTAATGCCGGCAAGCAGACCGTCACCGAGTTGCCGGGCAGCAGCTATTTCGACAGCTCCGAGTCCTTCGCCATGATCCGCGGCGGCCACGTCGACCTCTCGGTGCTTGGCGCCATGCAAGTCTCTGCGACCGGCGATCTGGCCAACTGGATGATACCGGGTGCCATGGTCAAGGGGCCGGGTGGTGCCATGGACCTGGTCTCCGGGGTGAAGAAGATCATCGTCATGATGGATCACTGCGCCAAGGACGGCTCACCGAAGGTGCTGGAAGAATGTAGCCTGCCCCTGACTGGCAAAAACGTCGTCGATCTGCTGGTCACTGATCTGGCAGTCTTCGAGGTCGACGCGCAAAAAGGCCTGACCCTGATCGAACTGGCCCCGGAGTCGAGTCTGGAACTGGTCAAGGAAAAGACCGGTTGCACCTTCGCCGTAGCCAACAACCTGAAATAGCTGGAGGAGATTGAAATATGAGTCAACGGATTGCAGTCGTTACTGGAGCCTCAAGCGGCATCGGCCTCGCTGCCGCCCAAGCGCTGGCGAGGATTGGGCACAAAGTCGTACTGGCCGATGTCAACGAAGAAGCCGGCACCCGCGAAGCGGAAAAGATTGGCGGCCGTTTCGTCAAGGCCGACCTCAGCACCCAGCAGGGCTGCCGGGCCTTGGCCGATGCCGTGCTGGGCAAGTTCGGCCGCTGCGACATCTTGGTCAACAATGCTGGCATTCAGCACGTCGCGCCGATCGAGGAGTTCCCTGAAGAGAAGTGGGAATTCATCATCAACCTGATGCTGACCGCGCCTTTCCGGCTATGCAAATACTTCTGGCCGTCGATGCGTGAAAACGGCTGGGGCCGGATCATCAACATCAACTCGGCCCACGGTCTGCGCGCTTCAGAGTTCAAGTCGGCCTATGTCAGCGCCAAGCATGGCATGGCCGGTCTGACCAAGACCGCAGCGCTGGAAGGCGGACCCCAGGGGATCACCGTCAACTCGATCTGCCCGGCCTACGTCCGCACCCCGCTGGTCGACAACCAGATCGACTCTCAGGCTGAGACCCACGGTATCCCTCGAGAAGAAGTCATCAGCAGCATCATGCTGAAGAAGGCCGCCGTCAAGCGGTTGATCGAACCGAGCGAAATCGGCGACCTGGTGGTTTATCTCTGTTCCGACTCAGCAGCCTGCATCAGCGGCTCAATGATGACCATCGACTGCGGCTGGACCGCCGCTTAACAGAGGAGCAACCGCAACTGATGCAACCCCGACTCTCCCCGAAACTGCTGCAGATCGTTTTCGACAACGTCTACAACGGGATCTATATCGTTGACAGCCGTGGAGTGACGATCGCCGTCAACCGGACTTTCGAGGAAATGTCGGGGCTGACCCACGCCGAACTGGCCGGGCGCAGCCTCTACGATATGGTCGGTGAAGGGAAAACCTTTTCCGGGTCTGCGAGCTTGCTGGTGATCAAACACAAAAAACCGGTCACCGCCACCTACTCGACCAGCACCGGCCGTAAATTGCTGGTCAAAGGCCGCCCGGTGTTCGACGCCAACGACGAGATTGAATACATTATCAACACCATCTGGGATCTGACGGTCGTGCAATACAGCCATCAGATCGACGCCGACACCGCCCGAGCGCACTTGCTGAGCGAAGAGGACCTGGTCACCTGCAGCGAGCAGATGATGGCGGTGATCGATCTCTCGCTGCGGGTCGCAGCAACAGATTCGACCCTGCTGCTGAGCGGCGAGTCGGGGGTCGGTAAGAGCCTGCTGGCCCGCACCATCCACCGGGCCAGCCAGCGCAAGCAACAACCGCTGATACAGATCAACTGCGCGGCTATTCCGGAAAATCTGATCGAAGCGGAACTGTTCGGCTATGAAGGGGGGGCTTTCACCGGGGCCAACAGCAAAGGCAAAGCCGGGCTGCTGGAGATTGCTCAGGGCGGCACCGTCTTTCTCGATGAAATCTCGGAGCTCCCCTTTCATCTGCAATCAAAGCTGCTCGGGGTTTTGCAGGATAAACAGTTCTTCCGGGTCGGCGGCCGCCAGTTGCAGCAGGTTGATGTCAGGCTGATCGCCGCTTCCAACAAGGACCTGGCAAGTCTGGTCGCTGAGGGCCGCTTCCGCGAAGATCTCTACTACCGGCTGAATGTCGTACCGATCCACCTGCCGCCGCTCCGCGAACGCCGGGATGACATTCCGGCGCTGATCGAATATTTCACCGACAAGTACAACCGCAAGCACAACAGCTATAAAAAATTCTCCAACAACCTGGTACAGCAGCTGGTCACCATGCCTTGGAAAGGGAATATCCGTGAGCTGGAAAACCACATAGAACGGAGTATCGTCACCACCCCTGGCGATCTCATCACTCAGGACAACGCCATGATCCCAGGCCTTACCCAAGAGTTACCGGACAGCATGACGTTGAAGCAGCTGTTAGCCGAACATGAAAAAAAAATTCTACTGAAAGCCAGAGAAAAATTTGGCACCACACGCAGAATCGCTGTGGCACTCGGAATCAGTCAGGCCAGTGCCGCCCGAAAACTAAAAAACCTTCGCGAGGAGACATATTCTTGAAGACAGATATACTTCAACAAACAACATCGTTCTATTTTCTCTTGACATCCGTAAACGGCTTGACTAATGTTCCAAACACACTGGTCTTACCAATTAAATGGACAAGCACTATATTCAGACAAACCACTTGGTGGATTAGCCACCTGTTTTTCATTTTTAACCCTGCAAGATGACGGAGGAAAAACATGAAGAAGTTCAGATTGTTCATCGGCCTGGCGCTGATCCTCACCCTCGCACTGGCGCCGAATGCGTTTGCTGCCAAGCGTGAGAAGTTCGGTACCGACAAGCGCCACGAAGAGGTCAAAAAAGAGCTGCGCACCATCAAAACCTCAGACAAAAAATTCCGCTGGAAAATGGTTATGCCCTGGAGCAAAGGCTTGCTCTTTTACGATATGGCGCAACATTTTGCTGACAGCGTAAAACTGGCCTCCGGTGGCCGTCTCGATATCAAACTTTTCTCGGCTGGCGAACTGGTCGGCGCAATGGAATCCTTCGATGCCGTCTCCAAAGGCTCGGCGCAGGTTGGTCACGACTGGCCCGGTTACTGGAAAGGCAAGAACGAAAACTTCGTCTCTTTTGCTTCCGTTCCTTTCGGCCTTGATGCCGAAGGTTACAACATCTGGCTGTATGAGCGCGGTGGTCTTGAGCAGATGCAGGAACTCTACGGTCGCTATAACCTCTACGTCCTGCCTGGCGGTCAAGGCGGCCAGGAAATGGGCCTCTTCTCCAACAAAAAAGCCTCCACGATGTCTGACTTCAAAGGCATGCGCCTGCGGACTCCGGGCTGGTTCATGGACATCATGAATCAACTCGGCGCTTCGGTCTCCCCACTGCCGGGCGGTGAAGTCTACCTGGCCCTGGAGCGTGGCGTCATCGATGCCGCAGAATTCTCCTCACCGGCCATCAACTACCCGATGGGCTTCGATGAGATCACCAAGTACGTCATCGAACCGGGCGTTCATCAGCCTGGCATCCAGTGCGGCCTGTTCTTCAATATGGACGCCTGGAACGAGCTGCCGGCCGACTTGCAGTGGATCGTTAATATCGCTGCCAAGGAAACCCAGCTCTGGTCGACCGCCTGGATCGAAAACCTGAACGTGCAGGCAATCAATAAGTTCAAGGAAAAGATCGAGTTTGTGACCATGGATGCGGAAACCCGCAGTGCTTTCGCCAAAAAAACCAAAGAGTACCTTGAAAGCGTGAAAGCCAAGCATCCTGATGTGAAGAAAACCCTCGATTCTCAAGAGCAGTTCAAGAAGGATTTCGCCGAGTGGCGTCAGCAGCGCAGTGGCGTTGCCCCCTGGCCGATCGATGACTACATCGCCGGCAAGCATATGCAATAAACCTAAAAACCTATTGGGCGGGGCGCTTTGCCCCGCCCGATATTACGCTTAACGAGGTATCCCATGCTCGCACTGTCAACAGGCATTAATCGCCTGAACGACGCCACCGGTAACCTGACCTCCTACTTAATACTCCCACTGATTGTGGTTGTCGTGTATGAGGTTTTTATGCGCTACGCCTTCAACGCCCCGACCGTCTGGGCCTTTGAAGCCACAACTTTGATCTACGGATGTCATTTTGCACTCGGCTTTGCCTATACCCATCAGCACAATGGCCACGTAGCAATTGATGTTTTCGAAGCCAGACTGGCTTCACGGCCACGCACAATTCTACGGATTATCGTCAACCTGCTGCTGTTTGTCCCCACGGTCGGCATGCTGTCTTTTTACGGTATCCGTTACGCTGCCACCTCCTGGCAAAACTGGGAACTGGCATCAACTTCCTGGGCGCCGCCGCTCTACCCGTTCAAAACAATTTTGGCGATCGGCTTCGTGCTGCTGTTCCTGCAAGGTATCGCCAAGCTGATCGAAGACATTAAAAGTCTCGGCGACAGCGTCGAGTAAAAAACCCGCTAGGGGCGAGGCAGATATTTCCCGGCGCCCGTTCAGGCGAAATCTGCGTCGCCCCTAAACAGCCCCTGCGGGCGAAGCGCTTAAACCAATTTCCGAAATATCCGGAGTTAGCATGTCAGCAGAAATTCTCACTATTTTGATGTTCGTCACCCTGATGGCCTCGATTGCCCTCGGCCATCCGCTGGCGATCACCCTGGCTGGAGTTGCGACATTCTACGGCCTGATCGAAAACGGCTTTGAAGTTGCTTCGCTGCTTGATCTGTTCGTCAACAACAGTTGGGGTATCTTCCAGAATTATGTCCTGGTCGCCATCCCGCTGTTTATCTTCATGGCGCAGATTCTTGATCGATCGAAGGTTTCAGAAGGGCTTTTTGATGCCCTCTATATCGTTCTCGGCGGCCTGCGTGGCGGCTTAGGAATGGCGGTAATTGTCGTTTCGACAGTCTTTGCCGCAACGACCGGGATTATCGGCGCCTCGGTCGTCGCCATGGGCCTGATGGCTGGCCCGGCGCTGTTGCGTCGGGGATACGACCGCGGGTTGGCATCGGGCATCATCTGCTCCTCCGGAACCCTCGGCATCCTGATTCCACCGTCGATTATGTTAGTCGTTTACGGCGGCTTGACCGGGATGAAAGAAACCTCGGTCGGCAACCTGTTTGCGGGAGCCATTCTGCCGGGCATCCTGCTCTCCGGCCTCTATCTCGGCTATGTGGCACTACGCTGTGGCCTCAACCCAAAGCTCGGCCCGCCGATTCCGCTGGAAGAGCGCACCGCAACCGTCGCTGAAAAAGTCATAATGACGGCGAAAAACTTCGTGCCGCCATTCGGTCTTATTTTGACCGTCATGGGCACCATCCTGGCTGGTGTCGCCACCCCGACCGAAGCGGCCGCTCTTGGCTGCCTTGGCGCTATGGTGCTGGCCTTTTTCAACAAAAAACTGAACCTGGAAGTCCTCAAACTAGCTAGCGAAGCGACCCTGCGGACGACAGCGATGATTATGATGCTGTTTGTCGGCGGCAAGCTGTTCTCGGTGGTTTTTCTTTCAGTTGGTGGCGGTGATGTCGTTGCTGACCTGCTGCTCGGCATGGACGTCCACGAGTATATTGTTCTGGCGATCATGATGTTAGTGGTCTTTATGATGGGGATGTTCATCGACTGGGCAGCGATCCTGCTGGTCATCGTCCCGATTTTCACCCCAATTGCCAATGACCTCGGTTTCGATCCGCTCTGGTTTGCGATGCTCGTCTGCATCAACCTGCAGACTTCGTTTTTGACCCCACCCTTCGGTTATGCGCTCTTTTATTTTAAGGGTGTGGCACCACCAGAATACACCATGGGAGATATTTACAAGGGGATTCTGCCGTTTGTTGTTATCCAACTGGTCGGCCTTGCCGTGATGGTTTTCTTTCCGCAGATCATCACCTATCTGCCAGACCTATTCTTTGGACGGTAACAAATAGCTGAGGAGAGATCACAATGCTACCAAAAATAAAAACAATTCTTTACACCTCGGGAATGGGTGCCGGTTCTCCACATGTCTTCCGCTACGCCATGGAAATGGCCAAGCAGCACGATGCACAGATCGTTGCCGTATCCGCGCTGGAGACCCTGTCGACCTTCGCTCAGAGCCTGGTCGATGTCCATATCCGTTCAGATCAACAGGAATGTCTCCACAGTGAAGCCCATACTCACGCCAAGCAAAAACTTGAGCAGCGCATCACGCAACTGTTTGAGAAAGAGTTCGCCAACGACCCGCAGAGCAAAGACCGGCTGCGTGAAATCAGGATCGAGGATGGCAGTCCTGCCCAGGTGATCCTGCGGATCGCCGAAGAAATCGACGCCGACCTAATTATCATGGGCTCGCATCGGCATACGGTGATCGGTGACGCCATGCTTGGCACCACAACCCACAAAGTTCTGCATAGTACCGCCAAGCCAGTTCTGGTCGTACGGATACCCGAAGGGTTCCACGAAGAAGGGTTCTGATTCGACCGGTCGAGACATGGGAAGCTCATTGCCCCAGAAGAAAAAATGGAAGGTCATATGATTTCTACAGCAGTGGTTCAGCAACTTATAGAAAAACTCGGCAAAGCCAACGTTATCACTGAAAAAGAGGACCTGCTGGTGCTCGGTTACGACTCCACTCCGGGCCTGCACAGTATGCCGGACCTGGTCGTCTACCCAACCGAGAGCGAACAGGTTCAGTCAGTAGTCGAGATCGCCCGTGACAACAGGATTCCCTTCACTCCGCGCGGTAGCGGCACTGGTCTTTCCGGAGGCAGCATCCCGGTGAATGGAGGCATTGTCATCTGCCTGAACAAGATGAATAAAATCCTAGAAATTGATGAAGAGAACCTGACCGCCACCTGTCAGGCAGGGGTAGTCACGCTTGACCTGTTTAATGCGGTTGCAGAAAAGGGTCTTTTTTATCCACCTGATCCCGGCTCACAGAAAATCTCAACCCTCGCCGGGAACGTCATGGAAGATGCTGGCGGCCTGCGCGGTCTCAAGTACGGCGTTACTCGCGATTACGTCATGGCATTGAAATGTGTCCTACCCGACGGCACACTACTGGAAACCGGCGGGAAGAGCGTCAAAGACGTGGCGGGCTACGCCTTTAAAGATCTGCTGATCGGCTCTGAGGGAACCTTGGCGATCATCACCGAAATCACCGTTAAACTGATTCCACCACCACAGGACAAGCGCACCTTCCTAGCCTATTTCGACAAGATCCGCATTGCCGGTGAAGCAGTTTCGAAGATTATCGCTGCGAAAATCATCCCTTCAACCATGGAAATCATGGACAAAGCGACCATCAACTGCGTCGAGGACTACGTCAAAATCGGCCTGCCCCGAGAAATGGCGGCTCTATTGCTGATCGAAGTCGACGGCCACCCGGCATTGGTTGCCGAGGAGGCTGAAGATGTGGAACGGATCCTGAAAGAGGTTGGCGCGGCCGAAGTCCATGTTGCTAAAGACGCCGCGGAAGCCGGCGAACTGGCTGCAGCTCGACGTACTGCCCTTTCCGCTCTGGCACGGGTCTCTCCAACAACCCTGCTGGAAGATGCCACTGTCCCTCGCTCAATGTTGGCTGAAACCTTCGACCTGATCGAGAAACTAACCGAAAAATATCAACTCACCGTCGGCACCTTCGGTCATGCCGGGGATGGCAATCTGCACCCTACAGTACTCTGTGACGAACGGGACGAAGATGAAATGAAACGTGCTCACGCCTTCTACGATGAACTTTATGATCAGGTTCTGGCCTGGGGTGGCACCGTCTCCGGCGAGCACGGCATCGGTATCGCCAAGAAAGGCTACCTGGCCAAGCAAATCGGCCCCGGTGGAGTGGCGGTCATGAAACGGATCAAGCAGTCATTCGATCCGGACGGCCTGCTCAATCCGGGTAAAATCTTTGCCGACGATCAGGAGTAGCATGATGGCCGACAAAGAGAAGCTTGGCAATTTCACCGAACAGGACGCACCAACCTACGAATCAGTTCTACAGTGCATGCGTTGTGGCTTCTGTCTTCCGACTTGTCCGACGTTCGCCCTGACCGGCCGGGAACGCTCCAGCCCTCGTGGCCGGGTGGCGCTGGCCCGTGCCGTTGCTGAAGAAAAACTAGATTTCAACCAGGCGATGGAAGAGGAGGCCTACTTCTGTCTCGATTGTCGAGCCTGCACCACCTCCTGCCCTTCAGGTGTCAAGGCCGGTGAAGTAATGGA
>CALZHR010000044.1 GCA_945787335.1 uncultured Desulfuromonadales bacterium
CGATGAAAGACTGGTTGCCGGGGCCAAAGACCAGCTGTTCTGTCAGTACCGGCTCAAGATTCATCACTACCCGGACGCAAGAGCCGCTGAGAACCGGCAGGCGACAAGTGAAAAGCTGGTCACCAGCAACTACTTCGATCTGCCCGAAGACATCCGCGACCTGGTGCTGCAGCTGGCACCGGGCGAAATGTCGGCGTCGCTGGCCGATCAGTCACACTATATCCGCGTGCAACTGGTCGATAAAAAGGCCCTGACCCAAACCGCCCTGACCGCTGCCGGTGGCATCGACACGCTGAACTGCGAGGAAGAACTGCTGCGCCAGGCCAGCAAGCAGTGGCTGAACGGGCTGCGCACCTCTGCCCAGATCAGCCTGCCGGCAACCAACGCGACTTCGGAGAATTAACATGGCGAAGCCCTTCAGACGTAAAAAACTGAACTTTTTCATCAAGAAGGACCTGCAGGGGAAGCTCACCTGGCAGTTTTTTCTGCTCACCATCGGCGGCCTGCTGGTCTTTTCGGCGATTTTCGCCGCCCTCTCTGCCGACCACCTGACCATCTCCTATGAGAACCAGGCGGTGCAGATCAACAGCACGCCGATTATCCTGATCAAGGAACTGGCCGACAGCAACTGGATCTTCCTGCTGACCGCCGGGCTGTTGATGGTGGCCACCTTTATCGTCCTGACCCATAAAATCGCCGGACCGATTTACCGTTTTGAAGTCGTCACCAGGAAGATGTGCGAAAAGGACCTGAACCAGTATATCTATCTGCGCAAACGGGATGAGGCGAAGGAGCTGGCCGACCAGCTGAACCGGTTCAACGGCACCCTGTCCGAAGACATCCAGGCGATGCTGGAAAAAAGCCGGCAGATCGAGGCGGCCCTGGAAGAGCAGGACCTGCCGCGCGCGGCAGAGGAAAATCAGCAATTACAGGAGGTTTTGTCGTCCTACCAGTTAAAATCGCAGAGCCCGTCCTGAGGACCGCCTGAAACATGACGCTCAGGATAAACCTCATACTGCTGATTCTGGCAGCAGTGCTGGTCAGCCCGGCCAGCGCGGACGCAGCCGAGCTGGAGACCCGCTATGCGACCCTCAGCTACGGGCAGCCGGAGCTGCTGCAGGCCTTCAACCGCAAGGTCAAGCTGGGCGGCATCGGCTTCAGCTTCGGCAGGAGCGTCAGCACCAACCTGGAGGGTGAAGTCAGGAAAAAGGTCAACCAGTTGAACGGCCGGGTGCAGGAAATCCTGGAGATGAAGCCGCGCCAGATGAAATTCAACATCGTCCTGCTCGCGGACCGGAAACAGGTCCAGAAAATTTATCAGCAGCAGTACGACCGCAAGGTGAAATTTATCGCCTTCTACTCACCGCGCACTAAAACCGTCTATTTCTCGGTCAGAGACCTTAAACTGCGGGTCTTTGTGCATGAGATCGCGCACGCCGTCATCGACCACTACTTCGACAAGGCCCCGCCGACGAAAATCCACGAACTGCTGGCGCAGCATGTTGAGACCAAGTTCTGACCACAAACCACGCGAAACCTGACCCTGCGGCTTATGGTCCGCCGTCACCCTGCAATCTCGCCAGCCGTTTTTGCACCCAGTCATTGCCCGGCTCGAGAAACAGCAGCTGCTGATACTCCTCGATCGCCCGGTAGCTGATCCCCTGCTGTTCGTAGAGCAGTCCCGCGTGGCGGCGAAAAGCGCTCTGCTGCGGAAACTGTTGTACCCCGGCCAGCACCACGGCCAGCTCCTCGTCGGTCCGCTGCTGCCGGTGCAGCAGCCGCTGCAGTTTCCAGAATGGCACGGCCTGCGGCTGTTCCTCGGCAGCGACCAGCCGCAGGGCGCGACGGTAAGCGTACTCGGCCTTCTGCTCCTGGTTTACGGCCAGCAGGTAATCGCCATACAGCTGCCAGGCCTGTGACCGCTCCGGCAGCGCCTGGCTCTTTTCGTTCCAGCCGACACCGTGCAGGCCGAGCAGGGTCAGAAAGCCGCTGGTCTGCTGCGGCGCCGTCTCCAGGGCCTGGCGGATCAGGGCCAGGGCCTGCGGCTTGCGGCCCTGCTCCAGCAGCCAGGAGGCGTAAACCTTGACCCTGTCGGTATTGAGCCGCTCCGCCGTCACCCCGGCGGCCAGCAGCGCGCCGGCCAGCTTTTTCTGCCCGGCGTAATCGGCCACGTGCCCGGCGCGCTGCAGGTATTCAGCGCTCAAAGGGCGCAGTCGCAAGGCCCGGCCGTGGGCCGAAAGCGACTCGTCGAGCTGCCCCCGGGCCGCCAGCAGGTTGGCTTCGGCAAAACGATAATGGGCTTCGAACGGGTCGCGGCGGGCCGCCTCGCGGGCCAGCTGCAGCACCTCGTCGAGGCCGGAGGCGTCCAGCTCGGACAGGTTGCTCTCGGCGACCGGGGCGTAAATTGCGCTGGCCTGCAGGCCGCGCACCTGAACCGTCACCGCGGCCAGGCTGAGCAGCGCCAGCAGCGGCAGCAGCTGCCGGCAGCGGCGGCCGGCCAGGCGGCCGAGGTCCGTGTCGCCCCTGCCCCGCTGCGAATGGGTCGCGGCCGCCGAGACCAGCAGGCCGCAGAGAAAGCTGAAGTAGAGCCCGTTGGCGCCGATCTGCAGGTTGAAATCGGTGATGCTGTGCAGCAGGATCGCCGTCAGCCCGGCCAGGGCGGCCAGGTAAACATAGACCGAGCGCTGGTTGCGGCGCTGTTGCATGCCGCGCCAGCTGCTGCGCAGCAGGGCGAGCAGAAACCAGAGCGCCAGGCCCGCGGCGACCGGGCCGCCGTCGCAGAGCAGCTCGAGGTAGTCGTTGTGGGCGTGGTCGACCAGCCGATCCCCCGAGGAGACGGTCTGGTAGCCGGGGTAACTGTCGACAAAGCTGCCGAAGCCGCTGCCGAACAGCGGATAGTCGGCGATCAGCGCCAGGCTGTCCCGCCAGTAGTCGAGCCGGCCTTCGGTAAACTGCCCCTCGACGTTCCTGATCTTTTCGAAGCGGGAGATGATCGGCTCCCAGCCGAAGGCGCCGACGGCGAAAAAACCCAGCGTCACCAGCCCGGCCAGCCGCAGCCCGCGCCAGCGATCCTGCTTGCGCCAGAGCATCAGCAGGCCGAACAGGGCCAGCGCGCCCAAACTGCTGAGGATCACGCCGCGGGAG
>CALZHR010000045.1 GCA_945787335.1 uncultured Desulfuromonadales bacterium
ACCGCCCTGGAAAATGTTGCCCTGCCGCTCGAATTCGCCGGGGTCGATGATGCTTTCGAGCTGGCCGCCTCAGCTTTGGCGGCTACCGGACTGGCCAAGCGGCAGGCCCATTTCCCGGGCCAGCTTTCCGGTGGCGAGCAGCAGCGGGTTGCCCTGGCGTGGGCCTTTGTCGCCAAACCGAAACTGATTCTGGCCGATGAGCCGACCGGCAATCTTGATCGCGACACCGGAGCGATGGTGATGGATCTGCTCTTCGGTTTGCAACAGGAGTTCGGCACCACCCTGATCCTGGTGACCCATGATTCGCAGCTCGCCGCCCGCTGTCGCCGCACGGTGCAGATGGCCGACGGCCAGTTTCTTGATCTGACGGGAGCGGTTGCGTGAGTCAACCACCGGTTTTTCGTCAGGCGTTACGCCTGGTGCGGCGCGAGATGCGTAGCGGGCTGCGCGGCTTCGGGGTGTTTCTTTCCTGCCTGTTCCTCGGCGTGTTCGCGATCAGTGCGATTGGCAGTTTCAGCGCCGCCGCCCGCTCCGGACTGCTGGCCGACGCCAGTGCCCTGCTCGGTGGCGATCTCGAAGCACGGCTGGCGCACCGGCCGGTTTCGCTGGAACAGCGTGATTATCTGAATCAGCTGGGGCTGCTTTCAGAAATTCTGGAGCTGCGCACCATGGCCGCGACGCTTGCTGGCGAACAGCGCGCCCTGGTCGAACTGAAAGCGGTCGATGGCGCTTATCCGCTCTACGGTGAGCTGCCGATTGCACCGGCCCAGCGACTGGATGCTGCCTTGGCCGGGGCGGGAGTTGCGTTCGGGGCGTTGGTTGAACAGAGTTTTCTGCAGCGGTTCGGCCTCGAAGTCGGCGAGCAAGTTCGGGTCGGCAAGGCGATCTTCACCGTTCGCGGTGTACTGCTGACCGAACCGGACCGGACCGTGCGCGCTTTCCACCTCGGGCCGCGGTTGCTGATCAGTCGGGCCGGCTTGGCGGCAACCGAGCTATTACAGCCGGGCAGTCTGGTCACTTACCGCTATCGGTTGAAGCTG
>CALZHR010000046.1 GCA_945787335.1 uncultured Desulfuromonadales bacterium
CCGGACGTGAGGCGTACTGGAAAGTACGTCGAACGCCCGGTGGCCAGCATAACGCAGCAGATGATCATTTATGACCCTTCCTTTCTAGCTCCCCCATTCGTCGGGATCGAAGATCATCGACGTCGACTCCTTGCCCGGCGGGACCATCGGGAAGGAGTAGGTGTCGGGATGGATGGCGACATCGAGCACCACCGGACCGGGAATTTTCATCGCCTCTTCTAGCCCGCTTTTCAGCTCGGCCAGATCCTTGATCTTGATCCCCGGCACCCCGAAGCCCTTGGCGACGGTGCAGAAATCGACCGTGTTGCCGAGGCAGGTCGAGGCGTAGCGGGAGCTGAGGAAGACGCGCTGGAACTGGCGCACCATCCCCAGCTTGCCGTTGTTGAGGATGATGCACTTGACCGGGATGTTGTACTGCGAGCAGGTCGCCAGCTCCTGGCAGTTCATCTGGAAGGCACCGTCGCCATTGATGGCGAAGATCGGCCGGTCGGTGTTGCCGAGGGCCGCGCCCATCGCCGCCGGCAAGGCATACCCCATGGTTCCCAGGCCGCCGCTGGTGATGTACTGGCGCGGGCCGGCGAAGGGCAGATAGTTGGCGGTCCACATCTGCGACAGGCCAACGTCGGAGGCGACCACCGGCCGGTCGCCGGCCACCGCGGCGATCGCTTCCATCACCTCGTGCGGCACCAGGTGATCCCGCTCGGGGCGTGGCAGCGGTCCCTTCTTTTTGTAGCCATCAATCTCGGCAATCCACTCACTGCGGTCCTTCTCTTCGACCAGCTCGATCAGCTGCTCCAGCGCTTCGGCGGCGTCGCAGACGATCGGCAGGCCGCCCTGCACCACCTTGCGGATGCTGGAGGGGTCGATATCGAAATGGATGATTTTCGCCTTGGGGGCAAAGCTCTCGACCCTACCAGTGACCCGGTCGTCGAAGCGCGCGCCGATAGCGATCAGACAATCGCACTCGCCGACCGCCATGTTGGCGTACCAGGCGCCGTACATGCCGAGCATGCCGACCGACAGCGGCGACTTGGCGTCCATCACACCCAGGCCCATCAGGGTGTGGGTGACTGGGATCTGGCCTTTTTGCGCCACGGCGCGCAGCTGATCGGAGGAGTTGGAGAGGGTGATCCCGCCGCCGGCGTAGATCAGCGGCCGCTTCGCCTTGTTGATCATCTCGGCGGCCTTCTTGATCTGCTTCAGGTTCAAAACCGGCTTCTCCTGGTAGCCGCGCCGCGTGACGGTCTCCGGAATGTTCGGCTTGATCTTGGCCCCCAGCACGTCGCTCGGCAGATCGACCAGCACCGGCCCGGGGCGCCGGGTACGGGCGATGTAGAAGGCCTCGCGGATAATGCGGGCCAGATCCTTGACGTCGGTGACCACGTAGTTGTGCTTGGTGATCGGCCGGGTGATGCCGGCCATGTCCGCCTCCTGAAAGGCGTCGTTGCCGATGTCGGCGGTGGTCACCTGGCAGGTCAGGGCGACCATCGGCACCGAATCCATGTAGGCGGTGGCGATGCCGGTCACCAGGTTGGTCGCGCCGGGGCCGGAGGTGGTCAGGCAGACGCCGACCTGCCCGGTGGTCCGCGCGTAACCGTCGGCGGCATGGGCCGCCCCCTGCTCGTGACGCACCAGGATGTGGCGGATATCCTTATCGTCCATCAGCGCATCGTGCACCAGCAGGGTGCGCGCGCCGGGGTAGCCGAAAATGGTGTCCACCCCTTCCTGTTTGAGACAGTCGAGTAAAATCTGTGCACCGGTCTTCATGTCGTTCTCCTTCATGTTCAATATAAAATAAAGGCCGCGGTTTCGTTGCCCCGCGGCCTTTTCAACGATGTGAAAAAGGAGCGCCGGGCTGTTGACCCGCGCTCCCTCTCGATTCTGATCAATGAACCAAGGTCGCTGCGAGTCGTCTAGGTGACGACGACTACGACGACCAGCAGCAGGTTTATGTTCAAAATCGCTCGAAACATTGTTTTAACTCCTTGGAAACAAACTGTAGCTGAGCGCGGCGAACTCTGTCAACGAAAAAGATCGCCTTTCCGGTCAACAATTGGTCAGACCAGCAACAGTCAGAGAAACCGGGCCAATTCCGGATATTCGGCATAGACGCGGGCCGCCAGCTCCGGAAGGTCTTTGAGCAGGCGGAAGTCGCTGAAATCGAAGCCGGGCGCCACGCTACAGCCGAGCAGAGAATAGGCGCCGGTCGATTCCGCCGCCTGCCAGGCGCCGCCCGGCACCAGCTGCTTGAACTGCAGCACCTGCGGGTCGAGCTGACAGCTGCGCTGCTGCCTCAGGTCGGCGCTCAGTTGGTGCAGTCTCAGGGGCGCACCGGCGTAGAAATTCCAGATTTCATCGTGGGCCGCGCGGTGCCAGCGACTGACCTGCCCGGCTGGCAGCAGATAGTAGATATCGGTCAGCCCGGCACGCAAACCGCCGACCGCATCGGAGTGCACCTGCAGCTCTGAGCGGTAAACTTCGCGGTAAAATCCCCCTTCCGGATGGGGATCCAATTGGAGCTGGTCGATCAATTGCTGAACCTGATCAGAAATCATCGTCAGCCTCCTCGAAGCGGATTGCAGAGCTGCGCCCAAAACTGAAGGTGACGACGGCCACGCTCAGCGCCGCTCGCGCTCGGTCAGCCCATCGATCAATGAAACCTGATCGAGATCCGGATCACCGGCAGGCAAGCCGGTCTTGATCCAGGCATTGAGGGTTTTGTAGCTGACCTGAAGCCGCAGGCAGATCTCGGCATGGGTGCGCCCTTCTGAGATCATTCGCAACGCTTGTTCTTTACGCCGATCAACCCCCGGCCGATATTCAAACAACCATTCCATGCTCGATTCCGAAAGTGCAGATGGATTTAGGTCATCCAGTTTACAGAAAAAAGCCTGCCGAAAAGGAGGCGTCGCCGTGCGGCGTTTGTGAGTTGCGGACGAACAGATTGAATTAACGACTGCCTTTGGCAATATACGCAACAGAGTCGAACAGGGCAACTGATTCCCCTCAAGGTGATGGCGCCGGCAGACTCTGTGCCGCTGGTTGCCGAACTGCATCGCTCCCGCAACGACTTATCCGGGTTGGTTTTCAGTGTTAAAGGGGCTAGAATCGGCCAGCGTTTAACCCTGGAGCAAGCCTGTGAGTTTTACAACGGACCATACCATCTGCACCCGCCCTTTCGAATGGTGCGAAATCCATCCGGACGGCAGCGTTTTACTCTGCTGCCCAGCCTGGCTGAAACGGCCGCTCGGCAACCTGCTGCGCCAGCCGATAGCAGAGATCTGGAACGGGCCGGTGGCGCGGGAAATCCGCAAGAGCATCCTCAACGGGAGCTTTCACAACTGCAATAAACAGCGCTGCCCGCACCTGACCACGAAGAGCCCGCCGGTTTGCCGGGCAGCGGAGGTGACCGATCCGTGCGTTCGCCAGGCGCTGGAAACCGGCTGCAGCACCCTCCCCTATCTGCCGCGCATTCTCAACCTGTGTTTCGACCACAGCTGCAACCTCGCCTGCCCGAGCTGCCGCAAGTCGGTGCAACAGGCCCGGGGGGCGGCACTGCGTCAGGCCGAGCAGATCAGTGCCAGCGTCCGTGAGCTGCTGCTGCCGACAGCCGAGACGATCACTCTGAGCGGCTTCGGCGACCCGTTCGGCAGCGCGACCTATCTCGCCCTGCTCCGCCAGCTCGAAGCGGACGCTTACCCGCAGCTCAGGCACTTGCGCCTGCACTCAAATGGACTGCTGCTGAGCGAAGCAATGTGGCAGAGCCTGCCGAAGCTGAACCGGCTGATCAGCGAGGTGGAAATTTCACTCGATGCGGCGACGGAAGAGACCTACCGCCAGAATCGCCCCGGAGGCGATTTTCAGCGGCTGCTGGAGAACCTCGGCTTCATCAGTGAGCAGAATTGCTTACTGACTTTGAGTATGGTGGTTCAGCAGAACAACTGGCGGGAAATTGAGCAACTATCTGAACTGGCAAAGCGGTTCAACGCCCGGCTCTACCTGAGCCAGCTGGTCAACTGGGGACGCTTCAGCCGTCAGGAGTATCAGGCCCGTGCGGTCCACCTGGCGGGGCACCCGGAGCATACGGAATTCACCACCAAACTTCAGGAGCTCTCACGTCGGAATCGGCTCGAGCTGGGGAATCTGCGATCACTGGTCGGCTGAATCAATGCCCAAACCGCGCGGCCATCGGGATCAGTCGCAGATAGTCGGCGTGACTCAAGCTGGTCTGCCAATGACCGCTGAGCATCCCCAGCAGCACCCCGCCGGAAAAGACGCCGACAACGACCAGCGCAATCCCCCAGCCTGGCAGCGGTCGGCGCCAGAGCCCAATGGCCAGGGTGGCCGGCTCCGGGCAATGATCGACGCAGGTCAGGCAACCGGTGCACTCCGCCGAACAAACGGCGCGTTTGTGCTGCACATCGATCCGTGCCGGGCAAGCCCGGCTACAGGCGCCGCAGCCGCTGCAGGTGGCTTCCGCGCGGCGGATTTTCAACGGGCTGAAAAAGCTCAGCACCCCGAGCAGGGCCCCGTAGGGGCAGAGATAACGGCACCAGAAATTGCGGTAGATAAGCGACAGCAGGGCCAGCGCGCCGATCACCAGCAGGCTGGTGGTCGACATGCCGGTGAAAAAGTGCAGCATCTTGACGTCGGCGATCTTCCAATAGGGGGCGTTGAGAAAACCGCGCAACGCCAAAGTCGGCATATCGAGCAGGATCAGCTTGGCGAAAAACAGCAGCAGCGCATATTTGCAGAAGCGCAGCAGCAGATCGAGCCAGTACCAGATACGGAAATTGCGGCCGAGAACCCGCCGCCCCAGCTTCCACAGCCCCTCCTCCAGGGTGCCGACCGGACAGAGCCAGGAGCAGAACGACTTGCGCGTCAGCAGCGCCATGGCCAGGAAGGTGAGAAACAGCACCAGCGCCGCCGGGTGGACCGGATCGAAATAGCCGCTGGTGACCCAGGCCTTGAGGCTGACCAGCGCGCCGATCGGCAGAAAGCCCTCCACCCCCGGCGGCCGCGGGTAGTAAGCGCCCTGCCCGCCGCGTTGGTAGTAACCGACGAACAGCGCGAACTGCACGCCGAGAAAGACGCACCAGCCGAGAAAAGCCCACTGGATGAGCAAGCGCCAGCGGGTCGCTTTGGTCCAATCATTTTTTACATTCATATACGTACCTCGCCCGCAGAGCCTAACGGTTTCGGGCGATGGCAAACATGACCTAAATCAATTCTTAGAAATTATCCGCGGCAATCAGGATATAGAACCAGCTCACCATCCGAGGTACGGATCTCCAGCACCTCGCCACGGCGCTTGACATATTCCGGCTGCAGCGGCACCTTCCCCTTGCCACCGGGCAGATCGATGACGTAGTGGGGGGAGGCAAGGCCCGACACCGGGCCGCGCAGGGCGCGGACGATCTCCAGCCCGGTGGCGACCGGGGTGCGAAAGTGGGCGGTGCCGCAGGCCAGGTCCATCTGGTGCAGGTAGTAGGGTCTGACGCGCATCCGCAGCAGGCCGCGCAGCAGCGCGATCATTGTTTGCGGCTCGTCGTTGACCCCTTTGAGCAACACCGTCTGGTTGCCGAGGGGAACGCCGGAACCTATCAGCCTGGCGCAGGCCTCGGCGGCCTGCGGGGTGAGTTCGCGCGGGTGGTTGAAGTGGGTGTTGAGGTAGAGCGGCGCGAAGCGCTCGAGCAGCGCGCAGAGCTTTTCGGTGATCCGTTCCGGCAGGGTCACCGGCACCCGGCTGCCGATGCGGATGATCTCGACATGGGGGATGGCGTGGATACGCGCCAGCAGGTCGCCGAGCACGCTGTCCGGCAGCAGCAGCGGGTCGCCGCCGGAGAGAATCACATCCTTGATCTGCGGCGTCGCGGCGATATAGTCGATCCCCTCGCGCAGTTCGCGAAAGCTGATGCTCATGCTCTTGCAGCCGACCTTGCGCTTGCGGGTGCAGAAACGGCAGTAGCTGGCGCAGCTGCCCGAGGCGAGGAAGATCACCCGGTCGGGGTAGCGGTGAATCACCGCCGGTACCGGCGACAGATTCTCCTCGCCGAGCGGGTCGGCAAGGCCGTCATCGCTGAGCTCGCGCAGATCGGGCACGCATTGCCGCCAGATCGGATCATCGACCGCCTGAATCAGGCCCAGGTAATAAGGTGTGATCCGCATCGGATAGCGCGCGGCCACCGCTTTGAGCGGCTGCGGATCAAAATCGTACCAGCCGAGCAGCTGCTCCGGGTCGATCAGGCTCTCTTTGAGCGCCTGCTGCCAGGCTTCAGTCGCCATCGTTCGTCCCGGGGGGATGCTGGCGGTAGCGCAGCATCCAGACCGAGATCAGCAGCAGCATCAGTCCGGCGTCGCGCCACAGCGCCATCAGCGGGCTGGTCTTGCTCTCGGCGTCCGGGTTGAAGCAGCCGCAGTCAATGTCGATGCCGCGCACGATCAATGAGCTCAAGGCCAGCATGAACACCAGGTTGAGCACGAACAGCACCAGCACCGCCGGCCGTACGCGCTTGTTGAGCAGCAGCAGCATGCCGCAGAGCAGCTCGATATACGGCAGAATCGCCGCCACCAGGTAGTTCCAGGCGTAGGGGAGGAGCTGGTAGTTGGCCACCTGGCCGGCAAAGGCGACCGGGTCGGTCCCCTTGATCACCCCGGCATAGATGAACACCCCGGCCAGGATCAACCGGCTCAGATGGTAGATAATCGACGCCAGCCGACTCATTTTTCCCCCTCCAGCGGCAAGCCGGCATCCCGCCACTGCGGGTAGCCCCCTTCGAAGACCAGCACCTCCTGAAACCCTTCCTGTAGCAGCCGCACGCCGAGATCGAAGGAGTCAGGGCAGCCGAAGCCGTTGCAGTAGAGGATCAGCGGCCGCTCCTTTGGCACCTGCGCTATGAACGCGGCCAGCCGGGCGTCGACCTCGCCGAGCGGCAGGGAGACGGCGCCCTGCAGGTGGCTCTTGGCATAGTCGATGGCGTTGCGCGCATCGACCAGCAGTGCGCCCTCGGTCAACAAACCGTCCAACTCCTCCAGCTCGACCGGGTCGGGAAAGGCCTGCTCCACAACCGGAGCCGTGGGGGATTGTTCGGCCGGCGGCGCGTTGAAAATTTTCGGCCCGGTGACGGTCTTGCCGGTAAAGGCGTTCAGCACCATCCGGTAGTTCAAGCTCAACCCCACCGCCATGGCGAAGGCGCAGAGGATCAGGGCCTCGAGCAGAATGCGCCGCAAGGTCGGACTGAGGTGTCGGTCATTCATCCGGCGACTCCTCCATTTCGGGGGCCAGGTTCTTGACCATCTCGCGCAGCTGCCGGTTCTCTTGACTGAGCCGGTCGATCCGCCGGTTGCAGTCGGTGACCACTTCGTTCAGCTCATCGAGCTGCTGCGCCTGGTGACTGAAGCGGATTTCCAGCTCGGTGATCCGCTCCTGGAGTTCTTCCAGCATGTGAGTTGCTCCTTTATAAATTCGCCCATCTTTATAGCCTGCAGGGTTAATCATAACAACACCCTTTTCGCAATAAAACCCTGCGCGATTTACAAATCATGATCGTTTCGGTAAACTTAGCGACAATTCCGTACATTTGATTTCAATGCCCTGCGATTTCAGTCTTTATGCTCTTTCCTCGAGGAGGATCTCTTGCGCCGCCTGTGTTTGCTCATCCCCCTGCTGCTGCTGTTGACGCTGCCGGCCGTCGCCAATATGGCGCATGACGACCATAAGCAGATGGCCGACAAAAGCCACGACCATGATAAAATGCAGGCCATGGCTGAGGCCGACGCCAAGGTCGAGCTGATCGAGCAGCTCGGTCAGCCGATCCCGCTCGAGCTTGAGTTTACCGATTCGACCGGCCAGACGGTGCAGTTGGCGCAGCTGATCGACCGGCCAACCCTGATCGTGCCGGTCTATTATGAATGCCGTAACGTCTGCAATTTTCTGCTCGGCGGACTTGCCAAGGTGCTGCCGGAGGTTAAACTGGCCGCCGGGGAAGATTTCAACATTGTCACCTTCAGCATCGATCCGGGCGAAACCACCGCCCAGGCGGCGCACAGCAAGAAGACCTTCCTGACCGCCATCCAGGCCCCCTTCCCGGCCGGGGCCTGGCATTTTCTGACCGGCAACCAGGAGACGATCCGCCGGCTGACCGACGCCGCCGGCTACTATTATAAAAAGGAAGGGGTCGATTTTCTCCACCCGATCGTCGCCTTTGTCGTCAGTGAAGAAGGAAAGATCGTCCGCTACCTGACCGGCCAGCGCTTCGTGCCGCTCGACCTGTCGATGGCGCTGTTGGAAGCGAGCGAGAACCGCATCGGGCTGCCGATCCGCAAGGCGCTGGAGTTCTGTTTCAGCTATGACCCGCAAGGGCGTAAATATGTCTTCAACCTGCTGCGGGTCAGCGGCACCGTCATCCTGCTGACCCTCGGCAGTTTCCTCACCTATCTCATCCTCAGTGGTAGAAAGAAGAAATCATGAGTGAGTCCACCACATACACCGGGTTCTGGCAAGAGAGCCCCAGGCCGGGGATTCTCGGCTGGCTGCTGTCGACCGACCACAAGCGGATCGGCATCATGTACCTGGCCTGCATCGTCACGATGTTCATCGTCGGCGCCTGCCTGGGGCTGGCGCTGCGCCTCGAGCTGATCGCGCCGGGGCGGACCATCATGGACGCCCAGACCTACAACGCCACCTTCACGGTGCACGGGATCATCATGATCTTCCTCTTCATCATCCCGAGCGTGCCAGCGGCCTTCGGCAACCTGGTGCTGCCGATCCAGATCGGCGCCCGAGATGTCAGCTTCCCGAAGATCAACCTGCTCTCCTGGTACTGCTACGTCAGCGGGGCGATCCTCGCCGTGTTCGCCATCTTCTCCGGTGGCGGGGCGCCCGACACCGGCTGGACCTTCTACGTGCCGTTCAGCACCCAGACCACCACCAACGTCAACCTGGCGGGACTGGCGGCGTTTATGCTCGGCTTCTCATCGATCCTCACCGGCATCAACTTCGTCACCACCATTCACCGGCTGCGCGCCGAGGGGATGACCTGGGGGCGGCTGCCGCTGTTCGTCTGGACCCTCTACGCCACCGCCTGGATTCAGGTGCTGGCGACGCCGATGATCGGCATCACCCTGGTGCTGGTGATTCTTGAGCGCACCTTCGGCGCCGGGCTGTTCGACGCGGCGCGCGGCGGCGATCCGATCCTCTTCCAGCATTTATTCTGGATCTATTCACACCCGGCGGTCTACATCATGATTCTGCCCGGCATGGGGGTGATCTCCGAGGTGATCCCGACCTTCGCCCGCAAGCCGCTGTTCGGCTACTGGGCGATGGCGCTGTCTTCTTTGGCGATCGCCTTCGCCGGCTCGCTGGTCTGGGCGCACCACATGTACACCAGCGGCATGAGCGACTTCGCCATCCTGGTCTTTTCTTTTCTGACCTTCATCGTCGCCATCCCCAGCGCGATCAAGATCTTCAACTGGGTGTCGACCCTCTACAAGGGCTCGATCCAGCTGGCGCCACCGATGCTCTATGCCCTCTCCTTCATCTTCAACTTCGCCATCGGCGGCCTCGGCGGCCTGGCGCTGGGGGCCGCGGCGGCCGATATCCACCTGCACGACACCACCTTCGTCGTCGGTCACTTCCACTACACCATGTTCGGCGGCCTCGGCTTCGCCTTCTTTGCCGCCCTGCACTACTGGCTGCCGAAGTTCACCGGGCGCATGTATCAGCACAAACCGGCGGTGATCGCCTGGGCGATCGTCTTCGTCGGCTTCAACATCACCTACATGGCGATGCAGGCGGTCGGCATTCAGGGGATGCCGCGTCGCTATTACGATTACGTGCCCGAGTTCACCACCCTCAACCAGGTGGCGACCTTCGGCTCCTGGATCCTCGCTGCCGGCCTGCTGATGATGTTCGTCAACCTCTGGCTCGGCTGCCGCGCCGGTGACCCGGTCGGCAAGAACCCCTGGGGCGCGGCGACCCTGGAATGGGAGGTGCCTTCGCCACCGCCGCTGGAGAACTTCGGTGAAGAGGATCCGGTGGTCACCCGGGGGCCCTACGAATTCAAAGGAGTGGTCGCCGATGAGTATTGAACACCGAGACGACACCGGCGCCCGCTTCGGCATGTGGCTGTTCCTCTACACCGAGGTGATCCTGTTCAGCGGCCTGTTCATCCTTTACGCGGTGGCGCTGAGCAAGTTCCCCGCGCAGTACAGCGAGGCCAGCCACAAGCTGAACATCTACTTCGGCAGCATCAACACGGTGGTCCTGCTGACCAGCTCGCTGACCATTGCTCTGGCGCTCAGCGCCATCCAGATGAACCGCATCAGGCAGTGCCTGAATCTCTGCTGGGTGACGGTTGCGCTGGCGATCGTCTTTCTGATCAACAAGTATTTCGAGTGGTCGGCGGAGATCAGTCACGGCATCTACCCCGGCTCGCCCGAGCTGGCAGAGATGGGGGCCGGCGTCGCCTCCTTCTTCAACCTCTACTATTTCACCGCCGGCCTGCACGGGCTGCACGTGCTGATCGGCGCCACCCTGATCTCGATTGTAGCGATCATGACCGCCAAGGGGAAGGTCACCAGTGACCGCTTCACCCTGCTGGAGAACAGCGCCCTCTACTGGCACCTGGTCGATTTGGTGTGGATTTTCCTGTTCCCCCTTTACTACCTGATTCTGTGAGGTGAACCATGTCGGAGCATAAACACGAACCGGTTCCCTACCGGACCTTTATCCAGATCTGGGTCGCCCTGCTGGTGCTGACCGGGGTCACTATCGCCGTCTCGCGCATCCACCTGGGGGCGTTGAACATCTGGGTGGCCCTGGGGGTCGCCTCGCTCAAGTCGAGCCTGGTGCTGTTTTTCTTCATGCACCTCAAGCAGGAAGGCCGGCTGTTCAAGATCGGCCTGCTGGTAATGCTGGTGATCCTGGCGATCTTCATCGGCATGACCTTCACCGACGTGCTTTACCGATAGGAGAGAGCGTTGAATCCAAACATCAACCCGACGGCCCAGGCGGTCGATAACGTCCTGATTTATATCTTTGGTTTCTCGCTGCTGCTGCTGCTCGGGATCACCGTCGCGACCATCTACCTCGTGATCAAGTACCGGCGCTCCAAGTACCCCGAGCCGACCTCCGAGGTGCACGGCAGCTTCTGGCTGGAAACCCTCTGGACGGTTTTGCCGACCCTGATCGTGCTGACCATGTTCTGGTACGGCTGGACCAACTACCTCGGCCTGCGTAACGTTCCCGAAGGGGCGATGGAGGTCAAGGCGACCGCGCGCATGTGGTCTTGGCAGTTCGAGTACCCGGACGGCCGCAAGACCAGCAAGCTGTTCGTGCCGGTCGGTCAGCCGGTCAAGGTGACCATGACCTCGGTCGACGTGCTGCACAACTTCTTCATCCCCGCCTTCCGCATCAAGCGCGACACCGTTCCCGGCATGGAGACCTACGTCTGGTTTCAGGCCACCGAGCCGGGCAGCTATGACATCTTCTGCGCCGAATACTGCGGCACCGGCCACTCGGCGATGATCACCAGCGTCGAGGCGCTGCCACCCGAGGAGTACGCCACCTGGGCCCAGCCGCAACCGCCGAGCGCCGAACCGCGCGGGCTGATCGTGCTGCAGGAGCAGGGTTGCACCGGCTGTCACAGCCTCGACGGCAGCGACGGGATCGGTCCGAGTCTCTACCAACTCAGCGGCCAGCAACGCAAGCTGCTGGTGGCTGGCCAGAGCAAAGAACTCAGCATTGACGAGGATTATCTGCGCCGCGCCATCCGCGAGCCAGAGGCGGAAATCGTCTCGGGCTATGACCCGATCATGCCCGCCTACGACTCCGACACCTTGAGTGAAGAAGACCTGCAGGCGGTCATTGACTACCTGCTCGGCAAAGCAACCGTGCCGGCCGCGCCCAAGCCGGACGCCAGCGTGCTGCTGCAGGAGAACGGCTGCCTCGGCTGCCACTCGCAGGATGGCAGCGAGATGGTCGGACCGACCTTCAAAGGGCTCGGCAGCCGCGAAGTCGTGATCGAGCGCGACGGCAAAGAAGAGCGGATCAAGGTCGACCGCGACTACCTGCTGCGCGCCCTCAAACAACCGAAAGTCGATCTGGTGAAAGGCTATCCGCCGATCATGCCGGCGGCTGATTATCTCTCCACCGAGGAGCTTGACGCGATCGTCGAGCACCTGCTGAAACAGTGAGAAGTTCGCCAATGCGGGCGCCCCAGCGGGGCGCCCCGACATCAGCATCAATGATTTCGCCAGGGGCATGCCGCTGGCACGCCCTTGCCCACATGCTCTCTACCCTCCGCCAACTGACCCGCGCCGAACTTTCCGCCATGGTCTCCCTGTCGGCCCTGGCCGGGCATCTGTTCGCCGGCAACCGCTGGCAGCCCGCCAGCCTGCTGGTCGCCACCGGCATCTGGCTGCTAGCGGCCGGCAGTTCGGCTCTCAACCAGTGGCAGGAACAGGACCTGGATGCGCGCATGCATCGCACCCGGCGGCGGCCGCTGCCGGCCGGCACCCTTTCCGCCAAAATGGCACTCCTGCTCAGCGGCGGGCTGCTCGCCGGCGGCTTCCTGCTGCTTGCGGCAACCGGCGTCAAGCCGCTACTGCTCGGGGCGCTGGCGGTGATCTGGTACAACGGTATCTACACCCCGCTGAAGCGCCGCACCCCCTTCGCCGCCCTGCCCGGCGCACTCTGCGGTGCGCTGCCGCCGCTGATCGGTTGGAGCGCGGCCGGCCAGGCGCTGTTCGCCCCGGAGATCCTGATCCTCTTCGGCACCCTGTTCCTCTGGCAAATCCCACACACCTGGCTGCTGCTCTGCCATTACCGGCAGGATCTGCGGCGCAGCGGCCTGCCAGACCTGTTCGAGCGGATCAGCACCACCCGGCTGCTGCAGATCAATCACTGCTGGCTGGCGGCCCTGCTGCTCTGTTACCTGCTCTTTCCACTGTTCGGTCTGATCGCCAGCGCGCCGTTGCAGATCTTTTTCCTCGGCGGGCTGAGCGCGCTGCTGGTGGTGGCTGTCGGACAGGAAGTCCGCCAGACCAAACAGGTGCCGCTACGCCTCTTTCACCTGGTCAACCTGTCGATGGCGCTGCTGCTCTCGGCCCTGATCCTCGACAATCTGTTCTGAACCCATGTCCAACAATCCGGCCCTTAAGCATCTGTAGCAGGACTATCCTTTCTTTATTTCCTGGCGGTTCGCACCAATCCGATCGAGCGGGAAGCCAACCCGACGGTTTATTGCTATTTGAACTAAGTCGGGAACACTTCGAAGGGCGCAATCTGCTTTCCGTTGGGGTTGCCGACCCGCAGGATGATGCGGATCGATTGTCCTAACGATTGTAGATCAGGGTATTACAGTCGCGGCAGTTGATCCTCTCACTGTTTGTTATCTATTACGGCAGCGGATATCCTCGGCAGGCGGATCGGTTCCGCTCCCTAAAGCGGAGCTTGCTTGTTCTCCTGGCTTAAATCGGGAGAAATCAGCAGAAAAAGTCGCTGTTTCCTGATGACGATGAAAGTCAAAGCCCATAGAGTTCCGGCAGCAGCCAGGACAGGGTTCCCCAGAGCAGCAGGACCAGCGGGATGCCGACCCGGAGAAAATCGTTAAAGGTGTATTCTCCGGCGTTCATCACCAGGAGATTGGTTTTATAAGCCATCGGCGTGGCGAAACTCAGGTTGGCGCCGAACAGCACCGCCAGCACGAAAGGCTCCGCAGGCTGCCCCATCTGGGTCGCAATCGCGACCGCGATCGGCGTGCCCATAACCGCTGTGGCATTGTTCGAGACCAGGTTGGTCAGGATCGCCATCAGCAGCATCAGTCCGCTGATCATGAAGGCCGGCGACGCCTGCCCCGCAAGGCTCAGAAACAGTTCCGCCAGATAATCCGCGCCGCCGGTTTTCAGCAGCGCCGCACCGAGAGCCAGGCTGGCGACGACAATCAGAACGACCTGCGTGCTCAACGCATTGGTGGCATCGCGCCAGCCCAGGCAGCCGGTCATGATCATGAGCAGGGCGCCACAGGAGGCGCTGATCGCGATCGGCAGAAAGCCGCTGGCGGCAGCGAGGATAATCGCCAGCATGATGCCCAGCGCCAGGGGCGCTTTTTGCGTGTACGGCAGATCCATGGTGGCATCGAGAACCAGAATATCCTTTTCTTTTTTCAGGTCAGCAATCTGCTCGCGAGGCCCCTGGACCAGCAGGATATCCCCAGCCTGAAGGCGGGTTTCACCGATTGTGCCCAACTCCTTCTGCAGTGGCTTACCGGCCCGATGAATCGCCAGCATGATGATGCCGTAGCGCTCCGCAAAGCGGATATTGCTGAAAGTTCTCCCCTGCAGGTGCGAGCCTTGAATCACCGCTATTTCAGCGACCTGCTGATCATCAGCCTTAAGCGGATGGTCGTCATCGACCGGTTTCTCCAGGTTGTCATCCGCATAAAGGGTGCCTTCCAGAACCGTTTCAAATTCCTTCAGCCGTTCCGGGGTATCCCGGATAATCAGTTGGTCGCCAGCTTTCAGGACCACACTTGGCAGCGGCATGGTGAAGCTGTCAGGGCCGCGCCTGATGCTTCTGACCTTAATTGCCCCATCGACCTTTTTGAGCGCCTCGGCCAGCGGTTTCCCGACGATCGAACTGTTTTCCAGGATCGCCAGGTGCGCGGAAAAAATCCGTGGCGAGGAATCGGCCAGCGCCAGTTTCCGGTCCGGCAAAATGCGCGGGGCCAGCAGCCAGAGGTAGACAATGCCGATGCTGCCGGCGATTGCCGCCGGCACGAGAAAATCGAACATCTCCAGCTTTCGGACGCCCATATCTGCCGCGACCGACACGACCAACAGGTTCGTCGAGGTGCCGATGGTCGTGCAGGTGCCGCCCAGCAGGGTGGCAAACCCCATCGGCATGAGAACAGCGGAGGCATTCATCACGGTGCGGATCGAGACGCTGATCAAGATCGGCAGCAGCAGCACAACCACCGGGACATTATTGATAAAAGCACTGATGAATGCACCGATCAGCAGAGTGAACAGCAAAGAGACTTTCGGACTGATTTTCCATAAACGGGCCAGGGTGCGGCCGACCGGTTCCAGGGCCCCGGTACGCACAACCCCCTGGCCGGCGATCATCAGGGCACAGACCGCCACCAGCGCTTCATGGCCGAACCCGTGAAAAAATTCGGCTGCGTGCAGCACTTTTCCGTCGACGTGAAACGGAAACAGTTCGAAGCCGATGGCCAGAGAGATCAGGATAATAAAGCTCGCTGATTCCAGAGCCAGTTTTTCGCGCGTAAAGAGCAGCAGCGCCAGAACGGCAAGGCAAAGCACTGCGGTAGAATGTGGGTTCGGCGGCAGCGGCAGATCAATCACATTGGGGCTCCATTGTTTAATCATTAAGGGGCATTCGGCTGTTCATGCCACCTAGCTGATGCTCTCAGTGCAGGAGCTGGAGTCTAAGGGAGGGCACAAGGCTGCCCTGATGGCGGCAAATAGATCGGTCGGCGGCAGAACATTCCGGCGGCCTGAGCGGTCGAGCTCACATCAGCTAATCTCATTGAGCCGCTCTTGTCTTTCCCAGTCTTGCGGCTAGAATTGTAGCACTAATGAACCTTTAAACAACACAATGAGGCAAGACAGTTGTTTGAGCAGCTAACTTCGCCATGTCGTTGATTTGAATAGAAAAAGCGACAATAAAGCTCTTAAGTATCATGCTTGACTTATCAGGAAAGGGAAATTCTGCCATGTCAGACGACCTCAAGTTAAAAGTGAACAAAGAAGACAGCTATTTTGCCCAACAGGCGCAGCAACAAATCAAGGATCTGCGGGAAAAAGCGGCCCAAGAAAACAGTCAGAAATATCGAGATGAGCATAAATACCACTGTTTTCGCTGCGGGACCAAATCCCTGGTAGAGATTCAGAAAGGAAAAGTTTCTATTGATCTTTGTGTTAATGAAAAATGTGGGGCTCTTCATCTTGACGCTGGAGAGCTTGATGCATTGTTTGAGGATCTAAGCTTCGTTAAAAAAGCGCGAAAAAGTATCTTTGACGTTTTTAAATAAACTATCCTGTTTGTCACCTATGCAGAAACTGTCCTGGAGAACCGACAAAAATTTCCGGGACAGTTTCTGCAATCAGGTCCAAAGGTTGCGAAATTCCATCTCACCTGATTGACGGTAAGTTCAGCAGATCGTCACGACCGCCCCTGCAAGGGAAAAACTTTGCCCAGAACCGACGCATGGACGTCAGTCCGTTCCGGAGATTGACGTCCCTGCCACTCTTCGTGGCCCTCCGCCTGCAGCACTCCAATTTATTCGCGATTCTGCGATATACTGGGTCCAAGGGCCGCCGATTGAGAGATTTCACTCGTCACCCACCTCGTTGGGTGAAAAGGGCTGGTTAAGACAGCCAGAGAAGGAAGATTGTATGAGTGACAAAGAACTTTTCCGACAGAAAAAACAGGCTCAGCTGGATGAATGGAAAGCGGAACTGGACAAGCTGAAGGCCAGGGCGTCCGGGTCCAGCGCCGACATTCAACTGGAAATAAACCAAAAGATCCATTCCCTGGAACAGAAGATAGAAGAAAACCGGGGGAAGCTGACGGCACTTGCCGAGTCGAGTGAAGACGCCTGGGAATCGATCAAGGATGGCGTCGAATCGGCCTGGGATTCCCTGAAAACTGCGGTCAACGAAGCTGTCGACAAATTTAAGAAATAGCCGGCGCTGACCGGATAGATCCTGTAACTTTCCCCATGAAAGTCCGCAGATAAAAAAATCCAGCCAGGCGAAATCACCGACTAAGGCAGGAACACTTCGTAGGGACTTGTCTGCTTGCCGTCCGGGTTACCGACCCGAATCACCAGCCGCATACTCTGTCCGGAAGGCGGATAGCGATTGTAGATCAAAGTCTGACAGTCGCGGTAGCTGACGCTCTCCGACTGCGGCAAGCGGGCTCGGTCGCCGCGAAACGCAGCACCCCCCTGGGCCGGGATGAAACGCTGGCGGGGTGGCAGGTCGGCAAACCCGGCGGGATATTCGCTGACCAGCAGCACCGAGTTGTGAAAGAAGTTCTTGCCGCGGACCACGACCTGATAAGAGTTGACGAAATTATCCCCCTGGGTCACCGACTCGATCTCCGGCAGATTGTTGAACCAGAGGGTGTGCGGCAGCGAACGCTTACCGTCCGGATTGATCAGCTGTAGCCCATAGCTGCCGGCCCGCAGCGGCGGCGGGGTAAAGCTGAAGGAGAGCTGATCCTGGCTGGTGAAGGGCACGACCGCACCATCAAGCAGCAGCTGGGCGCCGGGCTGGATATGCTCGCCATAGAGGCTGATCTGGCGCTGTTCATCGGTGGAACATTCATCCAGGTTGGCCGGTGAAATCGTACTTATGACCGGCGGAGGGAGTTCGATCCGCAGACTGAAAGTGCCGGCTGAGCTCTCTTGCCCATCCCGCAGGAACAGGGCATGCTCGCCGACCGGCAGCTGCGGGACGATGAAGATCAGCTGGCGGCTGCCGACCGATTGCGGGCGCAGCTGCTGCCCGGCCAGATCGACCAGCACCTCCGGGCCGAAAGGACCGCCGATCACCGTCACCGGCGTGCCGGGGAAAACCGTTTCCGGGTAGACCGATTTGATCTCTAATGCAGCCGCGGTCAACGGTATCAGCAGTACGCCAAGAACGCACAGAACAGCCCTTTTCATGGTTCCTCCCTGACGCTGAGAGTCTCTTACATTCAAACACAGTCTGCCGCCAGTGCAAACCCCCGGCAAAAAGTTGCGCCGAGAGCTCCGGGCGCTTGACAAGCCGGAAGGAACCTTTGAGAATGACAGTCCACAACCGCTGCAGCTCGCAATTATAGCGCTAGCCAAGGAGCCCGCCATGCAACACTTCGCGTTGACCATTATCGGCCGCGATCGCCCCGGAATCGTTTCCCAGGTGACTGAAATTCTCTACCGGCTTGGTTGCAACATCGCCGATTCAAGCTGCTCGATCCTCGGCGGCCAGTTCTCGATGATCCTGATCGTTTCCAGCCCGCAGATCAACGCTGCAGAGGATTTCGGCGAAGCCTTCGCGCCCCTGGAAGAGAGCAACCTGTCGGTCTTCATCCGCACCCTCAGGCCGGGCGGGGAGAGGCGCCCCGAAATGGACGGGGAGCTGTGCATGATCTCGGTCTACGGCGCTGACCAGCCGGGGATCGTCTATCGCGTCGCCAAGGAGTTGGGGGACCGGCAGATCAACATCACCGACCTGAACACCAAGCTGATCGGCGACGAGAGCCGGCCGGTCTATGTGATGATGATCGAGGCGCTGCTGCCGGAAGGAATCGAGGTCGAAGAAGTAGAGGGCTGGATGACCGAACTGAAGCAGCAGCTGCAGGTCGACATCTCGGTGCGCTCGCTGCTGGCGGTGGAGCTGTAGATGGCAGTCAAAGAGATCCTGCTCTACCCAGATTCCCGCTTGAAAGAAGTTTGCGCGCCGATCGGCAAGTTCGATGATTCGGTGCGGCAGCTGCTGCAGGATCTGGTCGACACCATGGTCGACGCCGGGCATTCGGTCGGTATCGCCGCGCCGCAGATCGGTGACACCCGCCGGGCTCTGGTGGTCGATGTCTCCGGCAGCAAGCTCGGCCAGAAGCAGAAGAATCACGGCCTGCTGCAGATGGTCAACCCGGAGATTATCGAACGGGAGGGCGAACAGCTGGTTCGCGAAGGTTGCATGTCGGTGCCCGACTACACCGGCAACGTCACCCGCGCCGAGCGGATCCTGGTGCAGTTTCTCAACCGGGATGGCGAGTTTCAGGTCATCCGCTCCGAAGGCTTCGAAGCGATCGCCATTCAGCACGAGCTGGACCATCTCAACGGCTACCTGTTCCTCGACCGGGTCTCCAGCTTAAAAACCGACCTGTTCCGCCGCAAGCAGAA
>CALZHR010000047.1 GCA_945787335.1 uncultured Desulfuromonadales bacterium
GGACCGACCTGGTGCGGGTGAAAGACATCAGCCTGGCGGGGATTGAAAAGGTTCTCGAAGAGTCCGCTGGCGAGCAGCAGCCGCTGCCGGAAATGTACGATAAGTTGTTTGACCGGGTTGTGTCCGGTATCAGCCCGGGTCTGCTCGATTCTCTCTAGTCGGCATCTGGCATCTGTTGCCTGTCCCTGACCGGTGTTAACGGCAGGTTCGGCTTTTCCATGGTGGGAGTTATCTGTTGGCCGCGAGTGAAAGACCGCAAATCGAGGGTGTCTACTGTCTTTCCGGGCGTGATGAGTGCCTGCGGGAACAGCAGCGGGTCGACGCTCTGGAACTCTCTGAGTCGCGCTATCATAGCCTGTTTGAGGCGCTGACCGATGCGCTGCTTTCGATCGGCCGGGATGGGAAGATCCGCCGTGTCAACCGTGCCTGTGGCCAGCTGTTCGACCGCTCTGTCGAGGAGCTGCTCGGCGCTTCGTTGCAGGATCTGTTTCCGGATCAGCTGCCGGTCGAGCAGGCATACCGGCGCGCCCTGCAGGGGGTGGAGCAGGTTCTCGAGCTGCCGTTTGCCAGGCCGGACGGCCAGCTGCTCGACCTGTCTCTGCAGTTGTCGACAATCATCGCCGGGGCAGAGGTTTCGGGAGTGCTGATTGTGGTTCGCGACCTGAGCCCGGACAAGGCCCGGCAACATGAAAGGGCCCAGCTGTACGCCGATTTGCAGGCGAGTCACCTGGCGCTCGAAGAAAAGGCGCGGGCGCTCGAAGAATCACAACGACAGTTGCAGCAGGCGATGGACAGGCAGGAAAAAGATAATGCCGAACTGCGCGATATCGACCGGCTGAAAACGGATTTTATCGGTCTGGCCTCCCATGAGCTGACAACCCCGCTGACCTTTCTGCTCGGAGCGCTGGAGTATCTCACCGAAAGTCTGCCCGGGCGGATCGACGAGGATGAACGGAGCCTGCTCGATTATGCCATGCAGGGCTCTCAGCGACTCGCCGACATTGTCGAGAATATGCTTGCCATTGTCCGATTGGACGCTGAGGGCTTTATTCCGCAGCGGGAGATGGTCGCGCTTTTGCCGTTCTTGACACATATCCGCGACCGCTTCAAAAAGGTTCTCGCGGAGCGCGGCCTGACGCTGTGCCTGGGAGATGAGCAGCAGTGGCCGGA
>CALZHR010000048.1 GCA_945787335.1 uncultured Desulfuromonadales bacterium
GCAGCATGCGGGCGCGGGGCAGGCATTCATCATCAATCAGCCAGAGCTCAGGGAAGCACTCGACGAACGGGATCTCCCCGACCGCCGAAGAGAGCTTCTCATTCCGCAGCTGGCAGGCGATCCCCTCCTTGGTGAGAAAATCCTTGAGCATGGCCGCCTGCGGCAGCTCCCAGAGATGAAAGGTGCGCAGCTTTTTCATACTTCCAAGTATACCAGCCAGACCGACCCGGAGCCGCCACGCTTGTGCTTATTATCTGATACAATTTAGGTCATTCGTTCAGATACAGCCGCGTCAAAGGAGGAGCACATGGCCGACCTGTCCACCAGCTATATGGGAATCCAACTCACCAATCCGATCGTCGTCGCCAGCAGCAGCCTGACCGGCAGCCTCGACGGGGTGCGTAACTGTGCCGCAGCCGGAGCCGGAGCGATCGTCCTGAAATCGATGTTCGAGGAGCAGATTGCCGCGGAAACCAGGCAGCTCAGCAGCTACGCCGAACTCTCCGAGCATGGTGAAGCCTACGACTACCTGCAGGGTTACGGCATGGAGCTGGGGCCGCAGGATTATCTGCAGCTGGTCAAGGACGCCAAGCAGGCGGTCAGCGTACCGATCATCGCCAGCCTCAATTGCGTCTCCAGCGACCGCTGGGCCGATTACGCGGCCAAACTCGAAGCCGCCGGCGCCGATGCCATCGAGCTGAATGTCGGCCTGATGCCGACCCGTGCCAAACAGCTGGGGCCGGATATCGTCGACCAGTATCTCCAGATTCTGCACCGGGTGAAAAAGCAGGCTAAAATCCCGGTGGCGATGAAGGTCGGGCCCTACTTCACCTCGTTTGCCAATTTCGCCGACCGGATCAGCCACGACCGGGCCGAAGCCCCGGCCTACAGCGTCGGCTGGTTCGGCCGCAACAACGAGACGGGCGAGATCACCTGGCGCGGGGTCGATGCGCTGGTGCTGTTCAACCG
This sequence comes from uncultured Desulfuromonadales bacterium, assembly GCA_945787335.1. Lineage (GTDB taxonomy): Bacteria > Desulfobacterota > Desulfuromonadia > Desulfuromonadales > Geopsychrobacteraceae > Malonomonas. The sequence goes on from CALZHR010000048.1 coordinate 970, forward strand.
CTTCTACAAGCTCGATATCGACGTCGACAAGCTGGAGCTGGTGCACGGCAACCCGTACAGCTCTTCAGAGGAGATCCACTACACCCTGCGCTGGCTGTCGCTGCTGTCCGGCAAGGTCGGCTGCGATCTGGCCGGCAACACCGGCATCCACGACGGCCGCGATGCCGTCAAGGCGCTGCTGGCCGGGGCCAAAGTGGTGCAGATCTGCTCGACCCTGTACCTGAACGGCCTGGAGCAGATCGGCAAAATTCAGGAACAGATGGAGGCCTGGATGGACGAACACGGCTACCGCAAGCTGGCCGATTTCCGCGGCCAGCTCAGTCAGGTACGCAGCGACCAGCCGAAAGATTTCGAGCGACTGCAGTACATCAAGCTTTTCAGTGACGTCTACTAATTAACAAGGAACAAGGGCGGCCCGCCAGCGGGTCGCCCTTGTTTGTTATATTTACGCGGCCTTCGGAATCCTGCGGAGAAAATAATTGGTTTAACAGCGAAAGACAGCTCTTTATAAATCTGAACTTAACTGTTGAAATCTCCTCCTCTTAGCCAATCAAAAATCCTAAATTTTGGCAAAGCCTAAAGTGAAAGGCCCGCCACTTGTTGCGCGGGCCTTCTAAATATTCTGCGAGTTTCCCTGATCACGGGCTCTTCCGGCGCTCAATGGTCGCCGGTTGCTGAGTAGTACTCATCATTGGATCGGGCGTAGTTTCGATAGGCAAACCTCCTTGCTGGGGTTAGCGAATCTAAAATGACCTATAATTGAATTATACAGCTATCTGGCTACTAATACACCCTTCCCATATGAATTAGTAAATTCAGGCAGGGTGATCTCAAAACGTGTAAGTTTCGAGAGAAGGAATTTGGCCTGAACAAGCCCCCAAGCGTTTCCCCAAAAGGACACTTGGGGGCTTTTTTCCAATTTTCGATGGGGCTGCTCGTCAGACGGTTTCGTTGACCACCTTCCTGATCAATTCCTTCTCCGCCTTCGAGGCCGCGTTGACATAGCTGTAGCTCTCCCCCAGGTAGTTTTTCAGGATCACCTCACTGCCGAGGGACTGCAGGTAGTCGGGCAGCAGCGGAATCTTGCCGCCGCCGCCGGGAGCGTCGATGACGAACGCCGGCACCGCCATCCCCGAGGTGTGGCCGCGCAGACCGCGGATCACTTCGAGCCCCTCCTCGACACTGGTGCGGAAGTGGTCGGTCCCCTGCACCAGGTCGGCCTGGTAGATGTAGTAGGGGCGCACGCGGATCGCCAGCAGCTTCTGCATCAGCAGTTTCATCACCTGCGGGTCATCATTGATGTCGCGCATCAGCACGGTCTGGTTGCCGAGCGGGATGCCGGCGTCGGCCAGGCGGGCGCAGGCTTTCGCCGCCTGCTCGGTGATCTCGTCCGGGTGGTTGAAGTGGGTGTTCAGAAACAGCGGGTGGTGCTTGCGCAGCACGCGCAGCAGGGTGGAGGTGATGCGCATCGGCAGGACCACCGGCACCCGCGAGCCGATGCGGATGATCTGCACATGCGGGATCGCGCGCAGGCGGCCGAGGATCGAATCGAGCTTCTCGTCCGAGAGCAGCAGCGGGTCGCCGCCGGAGACAATGACGTCGCGGATCTCCGGATGCTGGCTGATGTAATCGATGCCGGCGTCGATGGTTTCGCCGCTGATGCGCATCTCCTCGCCGCCGACCTTGCGCTTGCGGGTGCAGAAGCGGCAATACATGGCGCATTCCGACGAAACCAGAAACAGCACCCGGTCGGGGTAACGATGCACCAGGTTCGGCACCGGGCTCTGGTTCTCCTCTTCGAGCGGGTCGGCGACACAGACGCTGTCCTGACATTCGAGCGCGTCGGGGACCGCCTGTTTCCAGATCGGGTCGCCGACTTCCTTGATCAGCCCGAGATAATAAGGGGGAACGCGCATCGGGTAACGTTCGGCGACCTCTTCGAGGGGGCGCGGGTCGACGCCGAAGCGGCGGGTGATTTTACCCGGGCTGGTGATGCTTGCCTGCAGATGTTTTTGCCAGGTTTCCATGGTTCGCTCCTTGTGCATCAGTGGCGAAAACGCTTGACGTAGGTGATGCGGTCGTCTCCGGGGCGGTAGAAATCGCGGATCCGCGATTCTTCCAGGTAGCCGGCCTGCTCGTAAAATTTGCGGGTTCGGGAGTAGTTGCCCTGTGAAGAGGTCTCCAGGCAGAGCAAGCGGGCTCCCTTGACCCGCAGGCGTTGTTCCGTCTCTTCCATCAGCTTGCGGCCGACCCCCTGGCCATGCAGCTTCGGGTCGGTGGCAATCCAGTAAAGGTCGTAATTCCCCTCGGTCAGCGGCACCGGCCCGTAGAGAACGTAACCGGCCACCGCGTCGGCCACCTCGGCAACGATGACGCTGTAGTCCTGCTGCTCCGGTTTGCCCAAGACCAGCTCCAGCAGCTCCAGGGCGCAGTCGACTTCAGCGCTGGTGAAGGCGCCGCTCGCTTCGAGAATCGCCTGCAGCGGCGGCAAATCAGCGGCGATCAAATCACGCATTCTGCTTCTCCGTGCGGGCTCTGGTCATGGTCACAATCCGTTCGATCAGAGTCGGATAGTCGCTGCCGGCGGCGCGGGCGGCGCGGGCCAGGCCGGCGTCCGGCGAGATGTCGGGATTGGCGTTGACTTCGAGGATATAGGGGACGCCATCGCGCAGGCGCATATCAACCCGCGCGTAGTCGCGGCAACCAAGCAGTCGACAGGCCTGCAGGGCCACCTGCTGAACCGATTGCCGCTCCTGCTTGGACAGCTCTGCCGGGCAGACCGGCGCGGTGGCAGCGTACTCGGAGGAGTCTTCCTGCCACTTGCCGGCATAGCTGACGATCTGCCGGTCAAGTCCGGGCCGGAAACAGATTTCCGAAACCGGCAGCGCTTCGAGATAGCGGTCGCCGATGACGGCGGCATTAAACTCGCGTCCGGCGATGAATTCTTCGACCAGGGCGGCCTGGCGATAGCGGTCATGGATATAGCGGATGCGACTGGACAGGGCGATCTCATCGCTGACGATACTCTCGGCCGTAATCCCGAGGGAGGCATCTTCAAAGCAGGGCTTGACGATGACCGGCCAGCGCAGCTGGAACTCCTCGGGCAGGGACTCGCCCGGCGGAATCTGCAGGTAGGCAGGGGTCGGCAGACCGTGCCGCGTCAGCAGGTCTTTGGTCAGGGCCTTGTCCTGGGTCAGACCGAGAGTCAGGGCCGGGGATCCGGTGTGCGGCAGGCCGAGCAGTTCGAAGAGCGCGGCAACATGCATCTCGCGGCGGCTCTCTCCCCAGAAGCCTTCGCAGAGGTTGAAGACCAGTTCCGGCTGAAGCTGCTGCAGTGCGCTGACAAAGCGACTGATCTCGGCACCGAGGGGGATCAGAGATGGCGAATATCCGAGCTGTTCCAGAGCGGTGGCAACCGCCTGGGCTTCGGTTTCAGCGCCGGCTTCGGAGATCCGGTCCTGCTGCTCGCCACGCAGCGGCACAGCAGGAGCCTGGTTAAAGCAGACGGCGATTTTCATGTTCGCTCCCCTGACCGAGCTGCAGGCGGGCGCAGGCGGCGTCCACCACGCTGAGGATCAGCTGGTCGTAGTTCAATCCGGCGGCGCGGGCGGCCTTGGGGAAGCAGCTGTTCTGCTCCGGCCGCGGCAGGATACCGGGGAGGGGATTCAGTTCGATGACCTGCGGATGTCCGGCGGCATTGAGACGCACGTCGATGCGGCACCAGTCACGGCAGCCAAGGGCGACAAAGGCTTTGCGGCAGACCTCCTCGATCTGACGCTGCAACAGCGGCTCCAGCCTGGCCGGGCAGCTGAAGATCTGCAGCGGGTCCGCTTCGGTATCCCAGACCCATTTGGCTTCATAGGAATAGATCGGGTTGACCCCTTGCGGCAGGCTGTCGAAGTTGATCTCGACGATCGGCAGCACTTGCAGATTGTCGCCGTTGCCGAGCAGCGCGACGGTAAATTCGCGGCCGGGGAGGAATTCCTCGACCAGCGCGCTCTGCTGATAGGTGGACAGCACCCACTCGACCTGACGCACCAGCTCCTGGCGGTTGCGCACCAGCGCCTTGTCGGTAACCCCCTTGCTGGAGCCTTCCAGCGGCGGCTTGACCATCAGCGGGTAACTGAGCCGTTTCGGCAATTCGGCGGGAGAATTGACCACCCAGAAGCGGGGGGACGGCACCCGGTGCTGCGCCAAAGTCTCCTTGGTGCGGCGCTTGTCGAGACAGATGCCGAGGGTGACCGGATCGCTGCCGGTGTAGGTCAGCTGCAGCATCTCATAGATCGCCGGCATCTGGGCTTCGCGGCTGGCGCCGTGCAGACCTTCGGCGATATTGAAGACCAGGTCGGGTTTTAAGTTGCGGAGTTTTTCGAAAGCATCGAGATCGGCGTTGACCAGCGAGACCTGATGGCGGGTCGCCAGAGCCGCTGCGGCCGCCTGAATGGTGTGGATATCATCCCACTCGGCGTAAATGTCGGCGCTGGGTTGACCGGGAGGTTCCGCGGGAGGCTCGTCGGCTGAGACGGACTCCTCGCGCAAATTGAAGACGAGTGCAATATGCATCTGATAACCCCTTAAAAGCCGTGGTGCGAAATGAGCTCCCGAAGCGGGAGGTCGGCATTCTTTCGGTCCGGGGTGCCTGGCGGCTGTGGCTGTAAAAAGGGGTCGCTTTTTAAGCTGTGGTCGTTGCGCTTATCCCGCACCGGAATGCTGTTTCCGCAAGCATATACGCCCCTGAATCCGGCTTGTCAACAAAAAAAGTGCGGTGGGAAACAGGAGAAAAAAACGCTTGCCGCTGATTTGTCCGAATCCCCTTTACGCAAGGTTTTTCCGTGCTAGAATCAGGCACCTTTCACCGCGTTTGAGGCTGCCGAATGTTCCGTATCCGCCGTGTGTTCGATGACCGCTCTCCGGCCAACCGGGAAGCCGTCTCC
>CALZHR010000049.1 GCA_945787335.1 uncultured Desulfuromonadales bacterium
CCGACGGGAAAAATTTCCGCTCCAGCCAGGCCGACCGGCAACGGCATCGCTTCTACCGTAAATACAAGTATTTGTGGGAAAAGCATCAGCGCACCGCCTGTGTCGGCTGTGGCCGTTGCCGGCGCGAATGCCTTTCAGCGATCGAACCGGTCACTGTCCTTAACCGCCTGTCTGCCGCCTCGCCGCAACCGGTCAGCAACAACCCGGGCAGCGAGTATCAGCCGCAGATGGCACAGATCTGCGACATTCAACAACTCTCGGAGCAGGACCGCCTGTTCCGCTTGCGGCTGCCGCAGACGATCAACTTTACCCCGGGCAGCTTTGTCCAGCTCTCGGTATTTGGCCTTGGTGAAGCGCCTTTCTCGATCGCCTCTGCGCCGGATGAAGGGCGCGAAATCGAGCTGGTGGTCCGCAAAGCCGGCACCCTGACCCAATCACTGCATCGCACCCGCAAAGGCGACAGCATCGGCGTTCGCGGACCGTTCGGCAGCGGTTATCCGCTCGACAAAATGCAGGGCAAAGACCTGTTGCTGGTAGCCGGAGGCCGCGGCCTGCTGGCGATCCGCTCTCTGCTGCTGGCGACCCTGGCCCAGCGGCAGAAATACGGCCGCATCACCCTGCTCTGTGGCGCCCGCGACCTGGAAGCGCTGATGTTTCCGAACGACCTGCTCGACTGGCACCATTCAGGCCAGCTCGATTGCCGGATTGCGGTGAAAGATCCACAGAATTCCTGGGGAATCCCCTCGGTCGATGTCAGCTACCTGTTCAAAGATCTCGACATCGATCCGCAGCGTACCGTTGCGGCCATTTCCGGACCACCGGAAATGTATCGCCAGGTCAATCCGCTGCTGTTCCGCATGGGGCTGGACACCGAAAACGTCTACCTGAACCTGGAGCGGCACATGAAATGTGGGCTGGGAAAATGTGGCAAGTGCCGCATCAACAACATCTGCGTCTGTGAATGCGGGCCGATCTTCCCCTACAGCAGCATCAATCATCTGGCCGAGGCGATCGAGCGATGAAAGCTAAAATCGGTTTTTTCGATTTCGCCGGCTGCGAAGGCTGCCAGCTGACGGTGATGAATCTGGAGCAAGAACTACTGCAGGTTTTGCAACTGGTGGAAATCGTCGAATTTCGCGAATTGATGAGTGGGTCCGGTTCGGAAATCGATATCGCGTTTGTCGAAGGCAGCATCTGCCGGCCCGGCGACCGGGAACGTTTGCAGAGCATCCGCCAGCGCAGCAAAATCCTGGTCGCGCTCGGCTCCTGCGCCGACAATGGTGGCGTTAACGCCCTCGGCAGCGATCGCACTCCTGAGGTTCTCCGGCAACAGGTCTACGCTGAAAACCTGCCTCACCTGTACACCGAAACACCCCAGGCGCTCGCGGCGGTAGTCGAAGTCGACTACCGGATTCCCGGCTGCCCCATCGATGGCCAGGAATTCCTGGCTATCCTCCAGGCCCTGCTGCTCAAACAGCATCCTGAGCTGCCCTCATTTGCCGTCTGCGTCGAATGCAAACTGGCCGAATACCCCTGCAGTTTCGATTACGGGCAGGTTTGTTTGGGTCCGATCACCCGCGCCGGCTGCCGGGCCATCTGCATTGATGGCGGCGGCCACTGCCGCGGCTGCCGCGGCCTGATCGATAATCCACGCACCTCGCCCTATCACCGCATCCTTGAAGATCACGGTTTAAGCATTGAGCAAATTCTCGACCAGTATCGCACCTTCAATGTTAACGAGAAGTCGCCATGAAGATCGAACTCGATTACCTGACCCGTATCGAAGGGCATGCCCATCTGGTTGTCGACCGGGAAGCGGGCAAGATCACCAGCTGCCAACTGCAGGTCGTGGAGACACCGCGCTTTTTCGAAGCGATGCTGCAGGGTCGGCACTATAGCGATGTTGCCACCATCGTCGCCCGGGTGTGCGGGGTCTGCTCCATTTCCCACAGTCTCGTTTCGCTGATGGCAACAGAAACGGCACTGGAGATCGAGGTTCCACCACAGGCGCAGTTGCTGCGCCGGCTGCTCAGCTATGGCGAAATCGCCCAGAGCCACCTGCTGCAACTCTACTTTATGGCGCTGCCCGACTACCTGGGAGCGCCCAGTCTGTTCCACCTGCTGGAAGAGCGCCAGGAGCTGGTCGCGCGGGCCTTGCGGCTGAAGCGGACCGCGAACCGGATCTGTGAAGTGGTCGGTGGCCGACCGATCCACCCGGTGACGACCTGCATCGGTGGCTTTTCCGCCCGCCCGGAAGCGAGCGACCTGAAGACGCTGCGTCAGGAATTGGTCGCCGCGCTGCCCGACCTGGAGGCAACCGTCGAGCTGTTTGCCGAATTTGACTACCCGCAATTCAGCCGCCAGCGGGAAGCGCTCTGCGTTGCCCCGGACAACAGCTATCCGCTGCACGGTTCCCGACTGCTGGCCAGCAACGGCGACAGCTATTCCGCCAGCGAATACCGACAGAAGATCGAAGAATACCTGGCCCCGCATTCGACCGCCAAACTGGCCCGTAGTGATCGGGGCAGCTACATGGTCGGTCCCCAGGCCCGTCTGCGTAACGGCAGCAAACAGCTCTCACCGATGGGTAACAAGGTCTGCAGCGCCTTGAATTTGCATCCGGCCGGACTCAACCCCTTTGAGAACCTGAAAGCCCGGCTGGTCGAGGTTATCCACTATACAGAAGAAGCGCTGCATGCGATTGACGAGCTGCTGCTATGCGGGATGAACAAGATCCTCTCCAAAGATTCGCCCGCCGCAGGAGGCTGCGGGACAGCGGCCACCGAAGCCCCCCGTGGACTCCTGTTCCACAGCTATAAATATGACCCGCAGGGCCTGCTGGAGACCGCCGACTGTGTGATTCCAACCGCCCAGAACCTGGCCGCGATTGAAGCCGACCTGCAACTGTTGCTGCCGGAACTCCTGGAACTGCCCGAGGAACTGTTGCGCCAGCGGCTGGAGATGCTGATTCGTGCCTATGATCCCTGCCTGAGCTGCTCGACCCATCTGCTGAAAATCGATCTGGTATAGCCAGATGAGTCGCGGCCAGACCAGAATTATCGGGGTCGGAAATCCGCTGATGGGTGATGACGGTTTCGGCATCAAAGCCATCGAACGCTTGCA
>CALZHR010000050.1 GCA_945787335.1 uncultured Desulfuromonadales bacterium
GAGCTCATCGCCGAGCACTCGATGTGCCAGCCCGGCCGCCCCGGCCCCCAGGGAGACTCCCAGCTCGGCTCACCCGGCTTGGCGCCCTTCCAGAGGGCGAAATCCATCGGGTTCTCCTTCTGCTCGCCCGGTGCGATCCGCGCCCCGGCCTGCATCTCCTCCATGTTGCGTTTACTCAGCTTGAGGTAGCTGTCGAACTTATCGACCCGGTAGTAGACATCGCCGCCGGAGGCGTAGGCGTTCCCCTTGTCGATCAGCACCTGGCAGATCTCGATGATCTTGTCGATATATTCGGTGGCGCGCGGCTCGAAGCTCGGCTTGGCCAGTCCCAGGGCAGCCATGTCTTCGTCGAAGGCGCGGATGAACTCCTCAGCCAGCTCCTGGCTTTCGATCCCCCGCTCATTGGCGCGGTTGATGATCTTGTCGTCGACGTCGGTGTAGTTGCGCACGTAGGTGGTCTCGTAACCCGCGAACTGCAGATAACGGTAGATGATATCGAAGACGATATTGGCGCGGGCGTGGCCGATATGGCAGTAGTCGTAGACGGTCACGCCGCAGACATACATGCCGACCTTGCCGGGAACCAGCGGCTGGAACGCTTCTTTTTTGCCGCTCATGGTGTTGTAGACGCGCAGGGTCATTGAATTTCTCCGTGATGGACGGTCGGGGCGCCCCGACAAATTTATTTCACCTTGGCCCAGGTATCTCTCAGGGTCACGGTCCGATTGAAAACCGGTTTCCCCTCGGTTGAGTCTTTTGCATCGACGGTAAAATAACCGACCCGTTCGAACTGGAAGGTCTCGCCCGGCTTGCCTTCCAGCAGGCTCGGCTCGACCAGCGCGAAGGTTTCCTGCAGCGATTCCGGGTTCAGTGCCGAGAGGTAGTCTTGCGCCTTGTCCGGGTTCTCCTGGTTAAACAGGCGGTCGTAAATCCGCACCGGCAGCTTGACCGCGTGCGGGGCCGAGACCCAGTGGATGATCCCCTTGACCTTGCGCCCTTCCGGGTTCTTGCCGAGGGTGTCGAGATCGGCGGAGCACTTCAGCTCGACGATCTCGCCGTTCTCGTCCTTGATGAACTCGTCACACTTGATGATGTAGGAGTTGCGCAGCCGCACCTCGCGCTCCGGGCCGAGGCGGAAATATTTCTTCGGCGAGGGAGGATTCTCCATGAAGTCGTCCCGGTCGATCCACAGCTGGTTGCTCATCGGCAGCACCCGGCTGCCCAGCTCCGGCTGCTGGGGGTGATTCGGCGCGTCGAGCATTTCGACCTGGTCGTAGTTGGTGATGGTCACCTTGAGCGGATTGAGCACCGCCTGGCGGCGGAAGGCGGTTCCATTCAGTTCTTCGCGAACACAGTCCTCGAGGACCGACAGGTCGATCCAGCTCGCCGAGCGGCCGACGCCGATCCGTTCACAGAAGCTGCGGATCGCCGCCGCCGGGTAGCCGCGCCGGCGCATGCCGGAGACGGTCGGCATGCGCGGATCGTCCCAGCCGCTGACATGGTTTTCAGTGACCAGCTGCAGCAGCTTGCGCTTGCTCATCACCGTATAACTCAGGTTCAGGCGGGCGAACTCGATCTGCTGCGGGGCGAAGATCTCCAGCTCCTTGATGAACCAGTCGTACAAGGGGCGATGATCCTCGAACTCGAGGGTGCAGATCGAGTGGGTCACCCCTTCGATCGAATCCTCCTGGCCGTGGGCGAAATCGTACATCGGGTAGATGCACCAGGCATCACCGGTGCGGTGGTGATGGGCATGGAGAATACGGTACATGGCCGGATCGCGCAGGTTCATATTCGGCGAGGTCATGTCGATTTTCGCCCGCAGGATGTGGGAGCCGTCGGCAAATTCGCCGTTTTTCATCTTCTCGAACAGGTCCAGGTTCTCTTCCACGCTGCGGTTCCGGTAGGGGCTGTCTTTGCCCGCCTCGGTCAGGGTGCCGCGATTGGCGCGCATCTCTTCCGCGCTTTGGCTGTCAACGTAGGCCTTGCCAGCCTTGATCAGTTGCACCGCCCAGGCATAGAGCTGCGGAAAATAATCGGAGGCGAAATACAAGTGCTGACCCCAGTCGAAGCCGAGCCAGGTGACATCCTCTTTGATCGCTTCGACGTACTCATCCTCTTCTTTGGTCGGGTTGGTATCATCGAAGCGCAGATGGCAGCGACCAGCGTACTCTTCGGCCAGACCGAAGTTGAGGCAGATGCTCTTGGCGTGGCCGATGTGCAGGTAGCCGTTCGGTTCGGGCGGAAAGCGGGTGATCACCTGGTCGCGTTTGCCCGTTTGCAAGTCTTCGCTGATGATGGTGCGGATGAAATTCGAGCTGCTGGGTGTCTCCGGTGTACTCATGAAGCCTTGTCCTTTGGGGCAGAAATTGAGTCACTCACCGCGTAAAGTTGTTCGTCTCGCTGCAGCAGGACCACCGCATGGGCCGCGATCCCCTCGCTGCGTCCGGGAAAACCGAGCCCTTCGGTGGTGGTGGCTTTGACATTGATCCCACCCGCTCCAACCTGGCAATCGGTGGCGATATTTTCCACCATCGCGGAGATATGCGGTGCAAGTTTCGGTTTCTGGCAGATGATGGTCGCGTCCAGGTTATTAACCCGGTAGCCCAGCTGCAACGCCTTGCCGATCACTTCGCGCAGCAGCTTACGGCTATCGATGCCGGCAAACTCAGCTGACGTATCGGGGAAGTGCTTGCCGATGTCGCCCAGCCCCAGGGCGCCGAGAATCGCGTCACAGATAGCGTGCAGCAGCACATCGGCGTCCGAGTGTCCGAGCAGGCCCAGTTGGTAATCGATCTTTACCCCGCCGAGGATCAGATCCCGGCCGGGAACCAGCCGGTGAACATCGTAACCATGGCCGATGCGCATCATATTGACACCTCCAGTCTGACGGCACCCGCTGCGCGCCGTTTGCCGCCGGATACTCGCGGATTTAGCTGCGACTGTCAAGTATTGCCATTGCAATCAACAGATCTTCCGGCGTCGTGACTTTGATATTGCGGTAATCACCGGTCACCAGCGCTACCGGCTGACCGCTCAGCTCGAGCAGTGAGGCATCGTCGGTGCCGAGATAGCCCTGCGCTTCGGCCAGGGCAAAGGCTTCGGCCAAAAGCCGATAACTGGCCCCCTGCGGCGTCTGCGCCTGCCAGAGTCGGGAGCGGTCGGGGGTGGCGCTGATCAGCCCGTTATCCACCTGCTTGATCGTATCCTTGACCGGCACACCGACCGCGCAGGCGCCGGTTGCAGCGATCGCGTCAAGCACCGCCGGCAGCAGCTGCGGATTGAACAGCGGCCGCACGCCATCATGGATCAGGACCGGCCGCTGCGGCTGGTCGAGACCATCCTCCTGCAGCGCCTGGAGTCCGTTGCGCACCGAATCCTGCCGCTCGGCCCCGCCAGGGACGATCCGGCGCACTTTGCTAAAACCGTACTTCTCGACGATCTGTTGCTGGCAATAGGAAATTTCTTCCCGGGGGATGATCGGGTAGATGGTGTCGATCAGGGGATGTTGCTCGAATAGCGCCAGGGTGTGGGCCAGGATCGGCCGACCGGCCAGATCGAGGTACTGCTTGTTGATCGAAGCACCCATGCGGCGCCCCATGCCGGCGGCGGGGATCAGAACTGTTGCTTTCATCAGTCGTCTCTGCGGCGTGTGAGTGTTGGTGGCGCAGGGCCGAAAAAAGAAGGACCAGGTGCGGCGCACCCGGTCCTCTATCTTGATTTGTCGATTCCGGCGTTAGTGGAAAATACCTTCCAGCCGCTTAACGACCTGATCCTCTTTTTTCCCTTCCGCCAGGGCGACTTCGGTGACCAGCAGCTTGCGGGCCTGCTCCATGACCTTCTTTTCGCCGTAAGAGAGCTCCTTTGCCGAACCGATCTGGTACAGGTCGCGCAGCACCTCGGCCACTTCGAGCAGATCGCCGCTCTTGATCTTGTCGTTGTACTCGCGCTGGCGGCGGCTCCAGGAAGCGATCTTGCCGCTGTCGGTCGTTTCGGCAAGAGCGTCAAAGACGCGATTTATGCGCTTTTCGTCGATCAGCCGGCGCATCCCGACGTTGTTGGCATTGCCGACCGGGACCATGATGGTCATGTCGCTGTCGACAATCCTCAGAACGTAAAATTTCTGGCTGTGGCCAGCAAATTCGCGGGACTCGATATCCTCGATGACTCCGACCCCCTGGGTCGGGTAGACTGCCATATCTCCAATTTTAAACAAAATGTCACTCCTTTTGAACGATCCGCCGATAGTAACATATTATATTGTGTTTCGTCAAACAGTGGTGGCAGATAAATCCTTGATCCAAAAAAGAAAAAAGCATTTTAATAGTGCCGCGGTAGCGGCTGTGTTAACATCTGCGCACAATTGACATCTTTTGATTAACGAGCCAGTAATATGCCGCTTTTTTTTCTCCTGTTGCTCTTGCTGCTTCCAGCGCACCCGGGCCATGCCGACAATCCGCTCTCTTTTGCCGACAGCTTGGCGGCAGAAGGCGACCACTATCGCGCCATCACTGAATACAAACGCTTCCTGCACTATCATCCAGATGCCGTCGAAGCGGCGCGCGCCCAGCTGGCCATCGCCCACAGCCTGCGGGCCGGAGAACGCTGGACTGAGCTCGACCTGGCGCTGGAAAAAGTCTGGAAAAGCTACCCGGGAACCCCGGAAGCGGCCAGCGCCAGAAAACTCTATGCCGATGCCGCCTTCGCCCGCCAGGATTACCCCGAAGCCCGGCAACGCTACCAGTGGCTGCAGGAGAACGCGCAGAACCCCGGAGCCGCTGGACATCGCATTGGTTGGAGCTTTCTCGCAGAGAACCGGATTGCTGAAGCCAGACAAAGCTTCGGCCAATCTGCAGAGGAGACTGCGAACGATTGGCAGAGAGAACTCGATGACTACCAGCAGCTGCCGCGCAAAGCTCCGCAGCTGGCCGGGACCCTCTCCGCCATCTTGCCCGGCGCCGGTCAGCTCTACACCGAACGCCCGCGGCAGGCCGCAGTTGCCTTTGCTCTCAACGCGGCCTTCATCTACGGCGCCATCGAAGCCTGGAACAACGAAAACTACGCGGTTGCCGGCATTCTCTCGCTGTTCGAAATCGGCTGGTACGGTGGCAACATCGTCAACGCCGTGAACAATGCCCATAAGTACAACCGTAACCAGGAAGAGCTCTTCAAACAGCGCCTGCGGCAGAAATTCGGCCTGTCTCTCGGTTGGCGGGAACAGGCGCCGCAGCTGCAGGCCCACTTCCGGTTCTAAGTCAGGAGAAAATCATGCGGATCGGCGTGATCGGCTCTGGAGCCCTGGGGCTCTATTATGGCGCGATGTTGCAGCGCGCCGGCCATGACGTTTGCTTTCTGCTGCGCCGCGACCTGCAGGCGATTAGCGCGCAGGGCCTCCAGGTCAACTCGGTGGGCGGCAACTTTCATCTACCGAAAGTACACGGCTTTGCCACCCCGGAAGCGATCGGTCCGGTCGAGCTGGTGCTGGTCGGGTTGAAAACCTTCGCCAATCGGCACCTGGTCGAGCTGGTCCGGCCGCTGGTTGGCCCGCAGACCTTTATCCTGACCCTGCAGAACGGTCTGGGAAATGAAGAGCAGCTCGCCGCGGCCTTCGGCAGCGAAAAGGTGCTCGGCGGAGTGGCCTTTCTCTGCAGCAATCGCGGCGAACCGGGGATTGTACACCACCTGGGAGAAGGCAAGATCAGGCTGGGAGAATTTGCCGGCGGCGCCAGCGACCGCAGTCGCCAGCTGGCCGGACAGTTTGCAGCGGCCGGCGTGCCCTGCGAAGCGGTCAGCGACCTGCGCCGGGCGCGTTGGGAGAAACTGGTCTGGAACATCCCCTTCAACGGTTTGTCGGCCCTGCTCGGCCAGGATGTTACGCGCCTGCTCGGCAACTCCGACAGCCGCAGAATGATTGAACAGATCATGCTCGAAGTGGCCAGTGGCGCCAACGCCCAGAAGCTGACGGAACCGATCGACGGCCCGGCCTTCAGCCGTCAGTTGATCAAAGCGACCGAACAGATGGACCACTACCAGCCGAGCATGCTGCTCGACCGCCTGGCCGGTCGCCCGCTGGAGCTGGAAGCGATCTATCAGATTCCACTGCGTCAGGCAATAGCAGCCGGGGTCGAGATGCCGCGCACGGCTATGCTTCACAACCTGCTCGAAATTGGCGAAGAAAGCTAGCCAGGACCCGCCGAACTGCAGCCCGCCTGCCGATCCCGTCGCACCGCAACGCCACCAGCTCGGCGGTGATCCCGATCTCGCCACTCTGAAAATATTACGCGCATCCTTCCTGCCCGATTCACTCTTTGAGAAACTGAGCTTTTTCTATTTTTCAACTTGACATCCTCGCTCCATCCGAAGATAATTTAGAAATATTTAATTATTTTCTCTACATTCTTTGCCGCCATATTCGGCAAACACTCTAAAGCGTTGCCCTGCAGCGACGAAACACCAGGCCGGCACCTCTCCCATCTAGACCCCGCACCGCTGTTCGCAAGCTCATACTGACGGCTGAGACCAGGATGAGAGATTCACTTTTCGCCACAGCTGCCCAGATTCGCCTTACTGTCCTGCTTTTGGTCAGTGGCTTCTGCCTGTTGATCAGCCCGACTCTCCAGGCGGCCCCCGAAGGCAGCCCACCGCAGGCCCCTCGGGCTCAGCTTCCTCTCCCGGAGCACTTCGGTGAAGTTGTCTACCAAACCCAAACCCGGGCGGCTGCCGGCACAAATCTCTACATCATCGCCAATGCACATCGCAGCGCGATTTCTGGTGTCAGTAGCGCCGAGACCCTTCAGGCACAGCTGGAAACTTTCCGGATCGGGGAATGGCTGATCCGCCAGAGCCAGATCGAGCTGCTGCTCCCCGAGGGCTTCTTCGGCACCCTGGAAAACAGCCTGGCCGGCGGGGCGCTGAGCCAGGTCGACAATCAGACCCTGCAAGCGGCGTTAGACGATGACTCGCTGTTCGCCAACGCCGAGCTTCTGCTGCATGAAAATTACGGAATTTGCCTCGACCAGGTCGAAGACCGGAAGCTGTACCTTTTAACGCGCGACCGTCTCCGCTCCACCCTGGCGCCCGAAGCGATACTTTCGCCAGCGCTCAGCCACGAACTCGCTTACCTGCAAAAACTCAGGACTGCCAATTTCCTGCAACGCGCCCCCAGCATCATCGCCTCAGCCTACCGGCAAGGACGAATCTCCTCGCCCAGAGCGATGCTGACGATCGGCCTGTCCCACCTTGATGACCTGATCGGCTTTCTCAAGGCCGGAGAGATCGACATCGCTGCCCTGCAAACAGCACAGAACAACTTCCCAGCCCTGGCAACAGAGCTGGAAGTCATCAAAGAGCAGGTCGGTGTCACAGTCATCGTCCCCCGCTCCCTGATCGCTCGCCAGAACGGCGATAATATCTAGCGGCACCAGGAACAGGCGCCTCGACAGCGCTTACAGCCTTTGGCTGAGAAAAAAACTTTCCCGCGCCAGACGAATAACCAGCGAATATGACTTATCTCTTTCATTAAGAGTATTAAACGGCGTATTTTGCGAACCTTCCCCCCATTGACAAGCCGCTTTTAGCTGATAAAACATTTCGCAGATCAAAGCATTGATCTGCCTTGTTATATAGCTATGAATTTCTGCCGCTGGATTGTGATGCGGAGATGAACCTGGGTGACCTCAATGAAACTTTAAAAAGGAGACGCAAAATGAAATGGTTAAGAGTACTTTTTACAGTTGTTTTCTTAAGCGGGCTGCTGATCAGCAGCCAGTGCCTGGCAAGCAGCCATTCCGCAGCGATGGACGACACCCAAGCCGACGCTGCCCAGCTGGCTGGCGAAGCTGGCAAGCAGGCCCAACCGCTCGACCTGAACCAGGAACAGATCATGGAACTGCAACGCCTGCTCCAGAATCAAGGCTATGAGATAGGGAATGTCGACGGAGTCATCAACGATGAAACCATGGAGGCTCTCCGCAAATTCCAGGGATCGGAAGGAATGGCCGTCACCGGAACCCCGAACCATCAGACCCTGAGGGCCCTTGCCCCCAGCAGCGACCAGCAGGAATTTTTCGGTCTATCTCCGGAATTCGGTGAAATGGAAGAAAAAGCAATGGAACCGCCGGCAGCTCCCGAGCCGAAAAGCTACTAATCCCCGTTAAGAGGGGCGCCCATCTCTCAAGCCGGGACCTGGTCCCGGCTTTTTTTATCCCCGCAGCGCAGTGATGCTCTCTGCAGCGTGAAATCCGCTACGCCCCTGTCAGCTCTGTTCGCTCAGCAGATCGAGCAACAGCGCCACCCCTTCGTCGACATAGGGGTCATCGGCGATCTCCTCCTCAAGGGTCGGGGGTTCCTTGCCATCCTGCTTTTCCCCCAGCCTCATCATCCCATGCGGCGAGGGGCGCTCCTCGCCACCATTTTCGCGCAGCCGCTCACGCTCGGCAAGCATCTCGCTGAGCAGCAGCGACTGGCGGGTTTCTGAGCGACGCTTCTGGGCTTCCTGGGCCTGGATGACGATCTCTTTGAAATCGTCGTCATGACTGACCCGATCGGCGCTTCTGCTGCGCAGCTGCTGCAGGTCACTGGTCGTTTTCTGCCAACGGTGAAAATCGGCCGACTGGATATGGTCCCAGGGCAGCGCATAATCGAGGTACTTCTCACCGCTCTCCAGGCCGTCGAGCCTTGACGGCAGAACGATATCGGGAGTGATCCCCTTCTCCTGAGTCGACTCGCCGCTGATCCGGTAGAACTTCTGGATGGTGACCTTGACGGCACCGAGGGGCTGGTATTTTTCCATTCCGCGCAGTCGCAGGTAACGATCGAGATCGAGCATCTGCTGCACCGTGCCCTTGCCGTGGGTGTGCTCGTCGCCGACGATCAGCGCCCGGCCGTAGTCCTGCAAGGCGCCGGCGAGGATTTCCGAGGCCGAGGCACTGAAGCGGTTGACCAGCACCACCAGCGGCCCGTCAAATTCTACCGAGCTGTCGTCGTCGCGCATCACGCGAATCTTGCCGTCGCCATTGCGCACCTGCACCACCGGCCCGGTCTCGATGAACAGCCCGGTCAGAGAAACGGCGTCGGTCAGCGAGCCTCCGCCGTTGTTGCGCAGATCGAGAATCAGTCCGGCAACCTGCTCCTCTTTCAGTCGCTGCAGCTCATCGCGCATATCGTCGGTGCAATTCCGACCGGTCTTACCGCTGTAATCACGGTAGAAGGAGGGAATTTTGATGTAACCGAACTTACGACCTTGTTTATCAATATCGATGGTGGTCCCTTTAACGAAGGTTTCTTTGATCTCGACCACGTCGCGGATGATCGGGATCACCTGCAGCTGGCCGTCCGGCTTTTTCACCGACAGCCGCACCTCGGTTCCCTTCTTGCCGCGAATCAGGGCCACCGCGTCACGAATCCGCGTGTCGGTAATATCGACCGGCTCATCGGCCCCTTCGGCCACTTTAAGGATGATATCATCGGCCTCCAGCTGCCCCTGTCGGTAAGCCGCGCTGCCGGGGATGATCCGCACCACCTTGATGTAGCCGTCCTCCTCGCGCAAGGTGGCGCCGATCCCTTCGAGGGAGCCGCTCATCTGGATATCGAAATCCTCTTTCGAGGTCGGTGGCAGATAGCTGGTATGCGGGTCGAAGGCCCGGGAGATGGCGTTCAGGTAGCGGTCGTAATGATCCTGATTAGTCTCCTCAAGCATCCGCGAGAACAGATTGCGGTTGGTTTTGGCGACTTTTTCCGTTGCCTGCAGCAGCAGCTGCCGCTCCTGTTCGGCGTCAACCGGCAGCAATGCGCCCTGATCATCGGTGCCGACCTCGTCTTCGCGCAGGTTGATGTAGCGGGTCAGAACCTGGTATTTGAGAATTTTCCGCCAGCGCTCCCGCAGCGCCTCCTGGCTGCCGACAAACTCCAGCTTTTCCGCATCGACCTCGATACCCTCGGCCCGGGTGACATCGATTTTCTCTTTGAGCAGCTCATCGACCAGCGCCTGAACCTGCTCGATCCGCTGGCTCAGCAGGTTGCGGCCGATCTTCGGCAGGTCGAGCCGGCCGCGGCGAATGCTGTCGTCGATCTGGTCCTGAAAGGCTTTGAGCTGGGCGACATCCTCCAGCAGCAGGAAACGCTTCTGGAAGTCGAGCTGCTTGAGGTAGATATCGAAGGCGGCATGGGAAAGAGCATCATCGGTCGGTTTCTGGCTGTAGTGATAGCGGGTCAGCTGCTGCTGCATCACATGCCCGAGCAGTCGGGCCCGGTTCGTATCGAAGTCATCGTTGAGCTTGGCCTGAGCAGCTGCCGGGAAAAACACCGGCAACAGCAGCAGAGCGGCGATCAGCAGATGGTAGGTTCGTTTTTGCAAGATAAGCTCCCTATCGCATCGGGACGCATCCCGGGTCAATGGTGGCTGGTGAATTGACCACCATTTCAAATTTTAGCGTAAAAACGGCGTCAAGCGTATAGGCCCGACATCGATAATCTGACCTTTTTCGACATTTCGGCAAGCCGCCTCCCCTTCTCCCAGCAGGCCGTAGGGTTCTCCCTGAATCGGCTGGCCGCGGGTTCTTTGGCGGGCCGCAAGACAATAGCGCCCCGGCTCGGAGACATAGAGAGTAAACACCCCGTCAGCCCCGACCGCGGCCGAGGTCTGATCCGGCATGCGCCGGAAGTCGACACCAGCATATGCCAGAGCGATCGCCCCGGGCAGCGGCTCCCCCTGGGCGTCCACCAGAGTGCCGCGGAAACCGGTATCGCCATGCGTCAGGCTGCCTCCGCGCAGCAGCATCGGCTGAGCCACCCCCTGCAGACGAAAATCGATCCGGTCAACCTGCTGCGGCAGCAGGCTGACCGGGTTGCCGGCATGAATTGCCCAGGCATCGCCCACCTTGGGCGGACCGGTGATCGCCCCCTGGGGCCTGTTGCGTGCCACCAGGTACCAGCGGCCGGGGAGCAGGTCGAGCAGATAAGAGCCATCCTCTTCGACCCGGCTGGCATAATCAGCCGGCCCGCGCAACTGACCGAGTTGGCTGCGATAAGCGAACACCCAGGCGCCGCTGGCCGCGCTGCCGTCCGGCTGCAGGACCTGGCCGATAACCCCGGTCTCCGGTTGCTCCAGAGGAACCTCCCGCCGCTGCTGAGCCGGACCGGCACAACCTGAACACAGCAGAAACAGGACAAGCAGGGGAAGTAGAAGCAAGCGTGACATTTTCTACCTGAGAGGTGAGATTGAGAAGATTTAACCAATGTACTCTTGCGCCGCCGGGAGCGCAAGGAGGAATTCCCCAGGGCCAGGCTGTTCTATAGCACAGTCGCTCGGCAGCAAATTCTTTCCCTGCCGAGCAAAACAAAGTTTTTTTGTTAGACTTGCAAATAAAGCATTAGACGACTTAAACCATTGTCGCAGGAACTTGCGGGATTTGCCGGCGGTATTGGCAAACCACCCAACGTCTGGCAAAGTTGGCTTACCTGGGTCGTTAGCAAACGACCGCCCGTCCAGGGCCCGCGCAGGAGGAAAGCTATGGATGAGCAAAGAAACTTCCGCCGGATCAATTTCAAGACCGAAGCGGATATATCGATCGCTGCAACCCCCTATCGCTGCGAACTGGTCGATCTGGCCCTGCAGGGGGCACTGTTCAAGTCGGAGAACGCCCTGCCGGCCAGCGTCGGCCAAAAGTACCCCCTGACCATCACCCTGCCGGCCTCCGACTTGACGATGGAATTCACCGGCGAACTGATCCATCAGCGCGGGCATTTCTACGGCTTCATCTTCGTTTCCGAAGATGCCGTCACCATGGGGCATCTGCGCCGGTTGCTGGAGCTGAATTTCGGTGACAGCGAGCAGGCGAACCAGGAATTCTACCAGTGGCTGAAACGCTGAAGCCGCTAAAGAGGAATCCGTTGCTTCTTGCAATAACTGCGCACCACCAACTCGGCCTGATTTAACCGTGACAAGCGCATATTCTTTGCCTTGACCAGCGCTACATCCTCAAGCGGCACCTGCGCCTGCCGAAATTCCCGCTGCACCAGACCCAGATTGGCGATGATCACTTTAAGATCGGCGGGTGTGTATTTCTTCAGTGCCGGAGGGGAAAGACTGAAATAGCCTTCGGCAATGTCCTGAGCGAGTTTTTTCGGGTTGCCACTGATGGCCATTGCTGCACCTCCCTGCTAAGATGAAATCCGATTTATCCGGTATTTGTAACGCAAATCAGCAAATGCCGCTTGCTTTTTTCCCTGCCGGTATGCCTCAATCGCCGCCATGAATCTGACGCAACACAGCAAGGGCCTGCTGCTTACCTTTACCGCGGTATTGATCCTCAGCCCGGATGCGCTATTGGTTCGGCTGATCCGCTGCGATCTCTGGGCGCTGTTGTTCTGGCGCTGTTTGTTGACCGGCGGCATGATGCTGGTATTTCTGCTGCTGAAATACCGTGCGCGAACCTGGCAGAGCTTTCGCGCCACCGGCGGCTCAGGCCTGATCTCCGCCTTGATCCTGGTGTGTGGCTCGCTCTGCTTCGTCAGCTCGCTGAAACAGACCGCGGCCGCCAACACGCTGATCATCCTGGCAGCCACCCCCCTGTTCAGCAGCCTGCTCAGCTGGCTGTTTTTGCGCGAACCGATCGGCCGGCGCACCTGGCTGGCGATCCTCTTCTGCTTCGGCGGCATCCTGCTGATCTTCTCCGGCAGCTTGCGAAGCGGCCTGCTGCTCGGCGATCTGCTGGCGCTGGCGGCAACCCTGATGTGGGCCGGCAACCTGGTGATTCTGCGCCGCGCCAAAGCGGTTAACATGATTCCCGCCAATGTCATCGGCAACCTGCTGGTGGTCCCGATCACGCTGCTGTTAGGCGCCGAGCCACTGGCGGTCAGCGGCAGTGATTTCAGCTATCTGCTGCTGCTCGGCGGGCTGGTGCTGCCGGTCTCCTTTGCCATGATCACCCTGGCGCCACGCTACCTGCCGGCCCCGGAGGTCAGCCTGCTGCTGCTCACCGAAACCATTCTCGGGCCGATCTGGGTCTGGCTGGCGCTGGCGGAGGTTCCCCAGACCGCCACCCTGATTGCCGGCGCCCTGATCATCGCCACCCTGACGTTCCACACCCTCTTCGCATTGCACGAGGTTCGTCGGCGTACCCCTGCCTGCCCTTCATAAACCGCCGAAACGTTTGCGGTATACGACTGGGGTGACACCAACGATCTGCTTGAACAGGCGCCGGAACGAGCTGACATCCGCGTAACCGACCGCCCGGGTGATCGCCCCCAGCTCGCTGGTCCCCCCGGACAATAGCCGCTTGGCCTGCTCGATGCGCAGCCGCTGCAGGTACTCCAGCGGCGCTTCGCCGGTCGCCTTGCGGAAGCGGCGCAAAAATGTCCGGTCGTTGAGCCCGGCCAGCTCGGCCATCTGCTGCACGCTGACCCTCTCCCGGTAGCTTCGATCCAGCCACTGCTGCACCTGCAGGATCGGCCGATCTCCGTGATCCTTGCAGCCACGGAACCTGGCAAAGGGGGCCTGGTCGCGCCGCTTGCGATCGAGCAACATCATCCGCGCGCAGGCATCGGCCAGGCCGGCCGAGCCGAACTTCTCCACCAGGTAAAGCGCCAGGTCGAGATGCGCGCTGGTGCCACCGGCGCAGAGATAGTCTCCGCCATCAATCAACAGCCGATCGACCTGCAGCTCGATCTTCGGGTAGCGCTGGCGAAAGCGATCGGCCAGCTGCCAGTGGGTGGTGGCCGGCCGTTGGTTGAGAATCCCCGCTTCCGCCAACAAAAAAGCCCCCGAACAGGCGCTGGCAATCACCACGCCGCGCCGATGCTGCTCGGCGAGCCAGGCGACCAGTTCGCCCTGCTCCAGTAAGCGCTCGGGGCGCCCCATGATTCCAGGAACCAGCACCAGATCAAAATCCTGGCCTGCGGATACCGCCCGCTTTGGGATTACCGGTAAGCGATTGAAGCTGGTCACCGGTTCACCATCGCTGGAAAGAATATCACAGCGGCAGAATGGCTGCTTCGCTGCCGGCTGCCGACGGCGCTGCTCCCAATTGGCGACAGTAAACAGATCCATTGCCCCGGAGATTCCTGACAACAGGCAGTTTTCATAGGCGAGAATGGCAATCTTCAGCATATCCTTGACTCCTTATCGCATTTTTAAGGCGATTATAGACATAAACTCCCGCCTATGAAACCTTTTCCCGCTGCTGCCAACCCGGACTTTTACCTTCAGGCTGAGTCCTCCCGAGGCTTGACAGCCATCGAGAGATGCTGCTAGGTAAGAATCTGTAGAAATGATGGTCTTAAGGGGAGCAGATGGGGGCGACTGCGAACAGCGATCCGGCGGCAGGCAAGATCTGCCCGAGCTGTCATTATCAGCGGCGCATTAACGAACCGGTGCCGGACTGGCTGTGTCCCCAGTGCCAGATCGTCTATGCGAAATACACTCCCGTTTCCCCACCCACCGACGAACCGGTCGCGGGAAAAAAAACTCCCGACGTTATTATCCGTGAAGAACTTTACGCGCGCGGCCAGGGTTCCCCCTGGCCCTGGCTGATCCTGATCCTGCTGGTGGTCGGCGGCAGCGGCCTGTATCTGTATGACTATCTGCGCTGGCCCGACCGCGACATAATCACTCTGTTTACGTCAGACAGCTGCGGCAACAGCTGTCTGCAGGCCCGCAGCTTTCTGCAGCAGCAGGGCGTCAGCTTCATCGAAAAGAACATCGACCGGGACCCCGATCACCGGGCGCGCTGGAAGCGGGCCGGCGGCAATCAAGTCCCACTGGCGTTTTTCGGCGAGGAGCGGATCGAAGGCTTCAACCGCACCATCTACCGTATCGCCCTGACCGGCTTCAAGGATCGGATGCAGGACAACCTGAACCAGACCGTGATCCTGTTCACCGCCGCCGACTGCTCCGGCTGCGAAAATGCCGTCAAGCTCCTTCAGAAGCACCGTATCGAATTCGAGGAGTACGACATCAAAGAGCCTGAGAATGAAAGCGTCTACCGGGAGCTGTTCGGGCGTGGAACGCCGCTGATCTTCGTCGGCAACATCCGCCTCGACGGCTACAGCGAAGAGGCCCTCAAGCTGGCGCTGGGGCAGGTCGACTTGCTATAAAGCCGGCGATCCGGTTTCTTTTTCGAGCGCTGCCGGGCGCTGCCGGGGCCTATTTTCAGCGCAAAAAACGGAGGCCTTTTCTCAGCAGCCCAGAGAAAAAGGTTTCCAGGTCACGAAGCACAGCTTGCGCTGAAGCGTCGCCATAATTCTTGATCGTGAAGTAGATCACCACCAAGACAACGCCGAAGACCGCAAGCCTCTTCAAACCGTTGAAGAAAGCCTTGAGCAGCCAGGGGAGCTGGCGGGGATGACCGCCGGAAGACGCCCTGGAACGCTTGAGCTCTTCGACGATTCTCTCGCCCAGCGTGCGAAATGTCTCGCGCCTGACCTCCTGCAATATCTCTCCAGCGGAATTTCTGCTCGCCTCGATGCCCATATCCGCTTGCAAAGCGGGCAGCTGCTGAAGGAGAAAAGTCCGCAGATCCTGCAGGTCCTTATCCCAGCGGCGATCGGTCACGACAAAGGCCTGCCGGCGGGAGAGCGGGGCAATGTCCGGCGGCAGCTGGTTTTCCGGCGGCATTTCGGCACCACCCACCAGGACCGGCAGGAGCAGCTTGCCGCTGGCCAAGCCGGCTTCTATTTCAAGTCGCACCCAGTCGTCCGGCAGAGTAATGCGTTGTTGCCCGTCAGCGTCGCGGGCCTCCAGCCAATGCCTGCCGATCACCACCAGCAGCGCATCACAGCTTTCTATCGCCTGACGGATCGCTTGGGAAAAGTCGCTCCCGGGGGCAATCTCAACATCACGAAAAACCCGCTCTGCGCCGAAGAGCTCACTGAGATCGTCGCTCAGACGACCGGCAAACCCCTGACTATCCTGACGGCGGTAACTGATAAACAGTCGGTTCATGGCAGCCATTCCATAAAAGCTCGGCGGGTTCGCGCATCTTTCGCGGCCCTAAAGGAAAACTCTCTCTCTCATTATTATCACTAATCAGATTATCCGCCAGCTCAGCAGCTGCGGTAGAGACTTAAACACATTCCCTTTGCAGGGCTTCCAGAGCCACCTGCACAGCCCGCTGCTCGGCCTGCCCCTTCTTCGCGAGGACAACGCCCTCACTGCGCCCCCGCTCCGCAAGTACGGCACAGACACAACCCGCTGCGAAACCGTAGACCAGACCCATTTTAAACAGGGTTGCCGCCTCCATTTCGTAGTTGAGAATATTCAGCTGGCGGTACTCTTCGGTGATTCCGCGCAGCGAACGTAACAGATGGGGATTGCCCGAATCGCTGCGCTCCTGCCCTTCGTAGAAGGTATCGACGCTGGCGGTCACGCCGAGGTGATAATCGACCCCGAGCTGCTGGGCGGCCTTGACCAGCTGCACGGTCAGAAACGGATCGGCCGCCGACGGGAACTCCCGCGGAGCGATGTCGTTGGCCGCGCCCTGGCGACAGAGCGCCGCCTGAGAGATCACCAGACTGCCAACCTTGACCCGTTCGGCGATCCCGCCACAGGTGCCGACCCGGATGATCTGCCGGATGCCGACCTGGACGAATTCATTGACGACGATTGAAAGCGACGGCGCGCCCATGCCGGAGGTGGCGGCGACAA
>CALZHR010000051.1 GCA_945787335.1 uncultured Desulfuromonadales bacterium
ATAGCAGAGCACAGGAATGTAGATGCCAGCTTCCTTGGCAGCCTCGTAAATCGTGGCTGTCTTGCCGACCGTGACCTGTTGTCCGTCAATCGTCAGATTAACCATCTTAACCTCTTATCAACTCTGGTAGAGTGCGACTAATCGATAGCCATGAAGCGGCAGGCGTCGTAACAGGAGGTGCACTTGGTACACTTCTCCAGATCGATGTACGCCACCTTGCCTTTTTCCCATTCGATCGCGTCAACCGGGCAGACTCGCGGACACAGGCCGCATTTCTTGCATTTGTCATCGATCACCCGGAAGTGCAGCAGCTCTTTACAGGAGTGAGACGGACACTCGCCTTCTTTAATGTGTGTCTCGTACTCGTTCCGGAAGTAGCGGATGGTCGACAGGACCGGGTTCGGAGCTGTCTGGCCAAGACCGCAGAGGGAACTCTTCTTGATGTCGTAGGCCATGTCCTGGAGGAGTTCGATATCTCCTTCCTGACCCTTGCCCTGAGTGATCCGCTCAAGGATTTCGAGCATGATCTTCAGACCGATCCGACAGGGGATGCACTTGCCGCAGGACTCGACCCGGGTGAAGTTGAGAAAGAAGCGGGCGATATCGACCATGCAGGTGGTTTCGTCCATGACGACCAGACCACCGGAACCCATCATCGCGCCAGCCTTGATCAGCGAGTCGTAATCGACTTCGGCATCCAGCGCTTCGGCCGGCAGACAGCCACCTGAGGGGCCACCCGCCTGCACCGCCTTGAACTTGCGGTTGTTGAGAATGCCGCCGCAGACGTCGTAGATAACTTCCTTCATGGTGGTCCCGGCAGGGACCTCGACCAGACCGGTGTGCTTGACCTTGCCGGTCAGGGCGAAGATCTTGGTCCCCTTGGTCCCCTCGGTGCCGATCGCGCTGTACCAGTCGGCGCCATTGTAGAAGATGTAGGAGATGTTGGCGTAGGTCTCGACGTTGTTGATGTTGGTCGGCTTGCCCCAGAGGCCGCGCACCGCCGGGAACGGCGGACGAGGGCGGGACATGCCGCGGTGCCCTTCGATCGAGGCCATCAGCGCGGTCTCTTCGCCGCAGACGAAGGCGCCGGCACCGGCCTTGATGCGCATACCGAGCGGGCGCGGGAAACCGAGAATGTTCTTCTCGCCCAGGTAACCCTTCTCGTAACAGGTGTCGATCGCCATCTGCAGGCGTTTGATCGCCAGCGGATATTCCGCGCGGACATAAACATAGGCGAAGGTACAGCCGATGGCGTAGGCGCCGACCATCATCCCCTCGATCAGACCATAGGGGTCGCCTTCGAGGATCGAGCGGTCCATAAACGCGCCCGGGTCCCCTTCGTCGGCGTTACAGATCAGGTACTTGGTGTCCCCCGGAGAAGCTTTGGCGAACGACCACTTGACCCCGGTCGGGAAGCCACCGCCCCCACGCCCACGCAGGCCGGACTTCTTGACTTCCTCGATGACCTCATCCTGGGACATGCTGAGGGCTTTTTTGATGCCGTTGAAGCCGCCGGTCTCGAGGAACTGATCCAGGCTCTCAGCGTCGATGGTCCCGCAGCGCGAAAAAATGATCCGCTGCTGCTTCTCGAGGAACTTGGCATAGTAGGGTCCGGCGACCTTCTTCTCGATCGGCCCTTCACCCAGAATATGCTCGTCAACGATCTTTTCCACCAGCTCCGGGGTGACAAAATCGTAAGTGACCGGATCCTTGCCTGGCATGCAGACATCGACCAGCACGTCATTGGCGCACAGGCCCCGACAGCCGGTGCCGTTCACTTCACAGCGACCGCCAACCTGCGCCTCAACACCCTTCTTGGCGAATTCTTCCTCAAAGGCAGTGGCAACAGCCGCAGCGCCGGACGCCAGTCCACCGGTTCCGGTGCAGATCAGAATTTTTAACTTTTCAGCAGTTTCGGACATAAATCAATCCTCGATACCAGCAGGGTGTATGGCAGAATTAGCCCAATTCCTGATACTTTTTGATGACCTCGTCCGTCTTCTGGACACTGATACTTCCGTAGGTCGCGTCGTTCACCATGATGACCGGAGCCATACCGCAGGCGCCGATGCAGGCGACATATTCAGCCGTGAACAAAAGATCTTCAGTGGTCTCTGCGTGGCCGATCCCGAGCCGCTCCTTGATGGTGTCCCCGATCCGGCCGGCGCCCTTGACGTGGCAGGCGGTCCCCATGCAGACGCGGACAATGTACTTACCGCGCGGCTCCAGATGGAACTGCGCGTAAAAGGTCAGCACACCAAAGATCTGGCTGGCATAGACATTGAGTCGCTCTGCGGTCAGGTGCACGGTCTCCTCAGGAATATAGCCGTACTCCTCCTGAATCCCCTGCAGCACCGGCATCAGGTTCCCGGTCATGTCGATGTACTTATCGATGACCTTGTTCGCCAGTCCCAGATCGATCTCTTCCTCAACTGTTTTTTCTGCTACCTGCTCTGCGGTTTCCGTCATGATGACCTCTTATTTAAGTCACGACCTGAGGGTTAACGGTCGATTTCACCGAGAACGATATCGAGCGTACCGATAACAGCGATAACGTCGGCCAGCAGCTTCCCTTCGACCATCTGCGGCAGGGCCTGCAGGTTGACGAAGGAGGGCCCACGGATCCGCATCCGCAGCGGCATCGGCGAACCGTCGGAGACCAGGTAGTAGCCGAGCTCGCCCTTGGGCGCCTCGATCCCCTGGTAGATTTCACCCGGCTCGGGCGAGAAACCTTCGGAGACGATCTTGAAGTGATGGATCAGGCCTTCGATGGTGTTGACCACGTCTTTTTTATCCGGCAGGCAGACCTTCGGACAATCAGCCAGGATCGGACCGGGCTTCAGCTTGTCGAGGGCCTGCAGGATGATGCGGCTTGACTGGCGCATTTCGTCGAGGCGAACCTTGTAGCGGGCGAAGGTGTCGCATTCTTCACGGACCGGAACTTCAAAATCGTAGTCCTCGTAACCGCAGTAGGGATTGTCGCGACGCAGGTCCCAGTCAACCCCTGAGCCACGCAGGGACGCGCCGGTGATGCCGATATCGATGGCCGCTTCGGCACTGATAACGCCAACGCCCTTGGTCCGCATCTGCCAGATCTTGTTGCCGGTCAGCAGGCCTTCATAAGTATCGACATGGCCAGGCATCGACTCGGCAAAGGCGCGGATCTCTTTATCCAGTCCGTCCGGCAGGTCGTCCGAAAGTCCGCCGACGCGGAAGTAGTTGGAGGTCATCCGCGCGCCCGAGACCTTCTCGTAGATATCCATGACGCTTTCACGCTCACGGAAGCAGTAGAGAAAGACGGTCATGGCACCGATATCGAGGGCGTGGCAGGCCAGCCAGACCAGGTGGCTCTTGAGGCGGGTCAGCTCGGCCATGATGACGCGGATCTGCTTGGCGCGCTCGGGAATCTCGTCGGTGATGCCGAGCAGCTTCTCGACCGCCAGCACATAACCGAGGTTGTTGCTCATCGGCGCCAGGTAATCGAGCCGGTCAGTCAGCGGAATGACCTGGTGGTAGGTGCGGTACTCGGAAAGCTTCTCGGTGCCGCGATGCAAAAAACCAATATGGGGGGTTGCCTTCTGCACCACCTCGCCATCGAGCTCAAGGATCAACTGCAGCACGCCGTGAGTCGACGGGTGCTGAGGCCCCATGTTGATGGTCATTGTTTCAGTGTTAACTGCCATTATATGCCTCGTCCGTTAAGGAAGTAGTTACTCGCTTCAACGTCAGGAAAGACGGCCCTGATAGGGCTCGCGGTCGGGGCCCTGCAGCGGGTAGTCCTTGCGTAGCGGATGCCCCTGCCAGTCGGCCGGCATTAGGATGCGGCGCAGATCGGGGTGATCATTGAAGCTGATCCCCATCAGGTCCCAACATTCGCGCTCATGCCAGTTGGCTGTTCCCCAGACGCCGCTGACGGTATCCACCTTGGCGTCCTGCTCCTCAACCGGAACCTTGACCCGCAGCCGCTGCTTGGTGGTGATGTTGTAGAGGTTATAAACCACCATGAAACGGGGCGACTTACCTAGATAATCAACACCGCAAAGATCGCTCAGCAGGTTGTAACCGCAGTCGTCACGCAGGAAAGTGCCGATCTCGACGATCGATTCCTTCTCAACGGTCACGGTCGTCTCGCCGCGGTACTCTGCGACATCCAGTACGGCCGCGGAAAACTTTGCCTTCAGCTTTTCAACAATTGCTTGATCGCTCATTGACTTGTTCCTGTCCTGTGTAGACTGGCGGCCATCAGGCCTCGTTGACCACTTCGCCGATACCGATCGCGGCACCAAAGGAATTGCGCTCCTTCATGATCTTCTCCTGCAGCTTCATCAAGCCGTAGAGAAGGCCTTCCGGGCGCGGCGGACAACCGGGAATGTAGACATCGACCGGCAGGTGCTCATCGATCCCCTGCACAACGCTGTAAGTATCGAAAACGCCACCAGAAGAGGCACAGGCGCCCATAGCGATAACGTAACGCGGCTCAGGCATCTGCTCATAAACGGTCTTGATGACCGGCAGCATCTTCTTGGTGACGGTCCCGGCGATGATGATAACGTCCGCCTGACGCGGCGAAGCCCGGAACAGAATCCCCATCCGGTCCAGGTCAAAACGCGAGGCGCCAGCGGCCATCATCTCGATCGCACAGCAGGCCAGACCAAAGGTCATCGGCCAGAGCGAGCGCGAACGCGACCAGTTGACCAGCTTGTCCAGGCTTGTGGTAATGAAGCCACCACCCAAGGTTTTGGACTGCTCTACTCCCATTCCAGAGCTCCTTTTTTCCACACGTAGATAAAGCCGACGAGCAGGATGATGATGAACACACCCATCTCGATGAAACCGAAAATCCCCAGGCGCTTGAACATGACCGCCCAGGGATAGAGGAAGACTGCTTCAATATCGAACAGGATAAAGAGCATCGCGATGATATAGAACTTGATGGAGAACCGCTCCTGCGCAGAACCGAGCAGCGGCATCCCGCACTCGTAAGGCGCCAGCTTGACCTCACTGGGCTTCTTCATCCCGATCAGACGCGACATCACCACCGAACCGAGCGCAAAGGCAAAGGCGATGCCGATCAGTACGAGGATCGGTAGATAACTTTCCAGCATAAAACCCGCTCCTTCCATTGAAGAATGTGAAACGTTGGGCACGGACGCACAGATTCTGTTTACGCCACAGCGTGTCGAAAATTAGGATATTAGCTAAAACATGTCAAGGAAAAAATACAGTATACTGTATGCAATTAGAAGAAGCTAACCATGCATAATTTCTGACGTTATTACTTTGCTTTTCTGTTAAGGCGGGGAATCCATGAATGCATATTTTGGCATTTTTACATGTGCAAAATTGTGCCCACTTCAAATCAAACGTCGTTTGATTTTCTAATGATCGGAGAAGCCGAGCTTTTTTCAATATCCATATCGGCTGAACCGGTTTTCCGCTCGCTGTATAGAGTCGTTTGGTTGACGAATGAAACGGCCAAATCGAATGCTCGGCAGACGTTCCAGTTCGCCCCGCCAGGTGACAAAATCTGACCGGACCAGTTCACACTGGTCCTTTCGATCAGCCGTGCAATGCCTGCAGCTGCTCGTGTGAGAAACGATAAACCTCACGGCAGTATTCGCAGGTCACCTCAACCTGCGGCTGCTCCTCGATCAACCGCTGCAGCTCAGCCGGCCCCAGCCCAACCAGCACCTGCTCAATCTGCTTCTCACTGCAGGGGCAGCTGAACAGAAGTGGCACTTCGGCCTGAACCCGGAACTCCACCCCGTCGAACAGGCGGCCGAGAATCTGTGCCGGGCTCATCCCCTGGCGCAGCATGCCGGTGACCGGCGGCAACGCCTTCAGCCGGGAGGTCATCTTTTCAATCTGCGCGTCATCCCCCGGGGGGAGAGCCTGAATCAGAAACCCGCCGGCGGCGGCCAGCTCTCCGTCACTGTCGAGCTCGACCCCAAGGCCGACGCTCGACGGCACCTGTTCGGAGCTGGTCAGGTACCAGGCCAGATCCTCGGCAACTTCGCTGGTCTGCAGCTGCACCATGCTCTGATACGGCTCTTTCAGCCCCAGGTCCTTCCAGACGTGCAGAAAGCCGGCCCTGCCGATCGCCCCGGCGACATCAAAGCGCCCGTCTTTCGGTGGCAGACCGGCCACCGGATTGCGGATCGAGCCGCGCAGCTGACCGCCGGCATCGGTCTCGACACTCAAGCGCCCGAGCGGCCCGTTGCCTTCGATCACCAGCGCCAGCCGCTGCCGCCCTTTCAGCAGACAGCCAAGCAGCGCAGCACCGGACAGCAACCGACCGAGTGCGACCGAGGCGGTCAGGTCGGTCTGTTGCTTGTGGCAGATTTCCCGCACCAGTTGCGTCGTATCGGCGGCAACGCCGCGCAGCAACCCGTCCTGACTGACAACTCTGACCAGATGATCCCGCATGATTTCCTTACGACTCCTGTTTCGGCGGCTGTTTCGCAAGCCGCTGTTCAACCTCGCGCAACTGGGAATTGACCCTCCCGGCGCTCACCGCCATACAGATCCCCTGGATGGCGCCAATCTCTTCCTTGCTGATTCCGGCCTCCCTGGCGACGCCAAGGTAGTGCTCCAGTCAGGGGGCGCAGCCGCTGGTCAGCGACGCCGCCAGCCCGATCAGGATGGTGGTTTTGCGGTCGAGCACCGACTCGTCCCGCACCGCATCGTAGAAATCCCGAAACGCCTTGCCGTTTTTTGCCGAGAGCATCTGCACCTCCGTCAATGTTCAGGTTCGCAGTCGATAGCCTTTACCGATCAGCCAGGCGGCCCAGCCGAACAGGCCCAGCGCCATGGCGCCGCTGACCCCGAAGGCCATCAGGTAACTGGTGTCCCCGACCCCGAGGATCGCGTGCCGGAAGCCGTCGATCAGGTAGAAGAGCGGATTCAGGTAGGAGAGCCGCTCCCAGGTCTCCGGCAGAATCGAGATCGGGTAGAAGACCCCGCCGAGATAGATCAGCGGCAGGATCAGGAAATTGCTGTACATCGACAGGGTGTCGAAATTATGCGCGAAGATCGCCGCGATCAGACCGAACTGGGCGAACAAAAAGCTCGCCAGCAGCGCCATCAGGATCGCCAGCAGCGGCGCCTCCCAGGGCATGCTGGCGAACAGCGTCGAGATCCCGCAGACCACCGTGCCGACCAGGGTGCCGCGCAGCATCGCCGCCAGGGTGTAAGCCATGATAAACTGCGGCGGGCTGACCGGGGTGACCAGCAGGTCAACAATACCGCCCAGGTAGCGCGACATGAACAGCGACGACGAGCAGTTGGCGAAGGAGTTGTTGATCACGCCCATCAGGATCAGTCCGGGGATGACGAACTGGGCGTAGCTGAACCCTTCGAGCACGCTCAGGCGTTCGCCGAGGGTGGCGCCGAAGACGAACAGGTAGAGCGAGGCGGTGATGATCGGCGTCAGCAGGGTCTGCGAGGACACCCGCCAGAAACGCAGGATCTCCTTGCGCAGCAGGGTGACAAACGGTAGCCAGGGATGGTACTGGCGCTGCGACTCACCGGCCATGGTTATTCCCCTTCATCCCGGTCAGCTGGATGAACACCTCCTCCAGGCCGCTCTGGTCGGTTTCGATATCACGAATCTTCAACCCCAGCTCGCAAACCCGGTTCAGCAGCACCCCGGCGCTCTCGCCGGCCGGCAGGTTCAACTCGAGCTCGCGGCCGTCCTCTTTAAGCTTCGGCCGGTACCCCTCCAGCCCGACCGGCATCTCTTTGAGCGGCACCTCCAGCCAGAAGCGCAGCTGCCGGTTCGACAGACGCCGCACCAGCTCGTGCGTCTCTTCCATGGCGATCAGCTCGCCGTGATTCATAATGGCGATCCGGTCGCACATCTCTTCCGCCTCTTCCAGGTAGTGGGTGGTCAGCAGAATGGTCGTCCCTTCGCGGTTAATTTCGCGGACGAACTCCCAGAGGCCGTGGCGCAGCTCGACGTCGACCCCGGCGGTCGGCTCGTCGAGGATCAGCAGCCGCGGCCGGTGGATCAGTGCCTTGGCAATCATAAAGCGCCGCTTCAGACCGCCGGAGAGCTTCAGCATCACCTTGCCCAGGTGCGGCCGCAGGCCGAGCCGGTCGATCAGCAGGTTGCGCCAGGCTGGATCATCCTTGACCCCGTAGTAGCCGGCATGCAGCTTGAGCGCCTGGTCGATGGTGAAAAAGTTGTCGATGACGATCTCCTGGTGGACCACCCCGAGCATCTGCCGGGTCATGCGGTAATCACGCTGCACATCATAGCCGAAGGCCCGGATCTGCCCCGCGTCGATGCGCGCCACCCCGGCGATCATGTTGATGGTGGTACTCTTGCCGGCCCCGTTGGGCCCGAGCAGGCCGAAGATCTCCCCCCGCTCGATGGCGAAGCTGACCTCCTTGACCGCAGCCACCCCGCCAAAGGCCTTCTGCAGGTTTTCTATCGTCAATGCGGATTCCATGCGGGGACTATACATCCGCCGCAGGCCACTGGCAAGCCACCATTCAGGCCAGCCGGAACCGCTGCTACGGCCATTGTTCCCTGTCAGCAACAGACGTTATAATGAAAGAAAAACCTCTTCAGCAAGGAGGCGTTATGAACAGAGATCGTTTTACGTATCTGTGTAACGAGACCGAGGCTGGGCGCGATGCCTTCGTCCTTCACCCGGCGACCCTTGAAGAAGGCATGGTCAGCGGCTGCGATCTGTCAGGCGAGCAGCTGATGGTAAGGACCCCCAGGGGGCAACTGCGCCAGTGGAACTTCCAGGAATGTGAAGAGCTCAGCCGGATGAGACAGGAGTGGCCGCGGCACTAGTCCGCCAGGGAGAGCGATGATGAAAGACGCCATGCGCCAACTGCTCGGCAAACATATTCTGGCCTGCCTGAGCGAGATCGACAACAACGGCCGGGTGCTGCGCCGCCAGGAGTTCCACGGCCCGCTGATCGAATACCGGGGCAAGCCGGCGTTGCGGCATGCCGGCAGCAAGCGCCCCTTCGTTCTGCCCGATGAACTGGGATACTACCGGAAGGCCGATCTGGATCGTGACTACACTCTGGAAGAGAGCGGAGAAACGATCAGCGCGGTTGACTACACCCTGACCTTTGTCAAGGTTCCGCCCGAGTTCGCCAACCAGCCAGACGACGCCCGCGCCACGGCTTGACAAACCTGCGGGCAAGCCGGATGATGAGCCCTTGTCAGGCCCGCGACCGATCCGCACTCTTCCGAGGAGCCGATGCACAGCGACTTCCTGTTCGTCTACGGCACCCTGCGGCGGGGCTCGAAACACCCGATGCAGCAGCTGCTGACCCGCCACTCGCGCTACTGCGGCCAAGCCCTCTTCCAGGGCCGGCTGTACGACATCGGCGGCTATCCCGGCGTGATTGCCGCGCCGGAGGCCCAAGACCTGGTTCACGGCGATCTGCTGCAGCTGACCAGCCCGGAGCTGCTCGAACAGCTGGATCGCTACGAGGAGGCGGGGCAGGACTTCCCGGCACCACAGGAATATGTCCGGCAGCAAACTCTGGTCTTGCTGGCAGCGGGCGGTCAGCGCAGCTGCTGGATCTATCTGTACAATCGGCCCGTCGCCCGGCTGCGCCTGATCGTATCAGGCGACTATCTGCAGTACCTTGCGGGCCGCGCAAGCTGATTGGGCGCGCAGCGTCATCAATATGGAGGGATAACCGCTTATGCACAAACGACTGCTTCTCTTGCTCCTGATTCCGCTGTTATTCGGCCCGTTGGCGGTGCGAGCGGAAACCGATCAGGCCAGCGCCGAAATGATCGCGCTCGAGATCCGCAACCTGTCGACCTCGGTCGATCGGCTGACGCGGCTGCTCTATGACCAGGGACTCCAGAAAGAGCAGGATGACATCCTGCGCAAGCTCGATATCGCCGTCGCCTACCTGAATTTCCGCTCACGGCGCATCGAGGTGCTGGAGCGCGACCTGCAGGGCTCTCGAAGCACCAGATCCCGCCTGGAAGACGTGATCCGCCAGTGGGAGCAACGCCTGGAAAGGATCGAACAGGCCGCCGACAGCAGCACCCCGCCGGAGCAGGTCGATCTCAACCGCGATGAAGCGGCTCAGCAGCTGAAGATGCTGCGCCAGCGGCTCAGCCGGCTCGACGGTGAGATCGTCGGCTACGAAAACCGCGTCATCGAGCTGCAGAACGACCTCGACAGCGTCGAAAGCTTCGTCGAGCGGAACCTGAAGCTTTAGCGGCAGCTATGCCCTCGGTTCGCGCTTACCTGATGGCCCGGTTTTATGATGCCAGCATGCGAAAAACCGAGCAGCTCTGCCTGTCAGACTGGCGGGCCGAGCTGTTGGCCCAGGCGCGGGGCGAGGTGCTGGAGGTCGGCGGCGGCACCGGCATCAACCTGCCCTACTACCCCGCCAACCTGAACCGCGTGATTCTCAGCGAGCCGGATCGCCACATGCGTCAACAGCTGGCCGCCAAACTGCCGCAGGCTGCCGGCAGGTCATTCCAGCTGACCGAATGGAGCGCAGAGGCCATCCCCCTGCCGGACGCATCGCTCGACACCATCGTCTGCACGCTGGTGCTCTGCTCGGTGCCTGAGCAGGCGCGCAGCCTGGCCGAACTGTACCGGGTCTTACGCCCCGGCGGCCAGCTGCTGTACCTCGAGCATGTCATCGCCGAGGATCCGGCGCTGCAGCGCTGGCAGCGGCTGGTGACGCCCATCTGGAAAAGCTGCTGCGGCAATTGTCATTTAACCCGCGACACCGGCCGCGCCCTTGAAGAGGCGGGCTTCCGGCACGAACGCCAGACCGAAGCGCAGATGCTCGGCGCCCCGGCCATCGCCCGGCGCACGATCCGCGGCTGCGCGAGAAAACCGAACGGATAAGCGATGGACCTGACCACCCCCGCCCTGCTGTTTCCGGCCATCTCGCTGCTGCTGCTGGCCTACACCAACCGCTTCCTGGTGCTCGCCCAGCTGATCCGCCAGCTGCACGGCCAGCCCGAGGCGATCTGCCAGGATGTCATCCTCCGGCAGATCGCCAACCTGCGCCTGCGCATCGTTCTGACCAAGGCGATGCAGGGGCTGGGCGTGCTCAGCTTCATTTTCTGCTCGCTGGCGATGTTGTTTCTGTTCATCAACCTGGCGCTGCCGGCCAAGCTCAGCTTCGGCCTCAGCCTGCTGCTGCTGGTCCTGTCGCTGCTGGTCTCCCTGTACGAGATCCTCATCAGCACCAAGGCGATCGAGATCGAGCTGGAAGACCTGGAAAACCGCTCCGGGCCTGAGCAAAGCTAATGCGGAGACGATAAGATGAAGCTCTCTGCGCTCTGGCAGCGCATCCTGGCGCGTGGCCGCCGGCAGTCTTCCGGAGAAACCCTGGCCGCCGGGGTCATGCTGCAGGATGATGTCACTTTCGACGGCATCCCCCCCTGCCCCAGGTGCAAAGCGACCGATGTCGCCCGGATCATCTACGGCAAGCCGCCCCTGACCCGGCAGATTCTGGAAGGGCTCGAATCAGGACGGCTCGTCTCCGGCGGCTGCCTGGTGCACCAGGGCGCGCCCGCGTGGCGCTGCAATCGCTGCAACCGGGATTTCGGCCAGCTGAACCTTACCGCGACAAAAGACGGAGCAGATAAATGATCCCCTGGGAAAAGCTCGGCTCAGCTCAAATCCCCCACGGCGGCGGAGAATTGCGTCTGTCGCGCCGCGGCGAGGAATATTCAATCCGCGTCGCTGAGGCAGAACTGATGAACAGCCGCGCCCATGGCTCGGAGGAGGCCCTGGCGGAGCTCAGCTGTGCCAGAATCGCGGGCCGCAACGCGCCGCAGATGCTGATCGGCGGGCTGGGGATGGGCTTCACCACCGCGGCCGCGCTGCGCCAGCTGCCGGCCGCTGCCGAACTGGTCGTCGCTGAGCTGGTGCCGGGCCTGGTCGACTGGAACCGCAGCCTGCTCGGCCACCTGGCCGGGCACCCCCTGCAGGACCCGCGGGTGCAGGTCCGGATCGGCGACGTTGGCAAGCTGCTGCGCCGCTCAAGCAACCGCTTCGATGCCATCCTGCTCGATGTCGACAACGGCCCTGAAGGGCTGACCCGGCCGGACAACGACTGGCTCTACGGCCAGGCCGGGCTGCGCAGTGCCCGCAACGCACTGCGCCCGGGCGGGGTCCTGGCGGTCTGGTCGGTGGCGCCCGACCCGCAGTTTACCAGGCGGCTGCAGCAGTGCGGGTTCCGGGTCGAAGAGGTCCGGCCCCGCGCACGGCGCGGCAAAGGTGCCCGGCATTGCATCTGGCTGGCGGAGAAAAGAACCCGGGAGCCACGAAGCGAAAATCGACCAGAACCTCCGCAGGAGCGGGGCATGCCTCGCCCGCGGGTGACCGCAGCAAAGGATCCAACATGACCGATCTTGACCGCGACTGGAAAGAACTGGAACGCGCCCAGCTCTGGCACCCCTACGCCGCGATGACCGGCGCCCCGCAGGCCTTCCCGGTGGTTTCCGCCAGCGGCGTGCGGCTGAAACTGGAGGACGGCCGCGAGCTGATCGACGGCATGTCCTCCTGGTGGTCGGCGATCCACGGCTACAACCACCCGCGCCTGAACCAGGCAGCCAGGCAGCAGCTGGAGATGATGTCCCACGTTATGTTCGGCGGGCTGACCCACCCTTCCGCCGCCAAACTCGGCCGGTTGCTGGTCGAGCTGACGCCGCAGCCGCTGCAGCATGTCTTTCTCTGCGACTCGGGATCGGTTTCGGTCGAGGTGGCGATCAAGATGGCGATCCAGTACTGGTATGTGCTCGGCAAGCCGCAGAAGTCACGCCTGCTGACGATCCGCAACGGCTACCACGGCGACACCTTCGGCGCCATGGCGGTCTGCGATCCGGTCACCGGCATGCACCACATCTTCAGCCACCTGCTGCCGCAACACCTGTTCGCCGATGCCCCGACCTGCCGCAGCGACGCCGACTGGCGCGAGGAGGATATCGCCAGCCTGCAGCAGCTGGTCGAGCAGCACCACGGCGAGCTGGCCGCGGTCATCCTCGAGCCGATCGTGCAGGGGGCCGGCGGCATGCGCTTCTACGCTCCGGAGTACCTGCGCCGGGTGCGCGCGCTCTGCGACCAGTACGACCTGCTGCTGATCGCCGACGAGATCGCCACCGGCTTCGGCCGCACCGGCAGACTGTTCGCCTGCGAGCACGCCGGTATCGCCCCCGATATCCTCTGCCTCGGCAAGGCGCTGACCGGCGGCTACCTGACCCTGGCCGCGACCCTGGCGACAACCCCGGTCGCCGAAACCCTCTCCAGCGGCGAGCCCGGGGTGTTCATGCACGGCCCGACCTTCATGGGCAACCCGCTGGCCTGCGCGGTCGCGGTCGAGAGCATCAAGCTGCTGCTCGAGAGCCCCTGGCAGCAGCGGGTGCAGAGCATCGCCGCCGGGCTCGAAACCGGACTCGCCCTCTGCCGGGAGCTTCCCGGAGTGGCCGATGTGCGGGTCCTGGGAGCGATCGGGGTGGTCGAGCTGAAAGAGCCGGTCGCCATGCAAACCATCCAGCCGGCGTTTGTTGCAAAAGGGGTCTGGGTGCGCCCCTTCGGCAGGCTGGTCTACCTGATGCCGCCGTTTATCATGGAGCAGGAGGATCTGGCGTTTTTGACCGCTGCGGTCTGCGCTGTGGTTACAGAGACGACTGGCGCGGCCTGAACCTGCCGGAGGCAGCGGCTGGCAAACGACCCACCGCGTCTCTTCAGCACCAGCCTGATCCCCAGATAGGGACAGAGAAACAGGATGAAGAGCGCGACTTTGGTGATCAGCATGCCGCAATAGTGAATCAGGTCGAATTCGTGGCGGGTCATGGGGAAGAAGCTGCTGTGAACGCGGTAGGCAAGGTTGCCGGCGCGGAGGTCTATTGGTTTGCCTGGTTCAGGTTTTCTTGCCTTCCAGGTAGCCCAGCGTTGCATTCCAGAACGACAGGTCGTACTGGGTTTTCTCGTAGAGCCGGGCGTTCATGATGACGATGCCGGCGATGTCGGCGACCGCGGCAAGGAAGCTGACGTCCTCCTGGTTGTAGGCCCGGCGGCCGGCGGAGTAAACCCGCAGCACACCGATCACCCGGTGCTGGGCGACAATCGGCAGAGAGAGGATCGAGGCGATCCCTTCAGCCACCGTCTCCACCGGATACTCGAGGCGCGGATCACTGCTGGTGTCGGCGATCAGCACCGGCACCCCCTGGAGGGTTTCCTGAATGCTCTTGTCGGCGTGGGGCGGGCCCTTGGTCAAAAAGCGTTCACTGAGGCCGATACTGGTCAGCAGTTCCAGCTCCCTGGTCGATTCGTTGATCAGGCGCAGGGCGGCGGCCTTGGCACCCATCAACCCGGTCACCCGTTCGACAATCAGCTGCATCACCTGTTTCGAATCGAGGGTCGAGAGAATCGCCCGGGTGATCTCGTGCAGGGCGCGGAAAAATTCGAGGCTGCGCCGTGCATCGCCGGGATCGGCGGCGAAGGCGCAGACCGGTTGCTCGACGGCGACCGGCGCGCCTGACAGATCAACGCCGACCTCCCGCAGCAGGGTCGACAGCTTGACCCCTTCGGCTTCGTAGAGCCGGGCATTGGCGATCGCCAGTCCGCCGAGCTCGGCGATCGCCGAAACCAGCTCGATCTCTTCGGCACTGAACTCACGCCGCTCGGCGCTGTAAAGTCGCAGCACACCGATCGCCTTGTCTGAAGCTTCGAGCGGCAGCGACAGCATGGTGTTGATCCCCTCGGCGCGAAGCTCATCGCGGTACTGGATGCGCGGGTCGTCGAAAGCGTCCTGGATGCAGACCACATCCCCTTTAAGCACCTGCGGCACGCTGCGATCGGAACTGAGCGCTCCCTTGTTGAGATAGGCCTGACTCAGGCCGCAGGAGGCGACCTGCTCCAGCTGCTGGGTCTGCTCGTCCACCAGGCGCAGGCTCCCCCCTTTGACTTTCAGGGCGGCAACCGCGCGTTCGACCAGTGTATCGAGAGTCACCTGCAGCGATGCCGATGAGAGGATCGTCTGGGTCGTTTCATAAAACAGCTTAAAATATTTTATGGACTCACTTTTCGTCATGATATCAACAACCTCAGAGCGGGGTTTTGAGACTATGTTCTATTAGATTATAGAAGCAAACGAGGTTGAGGAAAAGGAATTAAAAGCGGCCGCGGCAAAACCGGCCTTTCTCACCAGACCGATAACTTTCTGCCGGCAACCCACTTCCTGCCAGCCACAGCGCCGAGTTCCTTCAAGACTGTGGCACCAGGCTGATCACCGCCCAGCCCGCTTCCGGGCTGACCTCCTCCTCGACGCTGAAGACATGAATCCGCTCGCGCGGGTCGATGGCAAACAGCGGCAGGGTCCCCGGGCCATGGGTCTGCAGCAGCTCGCTGAAGCTGAAGCTTTCACTCAGCTTGGTGGTTTTCACTGTCGCCCCGGCGCCGACCGCCGCGGCCAGCGAGGCATAACTGATTTCGTCACCGAAGAGGGTCTTGCCCTGACGTGCGGACTTCTGCCGATTTTTCGGCGTCGACGCATCGATCGGCTGCGCCTGCAGCACGTAAATATTATTTTTCCCCAGCTCCAGCCGATAGTGCAGCGCGGCAGCCAGGTTGACGCTCTCCTGGGGCGCCAAAGCGAGCATTCGACCGATGCCGATCAGATCGAGGTGGCGGTCGGCGTGCTCGGACATCGGATTCCCCAGGTAGGTGGGTAAACCGTCCAGCTTCGCCTTGGCCGCCTTATCCCAGTCGGTCTCCGCCAGTTGCACGCGCAGGTCGTTGCTGCTCAGGGCCTGAGCGATCGCCCGGGCGACCTCATTGGCGCCGACGATCAGAAAGCCCTTCGGCTCCGGCTCGGCGACTCCGAGCCAGCGGGCGATCAGCCTGGCGGTGGTGGCC
The DNA here is from genome assembly GCA_945787335.1 of uncultured Desulfuromonadales bacterium. Taxonomy (GTDB): domain Bacteria; phylum Desulfobacterota; class Desulfuromonadia; order Desulfuromonadales; family Geopsychrobacteraceae; genus Malonomonas. Next base: position 15,876 of record CALZHR010000051.1, read on the forward strand.
TGCAACAGTACGGTGCCGATAATGATCAGAAAGGTCAACGGCACCAGCAGCCGGGCCCCGTCAAAGCCGATGTTCAGCAGCTGCAGGGCAAACAGCGCAGAGATGGCGGCGGCGACAATCCCGCGCGGGGCGATCCAGGCGAGCAGGTGCCGCTCCGGCCAGGTGAGTGACGAGCCGAGCGTGGAGACCATGATATTCAAGGGCCGGGCGAGGAACTGGATCGCCAGAAAGACCCAGAGCGCCGACCAGCCGAGCTCCTGAAAAGGCGCCAGCTCAAGCCTTGCGGCGAGCAGGATGAAGAGCATGGAAATCAGCAGGATGCTCAGATTCTCCTTGAAATCGAGGATGTCGTCCACGTCGACGCCGCGCATGTTGGCCAGCCAGATCCCCATGACCGTCACTGTCACCAGGCCCGATTCATGCTGCAGCAGGTTGGAGAGGACGAAACTGCCGAGCACCAGCGCCAGGGTACAGATATTGTGCAGGAATTCCGGCAACCAGTGACGCCGCAGGAGCAGACCGAACAGGTAACCGCCGGCGGCACCGATGATGACCCCCACCGCAACGATCTGACCGAAGGTCAGCAGGGTATGGCCGAGCGCGCCACGGCCGCCGCCGGAAATAATGAACTCGTAGACCAGCACCGCCAGCGAGGCGCCGATCGGGTCGATGACGATCCCCTCCCAGCGCAGAATGTTGGCGACGGCAGCGGTCGGCCGCACGGTCCGCAGCATCGGCACAATCACCGTCGGTCCGGTGACCACGGTAATCGCCCCGAACAGAAAAGAAATCTGCCAGGAGAGATCGAGCACCAGGCGGGTTGTCAGGGCGGTGACCAGCCAGGTGACCAGCATGCCGATCGAGACCATGTTGCGGACCACCTTCTGCAGGCCGAGGATCTCCCTGAACTTGAGGGTCAGGCTGCCCTCGAAGAGGATGATCGCCACCGATAGCGAGACAAACGGGAAGAACAGGTCGCCGAGCAGCGCCTGCGGGTCGAGCAGGCCGAGCACCGGCCCGACCAGGATGCCGGTCAGCAGCAGAAAGATAATCGCCGGCAGCTTCACCCGCCAGGCCAGCCACTGGCAGAAAGCGCAAATGACGATTAACGCGGCAAGCGCGGGCAGGATCTGTTCCATCTGCAGAGTCTCCGGTGACGGATAGCGAAGGATAAAAAAGCGACCGAGCACCGGCCGGTGCCGCACTGCTCATTGCTGGTATAAGGTTACCAGCGGAAGGGGAAAACTCTAGTCCGAACCTTTGTTTGCCGCTGGTCCAGGTTACTCTTCGAGCAGCTTGTCCAGCTCGGCCAGAATCTCCTGCTCTTCGCGGACCCGCTCCCGGTAATGGTTCCAGATGTGATAGCTGAGCAGGCTGAGAATCGTCATGCCGATGGTGAAAACCGCCCAGAAGTTCTCAGGAAGCCCGGCTGAAAAGTGATAAAAAGCGTAAAACGCGCTCAGGTAGCCGAAATGGCCCAGCGCGCTGCGGCAGCTCGGCTCTTTGTTGCCGGTCATCTGGCTGAGGACCAGGATGATAGCGGAAAAGCCGTAGAGGACCAGCGCCCAGTTGATATAGTCGACCGGCGGACCGGCGCCGAGAGAGGCGCGGAGACTCTCGCTGAAGGACGGCAGAAAATCGAAGTCGCGAAAGGCGCACAGGCTCAGAGCGGTGAACAGAGCGAGGATCCACAGGCCGCTGTTGGCGCGCAGCTCAAGCTTGCGGATTTTTGCCTGAACCTGGCGGCGTAGCGGTTCGATGTCCGGCATCTTCGTCTCTGTCGGTGGTGGTTGGGATGGCACCATGGTCGCCATTCTTCAATAAGAAGCTCGCGGTTTTCTGATCCTGCCAGGCCTGATCGCGCTGTTGCACCAGCAGGCGAAAATCCTTCTCCAGATTGCCCAGCTTGCTGTCCGCTTTCGGCAGATCCTTGGCCGCCACCCCCTGCACCGCCTCAGCAGCGGCGAAGGTCAGCTTGAGGACCGGCTGAAACAGGTTTCTGCTGAGCAGGGCGGCCACGCCGCTGACGGTGAGAAACAGCACCATCAGGCTGAAAATTATCATCCGACTTCTCAGCAAGGCAAGGGTTTTCTCCAGCGGTTTACGTGAGATCCCCAGATTGAGGAAGCCGAGCACCTGCTCGTCTTCGGCGTGAAAGTGACAGGCGCCGGTGGAGCACTGCGGCTCGTTGAGGATCGGCATCGCGACCGTGATCAGCTCGGCCTCGCGGTCGATCCGATGCTGAGTCGTCGTCTGGTTATCCGGCTCGGCGAGCAGGATCTGCTTCATCCAGCCATCGATCGGGCGGATATCGTCGCTGGGCTTGATTTCGCGCGAGTCGCCGGAGAAACGAACCTGCCCCCTTTGATCGTAAATCCGGATCTGCTCCACCTCGGCGAGGGTGCCGACATTCTCGACGATGTTGCGCAATGATTCACGGTCATCCTTCATCATCGCGTAGCGGGTCGACTTGACGATGGTCTCGGCGAAGCTGTCGAGATGGCCGACCGCTTCATCGGTCATGTCGGATTGAATAAGGCTGTAGAGCAGGATGCAGCCGAACACCACGAATCCGGTGACGGCGATGGCGATCGGCACGATGGCTCTGGCGATCAGATTATCGAACATGGTCCCTCCAGATCTTGTTTCGGACCTGTGTGCAGCGGGTTACTGCGTGAAAAATATGGTCGGTGCAGACCCGGTCCTGCACCGACCATGACACCCTGGCCTCAGGCCCCGGCAGGCATTTCCTGTTCGCTTTCACGGCCTGCGGCCACGGGAACCTCCGCCTTCACCGGCGCTTCAGCCGGCTGCGCTTTCCAGGCATAAAGGATCGGCAGGCGGTTGAGAATGAAACGATAGGTGGCGATGTAGATGGCGAAAATCGTGATGCTGATGATGATTTCGCTGATATGCGGAATCTCCTGGTAGAGCTTCCAGTTGAAGGTGATCAGCGCGGTATTCAGGCGGTTGAGGACAACCCCGGCGATAGTCATGAAGGCGCCGATGCGCACCAGCCCGACCAGCTTGTGGCGAATGCCGTAGGCGAAGATGACCAGCGGCGCGACCACTCCGCCGATCATTTCGATCAACCACCAGAGTCCCCAGCCGCTGGCCAGGTAGACCCACTCGTTGTCATGGGCGACGGCGATCAGCTTGATCACCAGGTAGGTGATCAGGCCCATGCTCGCCCCTTTGGCCAGCTTCAGGGTCAAATCACCCAGATTCTCCTTGAAGCGTTCGTCGCAGCGCCAGGACATGGTCTTGATGACGATGGTGCTGACCGCGATCACCATGCACAGGCCGCCGGGGATCGAGGAGACGAAGAAGTGGATCCACTGGAATGGCGCGGAGTACCACAAGGGGTGCACCTTACCCGGCGCATAGACAAACAACGCGCCCAACGCCCCCTGGTGCAGAGTCGAGAGGATGATCCCGGCCACCGTCAGGCCGATGGTCCCCTTGCGGATAAACGCCTTGCCGGCCGGCCAGCCGATCCACTCGAAAAACGCGGTCGACACCTCGGCGACCTGCACCGACAGGTAGGTGGCGACATGCCAGCCGACCAGAAAGAGCACCGCCGCCGGGCCGAAGGAATAGACCATCGGGTAAGCCAGCCGCCAGGGCTGCCCCAGATCGACCAGCAGGTAGACAACGGCAAACAGGTAACCGAGCAGACCGTTCAAGAGCGCCAGCCGTTCGATCGGTTCAAAGTCGTGGCGGCCGAAGATCTCCACCGTGGTGCCGAGCATGAAGCCGGAGGCCGACAGTGGGACCATGCAGAACAACCCGAAACCAAGGAACAATCCCCAGGGGTAGTCGTAGGAGGAGTGGGTCACCGAGCCGAGACCGAAGATGAAGCGGTAGATGATAAACGGGATGCCGATCGCCAGGATCGCGCCGAGCACCCAGTTGAATTTGTTGCGGATCACCTGGCTGACATACTGCTCCAGGCTCAGGCCGAGGAACAGCTTCTCCATCAGGTTCCACTTTTTACCATTCTTTTTTTCCGCCGAGTCGAGCGGGCGGATTCCATGTTCAGCGAGCTTTTTCATGAGTCTTCTCCCTCCTCTTCCGCCTGGCCGTGGTCATGGTGGTCGCCTTTTCCCTTGGTCGCCAGCAGATGGAAGCCGGTGAACAGCGCCGGCCAGATGGCCAGCACCATCGGCACGGTGCCGAGGAAGTCCTTGACGTTGCTGATAATCGGTTCCTGCTGCAGGCTGGTGTCGAAACCGACCTCTTCGAAGGGAACGCCGGAGAGATACAGCCAGCTGGTCCCGCCGACCTCATGTTCGCCATAGATATGATCGACATACTTGGCGGGATCTTTCGTCATCCGCTGGCGGGCGATCTTCAGCAGCTCATCCCGCTTGCCGAAAATCAGGGCCTGGGAGGGGCAGATCTCGACACAGGCCGGCGGCATGCCGTGCTTGACGCGGCTGTCGTAGCAGAAGATGCACTTCTTGATCACCGGGTCGATGGGGTCGGAGTAGCTGTAGGCCGGCACATGGAACGGGCAGGCGACCATACAGTTGCGGCAGCCGACGCAGACCTTGGAGTTGTAGGTGACCGCGCCTTCGGGAGTCTTGGTATAGGCGCCGACGAAGCAGGAGGTCAGGCAGGCCGGCTCGTTGCAGTGATTGCACTGGATCTTGCGGTAGATCGGCTTGTCGCTGGCCTCAGATTCGTAGCGGTTGACCACCGTGTAGGCCTTCTCGGTGGGACGCCGTTTCTGCGTGCCGCCGTGGAAGCTCTGCTCGAAGACAGAGTAGTCATCAAAGGGCTGATCGGGGGCCGGCAGGCCCTGCTCGCGATTGCAGGCCGCTTCGCAGCTGCGGCAGCCGACGCAGCGGGTCAGGTCGACCAGGACCCCCATGCCGTCGGGGAAGCCGGCCAGGTTACCGGCGGCCAGCGCCTTTTTGGCTGGCGACAGCATCACTGCCGCCCCTCCTGCCAGGCTGCCGGCGAGAAATCTTCTGCGACTTATTTTACACATGGCGTTCTCTCCTTGCGTCAATTGCTCCATTTGTGTCGACGACGGTTTGCTCAATGTCCGGAGTCTTCCGCCGGCGGCGGAGCAAACTGGCCGGAGTAGAAGAACCTGTCGCCTTCCTCGGTGCGGGCATGGCAGTCCTGGCAGCCGGTCGGGCCGTCCATCTCCTTGTGGCAGCCGATGCAGTTCTGGTGGTAGGCGCCTTTCAGGCCGCTGACGTCAACGTGGAACAGATCCTGCCCGCTCTTGACGTTGATCGCGGCGGCGGAGAAGGGATCGGCCAGATGGCAGTCCTGGCAGGAGACCAGCTCCTGCTCCGCTTCGTTGCTGTGGCAACGGGCGCAGTAACTGTCCGCGGTCCCGGTCCCGGTGGTGTGGTGGTGGCAGGTGGAACAATCCTCGGCGACCCCGACATGCAGCTCATGATCGAAAACCACCGGCTCATAATGGTTGCTGAGCACATCGATCACGATCCCTTCGGGGGCATCCGTGGCATAACCGCTCAGCGGCAGGAGCAGAAACAGCAGCAGCAGAACTCCTTTAGCGGGCCAACTCGAAGCAACAAACATAGCGCTCTCATCTCCTTGTCAAAGTTCAGGCTGCCAGGGGAGTTGCCTGCCAAGGCAGCCTGAAATTGTGATTCCAGCAGAGTGTGTCGGTCGCAGACCGGCAGTGGGTCGTCAGTCTTCCCGGTTGATGTAGCGGAAGAACATCGGGAAGGTGCAGAAGAAAGCCACGCAGATCAGGTATTCGACGCCTTTGATGTAGGTGTAGAAATCGACGACGGTGTACACTTCCTTAACGATACCGACATTGGTCAACAGATCGAGCATGATCATCACCCTTCAGTGCTAGTGGTTAGTGCTTCTTCCCCGAGGCCGCTTCGCTGTAGTTGCTGCGCGACGACTTCTTGGCCGCGTCCTTGGTCATGCCGAACAGCGACTTGAGTGCCGGCAGCAGCTGGGCGATCACCAGCAGGGCACAGAGGCCGACGAACGCCAGCACCAGGATGCCGCTGGTATAGGTGGTGTTGGTGTCGGCCGCCAGCGCCGGGGCAACCGTGATCAGCATCAGAACCAGACTTGTCAAAAACGTTTTTGCGTTGCGCATACCAACCTCCTTGGTTCGGGTAATGTTTGGCGCGTTCCGCCGCGCCTTGTAAGTTTTGAAGGCACAATGGACAGCCTGATAGATTTCAGCCCGGCCCTCGTCTGCGGCCGGATTCAGGGCGTGGTAGAAGATCCCTTCCTTGCGGATCCTGCGTAGCAGATTCACCGGCAGTTCGTCGGAGACCAGGATGATCGACAGGTACGGGTTGCACTTCTTCAACAGCGGAATCAGCTTGCCGATGTGCATCTCGTCGAACTCCCCCCCGACCACCACGACCTGGACGGTCCTGTTGATAATCCCTTCTAGGGCATTGACCACTGAATCCGTGGTTGTCACCTGAACATCATCAGCAGTAAAAAGAGCTGCCAGTTGATTCCGTGCCCCTTGATCTGCGTTTGCAATCAGTAGCCCTTGCATGACCTCTCCCTTTCTGGATCGATATCAGCTCCCCGCTAACGGCCTGCTCTCAATTAAAGTGCTTCTTCGCATCCTCACGCTCTTCAGAGCTGAGCCCTTTGAGCATGTCGATAAAATGTTTTAGTGCCGGCAACACCTGGAACCAGATGATCAGAGCGAGAAACCCGAGGAACAGACAGGTCAGAAAGCTGGCGCCCTCACCCCCGGCGGCATTTGCCGCATGAGCAGTAGACGATAAGCTGGCCAGCAGGATCAGGGTGTTGCGTACGATGCGTTTCATAACAGCCTCCTTGGACAGTGAGTTTGGGTTTCTGACCAGCTAACAAAGCAGCAGCCGTGCCAGGAAACCGACAAAACTCACTGTATATTTTCAAACTATTGATTTTATTAAATAAAAAAATTATATGGCGCTGACTTATTACGGATCTGGTAAAACTCACTGTATAGATTATCTATACAGCCCAGCTGCTGACAGGCATGGGAAATGCTCTGGAATAAATACCTAACAAACTGATATCATTGATTTTTATTGGGGAATGAATTATCAGGGAAGAAATATACGGTGAATATTTTTTTTATCTACTGGATTCTTCTCGCATAAAACGCTCAAGATGATTCCGGCCGGTCTGAGTTTGACGCAGAAAAACCTTAGAAGGGCAGATGATCAACCTCGGGTGGCAAAAGTTCAGCTGGCATTTGCTGAAATATATGATAAAAATAACTCTAAGCTGTTTTTTAATGTATTTACTTCCCATTCAGACCCATCCTGCATGTTTCATCAGCCGGGGCATTTTTCTGTTCCCTGGCACCAACCTATGAATGAGGGGCACCTGTCGGACATGGATGCAGTTAAAAACAGCAAAGTATTAGTCATCGATGATGAGGCGGTGATCCGCGAAGGATTACGGCAAACCCTGACCGCCGAAGGCTATCAGGTGGTCGTCGCCGAAGACGGCAAGGTCGGCCTGGACAAGCTGCAGAAGAGCAATTTTCAGCTGGTGATCACCGACCTTAAGATGCCGGTCATGACCGGCATCGAGGTTCTCAAAACCATCCAGGTGCTGCAGCCGGATGTGCCGGTCATCATCATGACCGGTTACGCCACCGTCGATTCCGCCGTCGACGCAATGAAGAACGGCGCCTTCGACTATCTGACCAAACCCTTTTTGCCCGACCAGATCGTCGAGAAGGTCCAGGCTGCCGCCCGGCAACGGGCTCTGACCCTGGCCGCCCAGCCAACCGAGCTGGATATCCCGAGCTGCGGTGCCTTTATCGGCGGCAGCAAACAGATGCAGAAGGTCTACCAGCGCATCCTGCATGTCTCACCGACCAACAGTACGGTCCTGATCACCGGAGAAAGCGGCACCGGCAAAGAGCTGGCCGCCCGCGCCATCCACCAGCACAGCCTGCGCCACGACCAGTCGTTCGTCGCCATCGACTGCAACTCGCTGCCGGAAACCCTGCTCGAGAGCGAACTGTTCGGCCACGTCAAAGGCTCCTTCACCGGCGCCAGCCAGACCAAGCCGGGCTTGTTCACCCTGGCCAGCGGCGGCACCCTGTTCCTCGACGAGATCTCCAACCTGAGCATGACCACCCAGGCCAAGCTGCTGCGGGTTTTGCAGCAGCGCGAGGTCACGCCGATCGGCGGCACCAAGGCCACGCCCATCGACATCCGCCTGATCGCCGCCACCAACCGCAGCCTGGATGAGATGGTCGAGGAGGGCAGCTTCCGCGAAGACCTGTTCTTCCGCCTCAACATCATTCCGGTCGACCTGCCGCCGCTGCGCGAGCGCCAGGGGGATATCCCCCTGCTGATCGGTTTCTTCCTGAAGAAGTTTACCGAAGAGATCGGCAAGGAGATCCGCGGCATGGCCCCGGACGCCCGGGTAGCGCTGGAGAACTATTCCTTCCCGGGGAACGTCCGCGAACTGGAGAATATCATCGAGCGGGCGGTGGTGCTGGCACCGAATGAGCTGGTCAGTCGCGGCGACCTGGAGTTGCCGGCCGGCGAAGAGATTTCTGCCGACAGCGACGAAGAGCAGGTTCCGATCACCTCCGAAGAGCTGAAAGAGACCAAACGGCTGGCACGGGAAAAGGCGGTCGAGCCGGTCGAGAAGGCCTTCGTTTACGCCGCCCTGGAGCGGAACAACTGGAACATCACCAAAGCCGCAGAAGAGACCGGCATGCTGCGGCCGAATTTCCAGGCGATGCTGAAGAAGTACGGCATCTCGGCCAAAAAGCTGGCGTCGAGCTGAAAGCCCGATGCCCTTTGTTTACCGACCCGAACAAACGCCTTGAACTATGGGCTTTGGGGTCTGGTGTCGAAAGACCCCATAATCCTTTCGTCCAATCTTTGAAGCTGGTTGTTGAAAACAGATAGTCTGGGCTGCAGACCGGAGATAGATTTTTCAAAAAGACTGCAACCCGAGAAAGCCGCACGAGCTTCTAATCGTGCGGCTTTTGGGTGTGATTGGGGTATCTCAGAGATCTTGCGATCTCACTGCCACAATCGAGATCGCATGATTGACCGAAGGGGAGAGATTCGCTAGCATTCGGTGCTGACGGACAAAACCTGGAACCAGAATTCAGTGAACAGGAAACTGCATGCATCCCGGGACTTGAAAGCAGGGCGATTACCCAAGAGCAAAAGGCCGAAACTGATGCTTGATTGAATAGTCAGGCTCAAAAACCTTGAGACGAAAAAACTGAGAACAATCCGCTAACCCCTGAGCGCCGATTATTGCTTTGAACTTGCCTAGGAGACACCGTGGAAACAGAATTTCTTGCTGCCTCATTTCTCAACCTCGCCATCAACCTGGTCTACACGATCACTGCTTTGATGGTGGGTGTTTATGCATTGAAGTGGGTCGATAAAAAACTGCTGAGAAATGTTGATATTGAAGAAGAGATGAAAAAAGGCAATATTGCGGTCGCGATTTTTGCTTCGACCATCCTGATTTTTGTCGCCATCATGATCGCGTTCGGCTTCCGTGGCTAAGTCGCGCAAAGTGTCCAGGCCACGCAGCACAACGAGATCTCGTAAAACCAAGAAAAAGTCCTCAAATTTAAGCATTTTCTTCGTCGTCTGCGTCGTTCTGGTGCTGCTGGGTGCGTTCAAGCAGAATCGGGAAGCCTCCTCCGAGCTGAAGAGAAACATCGAAACCAGCCTGCAGGCATTGAGCGAACAGGACATGACGCTGCCAACATCCGGTTACAGCCTGGAGATTCTGTCGCCAGCCGGCATCAAGCTGGATGATCAGAAAATCAACAAAATGCTCCGCAATACCGGAGACAGGGCCGGGATGTTCACCTACCAGGGCGGCGGAGTCGGGACCTATACCAGTTCAGCGCAGGCAACCGATCACCGACAGCATCTCGTCAATACCTTCCTGGAGGGTTTTCAGCCGTTCGAGGTTGAAAACGTCATGATGCCTCTGTACGTGCTGGCTAAACGCAAGAGCTACGAATACGACAACATCCAATACGCAGGGCGGCCGGATGTCTGGCAATCGAGCCGGCAGGCATTTTTTTACCCTCGCGGCGACTGTGAAGATCATGCGATCGTACTGGCCGACTGGCTGATCGAGATGGGTGAAGATGCCCGGGTCGCCACCGGCTTGCTGGATGGCGGCGGGCACGCCTGGGTCATCCTGTTCAAAAACGGCAAAGAGTTCCTGCTGGAAGCGACGCAAAAATACGGCCTGTCACGCAACAAGGCCTACCCTCTTGCCGCTCTGCACCGGGAATACAACCCGCAATATATGTTCAACCGCGAATATTTCTGGGAGAATACCGGATCAAAGTTCACCACCAGCTATTCCGGCAAAAACTGGCAGAAAAAGAGTCGCCTGAGTTATAAACCTGAAATTGTTAACTGATTTTCTTGAAGAACGGTGTAAGCGAAAGAGACCAGAAATATTGGTAAATTACTCTTGCGTTTTCCCGGTTCTGCTATCGGCATGTGGTGCTCTTTCCTGAGGCCTCTCACCAGAGAGCATCTAGCAATGAGCGAGGATGGAGATAGCCCCAATTTGTCGATCCGTCGAGAGAGTCCTAGCAGTGAACCTGTAAATCTGAATGTATAAATGGCTATCAACCAGAGTCGCGACATCCGCCTTTCAAACATAACCGAAATCCGATTCCCCTCCCAGAGTCAGGATCGTTGTCACCTCAAAGGCACAGAGAGAGGAGACAGGCCAAGAGGAACGACCAGAAGACTGGAGTGCCAAGGTTACGCGGATTGCTGGAATCCTAATAAAGAGCTTGATCTTTCATTCGCCTCTGATAGAAGTAAAGAGCGAGGATTGGCGGTCAGTGGCGGTTCACAACACCACAGGCGCGAACCCTGAAAAAGCAATTTCCTATCAATGAGGTCCGATGCCGATGGCAGGTTTGGTACGACAACCTGGGTGAAGTCTAGTCTCTGCCGGAGGCCATCATTATGAAGGTTTATATGCCTCGGGGGAACAGCCATGGCTGACGCAGATGAAACCATGAGTAACAATTCGCCGACCAGCCTTGTCGGGGAACCGGGGCAAGGCTTATCTTTCAGGTTTCCGGTGCAGGCAAAGGACGATATCACCACCTTGGCCCACTACTACCGCGGGGAAATGGCGCGCATGATGAGCTGGCGCGACCGGCTCGACCGCACAACCAACTGGGCCATTGGCGCTGTGGCCGCCATGCTCTCTATTACCCTGGCCACGGCCAGCGCGCACCACAGCGTGCTCATCTTCTCAATGGTGGTGGTCTTCCTTCTCCTCCAGATCGAGTCGCGGCGCTATCGCTTCTTCCACCTGTTCCGGACACGCGTACGCCTGTTGGAGCGAAACTACTACGGCCCTTTTTTCGACCCCGAGAAGCAACCCAAGTCCCTCGACTGGGCCGCTGAGCTTTCAGAAACCTTGCGGTATCCACGGTTCACCATCAGTCGTCGCAAGGCCATGGCGCGCCGCCTGGCTCGGAATTACTGCTGGATTTTCCTGATCCTGCTGGGAGCGTGGATTCTGAAGATCACCACCGCGGTGCTGCAACCGAGGACCGGCGAGGCGGAGTTCATACATTCGCTTGAGGAGTTCCTGCACAACACAGCGATCAGCTACATCCCGGGCGGGGTCGTCTTGGCGGGCGTGCTGATCTTCTATGGCTGGCTGTTCTATGTCATGTTCAAGTACCGGACGCAGGAGGGAGAATTGACCTTCGGTGAGGTCCACGTCTAAACGGAGTCCCTGCCCCTGGTATCCCCATCAAATCAGGCCACACCACCCTGGGCCGCAGCAGAGTCATCAAGATCCTGCGCCGGCGCCTCTGTTGCCGCGGTTTCCCCGATCGGCAGGCGGATGATGAACTGGGCGCCCTTGCCGGGGGTGCTGTCGACCGTGATCTCGCCACCGTGGTTGGCGATGATCCCGTAGGTGATCGACAGCCCCAGGCCGCAGCCGTCCTTGGCCTTGGTGGAAAAGAACGGGTCGAAGATTTTGTCGAGGTGTTCCCGGGGAATCCCCTGGCCGCTGTCGATCACTTCGACGCGCACGTGGTCCCGGGCGGCGGGCACCAGGGTGCGGATTTTCAGCGCGCCGCCGGTCGGCATCGCCTGGGCGGCGTTGATGAACAGGTTGAAGAAGACCTGCTGCAGCTGGTCCGGGTCGGCGCAGATCTCCGGCAGGTCGGGGCAGAAATCGACCTGCACGTCGATATCCTGAAACAGGCTCTGCTGCGACACCAGGTTGAGGCTCTGCTCCAACACCTGCAGCAGCGAAATCCTATGCTTCTCCGGGATCGACTCGCGGGAGAACTCCAGCAGGCCGCGAACGATTTTAGCGCAGCGCTTGGTTTCCGCGACGATCACTTCGACGTTCTGCTGGTCCTGATCGGAGAGCCCCGGCGCCCGCGAAACCAGCGCAGAGAACATCAGGATGCCGCTCAGCGGGTTGTTGATCTCATGGGCGATGCCGGCGACCAGCTGCCCCATCGAGGCCAGCTTGGCCGACTGCACCAGCTGGCTCTGCATCTGCCGGATTTCCGCGGTCCGCTCCTCGACCTTCCCCTCCAGGCTGCTGGCCAGGCTCCTGAGCTCCTGCTGCGCGTTGGCCAGGCTGCCGGCCATCATATTGAACTCTTTGTTCAACTCGCCGAGCTCATCGTTGGCGCCGGCTTCGATGCGGGTCGCCAGATCCCCACCGGCCAGGCACTGGGTATGGTAAAGCAGGTTGTTGATCGGCTTGCTGACCAGCCTGCGGGTGAACAGATACTGGACGACGGAGAGCAGGATCAGAATGATAAAGGTCAGGGCGAAAATGTCGTTGCGGTAGAAACCGACCTGCGCCGACATCTTCTCCAGCGAGACCACCACCTCGAGGATGCCGAGCTTCTTCTCCTCCTCGGTGTGAAAGTGACAGGCGGCCGTAAAACAGTTCGGCTCGTTGTAGATACCGCGGGTCATGCTCAACAGTTCCGTGCCCTTGGCGTCGGTCCAGATCCGACTCCGCCGCTCGGCCGGGGTATCGACCAGCACCGAGGTGTCGCTGAGGTGGCAGAAGGCGCAGCCTTCATCGCCCTTCTGCCCCATGACAGAGCCGATCTCCGCAGCATCGGTGGAGAACTTGACAATCCCCTCCTTGCCGAACAGCCGCACCTTTTCGATCCGCTCCATCTCGCCGGCTTCGTCAATGATCTTCTGCAGGGTCTCCCGATCATCGTCGAGCATCAGGTAATAGGTGTTGCGCAGCATCATTTCGCTCAAGGTGTCCGCTTCATAGATCGACTCCTCGGTGAAGCTCTCTTTAAGAGCCACGACGTGGAGAAAAGCGAAACAGAGCATGATGATGAGAAAGGTGGTGCAGGAGAGGCCGACAAATTTTGTCGACAGTTTGATCCGCATACAAACTCCTTCTTCGCCGCCAGCCGGAAAGCAGACCAGCCTCCGGTCACAATCGTCAGGTGCCGCTGAAGCGCAGCGCCTGTTTCAGCAGCAATCCGCACAGGTCGCCGGACAGCTGACTATCGGGGAAGAAGACGGCAGAGCCGAATCAATAAATGCCTATAGCGTACCCGATTTCTTCTCATGCGTCACGAAATCCGGCTCATTAAGAAAGAAAAAATCCCATATCGCTTAGAAAGTTGCCCCAATCTGCCCGCGAATCAGGATTTTTACCAAGATTCGGCTAAACTTTAACTTCAGCCAACAAATGAAAAGTCGCCGGAGGGATCATGTTTGACAAGCGACAGCTCCAGAAGCTCGATACAACGCCCGCTGATGCCGACCTGCTCCCGGGCTGGGTTCAGGTCGACCAAACCAGTATTATCAACAAGCTCAACTATCTGCACTTTCAGGATCAAACGGTTCTGATCTCTCTAAAGCACCCCAGCTATAACCAGAAGATTCTGGTCGAAGCGCGCCCGCAGCCCTGCGGCGAGGATCGTTTCGACTGCCTCTGGGAGCCCGATATCAAAGGGAAAAGTCGCCTGGAGAGCTACCGGTTCGAGAACTTCTTCGTCTCCGACGGGCTGAAGCTGCTGCTGTTTCAGCCGGAGGTTCTCGCCACCGATGCCCGGCGGATCAGCTTCCGCCTGCCCGACAGGTGGCGTGAAGTGCGCTCGCGGAAAATCCGCCGGCGCCCCTGCCGGCAGATTCAGGTCCAGTTCATTCAGCACAGCACCCTGTTTCAGGGCACCCTCGAGGAGTACACGCCGATCTCCTTGCGGATCCGCCTGCAGCTGACGCCGGAGCAGAGCTTTCACTGGATCAACCCGGAAGCCCAGGCGACGCTGGCCCTGACCGATGCCGGCCAGCTGATCTATTCCGGGATCTGCAGCATTTTGCCGCAGACCATCGACAGCCAGCAGCAGGCGCTGGTGGTGGCGCCGCTCAACGGCCAGATCAGCCGCTACCCGGCCCGCAAGTACCGGCCGCTGCGCCAGCAGTTGAGCCCGGCGCCGCAGGCGGTGATTCAGCACCCGTTGATCCGGAAAAAACTCAGCCTGCCGATCGACAGCCTCTCCGGCTCCGGGTTCTCGGTACAGGAGAGCGAGGCCGACTCGGCCCTGCTGCCGGGGATGATGCTCGATCGGATCGACCTGCGCCTGCCGGGCGGGTTCAGCATCCCCTGTCGGGGGCAGGTGGTGTCGCGGCAGCCGCTGCCGGAGAGCGATCAGCACCGTGCCCAGGTCAGCTGTGGGGTCACCCTGATCGATATGCAGATGGAGGACCACGTCAAGCTGATCTCGCTGATCTACCTGGCGATCGATCCCGGCTGGCAGATCAGTCAGGATGTCGACATGGACCTGCTGTGGGACTTCTTCTTCGCCACCGGCTTTATCTACCCGCAAAAATACGCCTCGCTCAAAGACATCAAGGAAGACCTGAAGCGGACCTACGAAACCCTCTATACCCGCCACCCGAACATCGCCCGGCACTTCATCTATCAGCAGGAGAACGAGATTCTCGGCCACATGGCAATGGTCCGCGCCTGCGATAACGCCTGGATGATCCATCACCACGCCGCCAGCAAGGTCTCCGCCAAAGGGGCGGGCTTAGTGGTGCTACGGCAGATCAGCCACTATGTCAACGATGCCTACCGGCTTGCTTCCGCACACCTGCATTACGTGTTCTGCTATTTCCGGCCGAACAACCGCTTCCCGAAACGGATCTTCGGCGGCGTCGCCCGCCATATCGGCGATCAGCAGCGCTGCTCCCTCGACGACTTCGCCTACTTTCACCACTCCCGCAGCGACGAACAACCGGCGCCGCTGCCAGGCGGCTGGAGTCTGAGCGAAGCAACCGCTGAGGATTTCGACGAGTTGGCCGGCTACTACCAGTCGGTCTCGGGAGGTCTGCTGCTGGCGGCCTTCGACCTGGATGCACAGCGGCAGCAGCAGGAACAGCTGCGCGCCGAGTACCAGAGCATCGGCCTGACCCTGGAGCGGCGCTGCTACGCACTCAAGCAGGGGGAGTTGCTCAAGGCGTTCATCATCGTCAACCTCTCCGATATCGGCCTGAACCTCTCCGAGCTGACCAACTGCATCAAGCTGATCGTCATCGACCAGGTCGACTTGACCCGGGAGATCCTCAGCACGGCCGTCGCTCAGCTTGCGGAGCAGTTTGCCAAGCTGCAGATCCCGGTGCTGCTCTATCCGAACGCTTTCGCCAAGCAGCAGAATTTTCCCGTCGAGAAACTTTATACGCTCTGGATTCTCGACCTGGAGGCGCTGGACGACTACTTCAGCTTCTGTGAAAGACTGCTGCGGCGTTTCTAGCGGCGAGAGGGAGTATGGAAACAGCCGATCAGGCCAGCAAGCGGCTCTACAGCAGCCGGATCATCGATACCTATCTGAAGCTGCTCAGCAAACGCTACCCGCTGGTGGATATTCCGGAACTGCTCGCAGCGGCCGGCATGAAACCCTA
>CALZHR010000052.1 GCA_945787335.1 uncultured Desulfuromonadales bacterium
CAGAAGTTGACCTTCGGCCTGATTGCCCTCGGCATGGTTTTGCTTGCCGGACTTCTGACCCTGCCACTCACCGGCCGCCTGGTCCGCCCGGTCAGGAGCCTGGCGGCGGCCACTCGCGAGCTGACGCGCGGCAACTACAAGGCCCGTGCGCCGGTCACCAGTAAAGATGAGCTCGGCCAGCTCTCCCGGGATTTCAACGCCCTCGCAGACACTCTCGAGCAAAACGAACAAGCGCGCCGGCAATGGGTTGCCGACATCTCCCACGAGCTGCGCACGCCGCTGGCGGTAATGCGCGGCGAGATCGAAGCCCTGCAGGACGAGGTTCGTGAAGTGACCCCACAAACCCTTAAGACCCTGCATGGCGAGGTGCTGCATCTCAATCGCCTGGTCAACGACCTCTACGAGCTCTCGATGTCGGATCTCGGAGCTCTGACCTATAAAAAGAAACCGGTCAGGCCGGTCGACATTTTCAACAACACGGTCAAACTCTACCGGCAGCGATTCAGCTCCAGAAATCTTGAATTGGATGTCGATCTTGCGGCGGGAAGCGAACTTGAACTGCTCGCCGACCCGGAACGGTTACAGCAGCTTTTGACCAACCTGTTCGAAAACAGCCTGCGCTATACCGACGCCGGCGGTCGGATTGAACTCCGAAGTGATATCGACGGAGAGAGACTCATCCTGCACTTGCATGACTCGGTTCCCGGTGTTCCGGGTGAAGAGCTGCCGAAGCTCTTCACCCGCCTCTACCGGGTTGAAAGCTCACGCAGCCGCGCAGCGGGCGGCGCCGGGCTCGGTCTGTCGATCTGCCGCAACATCGTCGAAGCTCACGGCGGCAGTATCGAAGCACAACACTCACCCCTTGGCGGACTCTGTCTGACCATCAGTCTGCCCCTGAACGGATAAAGTATGAGCCGCAAGATCCTGATTGTTGAAGATGAACCGAGACTGGCTGGCCTGCTGCGTGATTACATCGGGCAGGCCGGGATGGAGTCACACTGGATCGACAACGGACTTGAGGTCGTCGACTGGGTCAGGGGAAACAGTCCCGACCTGATCCTGCTCGACCTGATGC
>CALZHR010000053.1 GCA_945787335.1 uncultured Desulfuromonadales bacterium
AAGCCGAGGGTTCGCGCATCGTCCGCAGCAACCCCCTGCTGTTGCAGGTGCGCATTCAAGCCCTCCCAGGCATCAACCGCGTAGCCGATCTGGTACTCGCCCGCTGCCTTGCGACCGTAACCGCGCAGCTTCAGGTACTTCCGGCACGACTCACCAGCAGGCTGTTCCATCAGCTGCTGATGAAAATATTCTGCCGCCAGCTCGTTGACCCGGTAAAGCCGCTCACGTTGTCGTTGCCGCTGTTCCTCTTCCGGGGAAAGCTGGCGCTCCTCCAACTCGATCCCGGCCCGCTCCGCTAAGCGGCGGACCGCATCCGGAAAGGCGAGCCCTTCAATCTGCATCAGGAACGAGAAAACATCGCCACCAACGCCGCAGCCGAAGCAGTGGTAAAACTGCCGGCCGGCATGAACGCTGAATGAGGGCGACTTTTCCGAGTGAAACGGACAAAGGCCCATGTGGTTAGCCCCGGAGCGTTTCAAATCGACGTACTGCGAAACCAGCTCGATAATATCGCTCCGTTCCCGCACCTCGTTTATTTTGCCCTCTACGATCTGCCCGCTCATCGATCACCCAGTTCGGCGATGGTTATATTGTCTCCCCCCCGTTCCGCCGGTGCCGCGTAAAAGGCCGTGACCCCCTGCTGCCTAGCAAGAAATTCACGCACCACCCGGCGCAAAACCCCTTCTCCGGCGCCGTGGACAATCTCAACCTGACGCAGGTTGCTCAGCAGGGCATCGTCGACGAAGCGCTCCAGCTCCGACAAGGCGTCATCGGCCCGGCGCCCGACCAGCTTGAGTTGCGGGCTGACCTGCCGTTCGGCAATCGTCCGCGTGACCTGCCCGGCGACTTTCTTTTCAGCCGCATAGCGGCGCGGCTCGAATTGCTCCAGCGCGGCCAACGGCTGACGCAACCGCTTGCCGCCGACACGCAGCTCGACACTTTCACCCAGCAGCCGTTCGACCTGCGCCTCAACCCCGAGCGCCGCGATGCGCACCAGCTCACCGACATCAAGTTGTTGCGGAACCAGCCCCTGACGTTTAGCGCGCGGCTTAAACGGCTTAAGCTGTTCCCTGGCCTCCGCCAGCTGGCCACGCTCGGCCACCGCCTCCTGCGGAGACACTGCACCCGGCCTGCGCTTGCGCAACTGCTTGAGCCGGGATTCGGTTGCCGCGATCAGCTCATCCGCCTGGCGAGTGGCGCGGGCCAGGATCTCCTGCTTTTTTTCTTTGAGTTGCTGCAACTGCTGCTTACGCAACCGCTGAGCGCCCTCGGCATCCCGCCTCGCCTGCTGCGCCTGCAACAACCGCCTCTCTAGCTCCTGCTGTTGGGTGTTGAGCTGGGTCAGCAAGGCGGTCCCGTCAAGTTCCCCCTGACCAAGATACTGCTTGGCCCGCTCGAGAACC
Organism: uncultured Desulfuromonadales bacterium; assembly: GCA_945787335.1. Lineage (GTDB taxonomy): Bacteria > Desulfobacterota > Desulfuromonadia > Desulfuromonadales > Geopsychrobacteraceae > Malonomonas. Next base: position 1,404 of record CALZHR010000053.1, read on the forward strand.
ACGGTTGGCAACCCGAGTCGCTGCGCCGTTGCCATGGCGCTGCTGGCCCCGGGAATACCGTAGCTCAAGCGATATTTCGGCATCAGACTCTGCGGGTCAAATTCAACCGCTGCGTTCTCCACCCCCGGGC
>CALZHR010000054.1 GCA_945787335.1 uncultured Desulfuromonadales bacterium
CGGGCTGAGCCAGCCGATTGAGCGAATCCATCAGCGCGTGGAACAAAATCCGTCGCTGGCGAACTATCCGGAGCTGGGCCTCTATGAACAGCTGCTGAGCGCAGAGCAGGCAGAACAGCTGTATCCAGCGGAAGAAGCCCTGGCCCGCGTGCAGGCACAGACCGACTTCAACCGGCTGCAACGCAAGCACGCGGCCAGGTTCGACGACCAGGCGATGGGTGCCCTGGAACAGCGCTGGCGTGACAACCTGCAGCAGAACCAAGCGATCTGCCTGAGCGAACTTGACCTGCCGCAGCTGGTCAGTCGATTTGAGCGTCTGGTCGCGCATCTGCAGCAGGAAACCTGCAGCGTGTTTGTCAGCGTTGCCCGTCTCGGCTTCTATTTTTACGATCTTTGCCGGGTCCGTCTGCAGGGGGTGGGTGAGCAGGAGCAAAGCGGCTATCTGGCGGAGCTGTTTCAGGGGCTGCAGCGAACCCCGATCAGCGATCAATATCGCGACCTGGAGCAGGTGCGCGACGGGTGTCTGACGTTGGACGCCTATCTGGAGCGCCATGGGCATTTTGCCACCAATGAACTGGAAGTCTCCCTGCCGCGCTATCAAGAAGACCCGGAGCCGTTGCTGGAACTGTTGCGCGAGCGCACTGCTGAGCCGAAACCCACGGAACGCTCGCTGCAAGAGCTGAGAGCCAAGCGGCTCGGCCGCGAGCGAGCGCTCTGTCGAAAGCTGCCGCGTGGCAGTTACACCGATTTCTGGCAGGACCTCAGGCTGGCGCAACGGTTTCTGCCGTTGCGGGAACATGTCAAATACGTCTTCCTTGCCGAATATGCTCTGCTGCGGGCCACGTTGCTGGAAATTGAGACCCGTCTCAAACTGCAGCCAGGGGATATCTTTTATCTGCGCCCTCAGGAGCTCGGCAGCGGCTGCCAAACGCCCGACGGCTGGACTGAGATCATCGCCCAACGCCGGCAAGACCGCCAGCTGGCCAGTGCTCTGGCACATCAACATCGGCTCCCCGCGGTGCTATTCGAGGACCAGCTCGAACAATTAGGCGCTGAACAACCTCTCGATTCGGCGAATTCCTGGCGTGGCCAGGCGGTGTCCCCCGGCATCATCGAAGGGACCGCCTGTGTTGTTGAAACACTGGAAGCGGCCGGTCAAATGAAAATGGAGCTCGGACCCGAGCAGATCCTGGTGATCCCCTCGCTCAATTTGGGGCTCTCTGCTCTGTTGGGGGAATTGGGCGGGCTGATCGTCGAGACTGGGGGGCTGCTTGCCCACAGCGCCTGTCAGGCTCGCGAGCGGGGCATTCCCGCGGCGGTGCTGCCGGGTGCAACAGCGCAGCTGCAGAGTGGCGACCGGATTCGCCTCGATGGCGCCAACGGATTGATTCAGATGGCGTGAGAGTCAGAGCGCTCGACGGGGCTAATCGCCGCCGCCGGCGTTCAAGGCCAGATTGCCACCATCCACCGGCAGCAGGATTCCAGTCACCGCTGCCGCCGCCGGAGAGGCGAGAAACAGCGTCGGGCCGACCATCTCCTCAGGGTCCAGCAAGCGCCCCATGGGGATGCCCGCGAGGATTCGCGGCAGCACCTGATCTTTGAAGCTCTGATTCTGCAAGTGACCTTTGAGGCCGGGTGTCAAGGTCTGGGCCGGGACAATGGCGTTTACCCGAATCCCGTCTCTGGCATATTCAACCGCCAGCTCCCGGGTCATCTGGTGCACCGCCGCCTTGGCGCAGCTGTAGGCCATGGCCCCGCGGCCGAGCGCCGCGACACCGGCATTCGAGCCGACGTTGATGATGCACCCCTTTTGCAACGGCAGCATGCGTTCGATCGCCGCCCGGCAACAGAGAAAATAGCCCTCCACACTCACCTGCTGGGTCTGCTGCCAGTCAGCCAGCTCCAACAGGTGGGGGCGTGCACGGCTGGGAAAGGCAAAGGGCACATTCACCAGCAGGTCCAACCTGGTGCCCGACTGATCGAGCCATTGGAACAACCCCTGAACCTCTTTTTCACTGGCAATATCACAGAGTCTTGCCTGCGCCTCGCCGCCCAGGGAATGAATCTCTTCAAGAGTCTGCTCCAGCCCCGACTGATCGTTATCGGCCAGATAGACCCTGACTCCGGCCCGGGCCAAACCCAGGGCAATGGCATGCCCGATCCCGCCATTGGCACCTGCGCCGGTGACCAGGGCCTGCTGGCCGCCAAGATTGAACAAATCGTTCTGCATCCGGGTCCTCCGCTTGTTTTGGGATTCGAAATCAAGATGGCGCTGCATGAATTTCCACCGCGCAGGCCCGATTCGTTGTTTCGTCGCGTGCAGACAATAAACCAGCATCACGCGGGATGGGCAATGACAATTCTTCCCCGCCGTGGTTTAATTAACCTCGCTGACCAGCAACTCTTGAGTTATAATCTTTACTTACAAAACTTAAGCCACATCTGTCCGGCCGTGTGATGCAGACAGCAAACCTCTTGAAAACGGATCACTCCATGGTAACCATCATCGGCACCCCCATCAGCCATTACGTACAGACGGCCATTCTGACCTGTGAGGAGAAGAACGCACCCTACCGGTTGCAGGTTGCAGGCCATGATACCCCTGCTGCCTTGCAAAGCCCTGCACATCAGCGTTGGCACCCGTTCTGTCGGATCCCGGCGGTCGCCGTGGCGGGCGTGCAACTGTACGAAACATCTGCCATCTGTCGCTACATCGACCAGGTTTTTGCGGGGACGTCCCTGGTCCCCGAGCAGCCCCTTGCCGCAGCCCGGATGGAGCAATGGATCAGCGCTATAAACTGCTATTTTCACACCCCCTGCATCAGCCAGCTGGTCAGTCAGTATGTCTTCCCGAGAGGCCCGGGGGGGCAACCCGACAAGCAGGTCATTGCCGCGGCCATGCCGAAAATTGAACGGGCAATGGCGCAATTGGCGGAAACTTACCACGGCAGCAACTACCTTGCCGGCGACCAGCTCAGCCTGGCTGACCTGTTTATCGCCCCGATTCTGATGCAGATGGACCAGACACCGGAAGGCCGCGCGTGCCTGGGACGTTTTCCTGCTATCAAAGAGAAGCTGAAGCTGATCCTGCTGCGCCCAAGTTTTCAGCGCGCACTCAGCCTGTATAATGACTCTCTGCCCGCCGGCAATTGTC
>CALZHR010000055.1 GCA_945787335.1 uncultured Desulfuromonadales bacterium
CACCACGCTGATCGATAAAAATGTTGAAGATCTGGGCGGCTACCGTGCCGAAATCCTCGACTACGCCAAAGAGTCAACGGCCTCTCTCGACGAAATCACATCATCCGTTTATAGCGCGATCTCCGCCGGCGCTGATTATACCGACTCTCTGGCGGTCCTCTCCGATGCGGAAAAGCTGGCGGTCGCCGGCAAAGCCGACCTGAACAGCACCCTGGTGGCTTTGGTCAGCACCCTGAACGCCTACGGCGAGGAAACCGACGCCGCGGCAGACTATTCCGATACATTTTTCACTGCCGTCAAACTTGGTCAGACGACCATCCCCGAGCTGGCTGATTCTCTGTCTAAGGTGACCAGCACCGCCGCCGCCGCCGGCGTGCCGTTTGACGATTTGAGCGCGGCCATCGCCGCCCTGACAGCGACCGGTCTGCCGACCAGTGAAGCGATCACCGCGATCAAGGCGGCGCTGTCGAACGTAATCAAGCCGAGTGCAGAGGCGCGCGACCTGGCCGCGGAGCTCGGGATTCAGTTTGATGCGACGGCGCTGAAGAGTAAGGGGTTGGGCGAGTTTCTTGCCGAGCTGCAAGAGGCGACCGGCGGCAACATTACCACGATGGGCAAGCTGTTCGGCAGCACCGAAGCGCTCAACGCGGTCATGGCACTGGCCGCCGACAGCAGCGGCACGTTTGCCGGCAGTTTGGCGGCGATGGATGAACGCGCCGGGGCCACTGCCGAGGCATACGGCAAGATGGCTGACAATTTCGCGCTGAACAATAAGCGCGTTGTTAACAATATCGAGTCGGTGTTGATCGGGGTCGGCGCCAAGTTGCTCGACGACTATGGCGACGTTGTCGACAGCCTGATCGCGACCCTGGCCGGCATCGGCAGCGCGGTTGACAGTGGCGACCTTGACGGTCTGATCGGAGTCTTCGAGGGTGCTCTGGGTGATATCAGTGAACTCCTCGCTGGGATTGCCGACGTTTTGCCGGAGGCCCTGGCCGGGTTGGACTTCAGCAAGCTTGCGGCCAGCTTTGAA
>CALZHR010000056.1 GCA_945787335.1 uncultured Desulfuromonadales bacterium
AGCCGGGCGACCTCCTTGCGCAACTCTTCAGCCTCGGAACGTACCCTGCGCAGCTGATCGCGGAATTCATCGAGCGACTGGCGCTCCTGCTCGTAACGGTCCCGAACCGCCTGGCCGGCCTGCTGTTGCTCTTCCCGCCTGTCGAGCAACAGCTCAAGCTCGACCCGCAACCGCTCGTCACTCTGCAGCAGCACTTGTTGCTCTGAATTTCCCGACCGTTGCCGCTGCTGAAGCTGAGCAGAACGTTGCTCCATCTCCTGCCGTTGGCTTAGCAGCCGAACCAGGGTATCGCTCAAACCACGCTGTTGCTGCTGCATCGCCGCCAGAGCAACCCGGCGTTCGGTCAACTCCTCCCGGACCCCATCAAGCTGTTGACGCAATTCGGCCAGTTGCTCCTGCAGAGCGGAGTTCTGCGTCTCCAGCTGCTGCTGTCGCTCGTCCGACTGCTGGCTACCTTCACTTAACTGGGCCCGTTCCTGCAGCAAAGCAGCTTCGGCTTCCGCACCCTGTTCCAGGTCAAAGTCCAGCAGATCAAGCCGCTCGTCAATGCGGGTTGTTTCGGTCTGCACTCCCTGCTGGTCCTTCACCAGCTCCAACGCCTGCAGTTCCAGACGATGCCCCTCGCTCGCGGCAACCGCCTGCTCCTCCTCGACCCGCAGCAGTTCTTCCCGAATCTGGTCAACCTCGCGCTGGCCGCCGGCAAAGCGATCTTCCTGTTGCGCTATTTCTAAGCCGAGCTCTTCCAGTTGCCGCTTTTTCCGCAGCAACCCAGAGTCGCTGACAACGGTTGCGCCACCGGTTAATTCGCGCCGCCAGTCCAGACTTCGCCCCTCGCCATCAACCAACAAAAGACCGGGGGGCAAATTTACAGCGGTAAACTGATGGACCGATTCGACCAGATAGATACCCGCCAGCAGCAGCTCAACCTGCGCCTGCTTCCCTGCCTTCGCCTTGACCAGGCTGCCCAAAGCGGTTCCCTCGGCAAACCCGATAGCAGGCGGCTTTGCCGAGGCCAACAACAGGGTCGCTCGCTGCCGCTGCTCGAGCAACAGTTGCAACGCTTCTCCTGCCTGCTCGACTCCACCTACCGGCACCGCCTGCAGGCGCTCGCCGAGTGCCATTTCGACCGCTTGCTCATGTTCCGGAGCGACCGTAAACAGATCGGCGGCAATCAGAGACCAACGGTTTTTCTCTGCCAACAGGACCCGCACCCCTTCGCCATAGCCGTCGAGGCTGCGCGCCAGCTCCTGCAACGACTCCTGCCGTGAGCGGCTTTTTTCCAGCTGCCGCCGAACTGCCGTCAGGGCCGCATCCCGCTCTTTGAGCAGCTGCTCCTTGTCGCCCCGACTCTGCTGCAGATATCTGGCTTGCTCAGCCTGCAACTCTTGACGCTCACGGACCTCCTGCAGTTGCCGGCTGAACTCCTGCTGCTGACCAACAAGCTGCCGTTGCTGTTCCCGGACCCGGATAGAATCAGCACGGACCTGTTCGCGGCGCTCTTTTTCCGCCGCCAACCTCCGGTCGATCTCTTCCCGGCGGTTGGACAGCCGACTGGTCTCGGCCAGCAACCCCATCAGTTCGCGCCGACCAATTTCGAGGGAGGAGTTCATCTCCTGCTCTTGCGACAGCGACTGGCGCAGACCCTCCTCCTGAACTTCGACATCCTGCTGCACCGTTTCCAGGCGGGCACCGTAGCTATTGTCCTGTTGTTGCAACTGTTCATGTTCAGTCACCAGGGCGGCAAGTCGCTCGGCCAAGCTCTTCAGTTCGGCCTGCAGCTCCTGGTCCTGGCCGAGCAGATGTTCACGCTGCCGACTCGCCAGCGTCAGCTCGTTTTCAACCCTCTGAACCTCAGAGGCTAAATGAAAAACCTGTTCCTGGGCCTGGCTGAGCTCTGTTTCAACGACCGTCAGCTGCAGCTGTTTTTCTTCCAGCTGCAGGTCGCCATCTCCCAGACGGGCATCCAGCCGGGCAAGGATTGTCGCCTGCTCCTGCTCCTGTCTGGAAAGCAGCCCTATCTCCCTGTGCAGCTCCTGAAAGCGATTGCCGGTCAGACACAGCTCAATCCGTTTGGCCTCGCCCCGGTATTCACGAAACTGCTCGGCACGCTGAGACTGGCGCTTGAGGCTACCGAGCTGGCGGCGAACCTCGGCAATAATATCGCCCAGCCGCACCAGATTCTGCTTGGTTGCATCCATTTTCCGCAGGGCGGTTTTTTTGCGCGCCTTGAACTTGGTTACCCCAGCGGCCTCCTCGATCAAACTGCGCCGTTCTTCCGGCTTGGCGCTGACCAGCATACCGACCTTGCCCTGTTCGATTATCGAATAGGCACGGGCACCGACCCCGGTATCCATGAACAGCTCGGTAATATCGAGCAATCGACAGGCGGTCTTGTTGATCAGGTATTCGCTCTCGCCGCTGCGATAGAGACGGCGGGTCACCATGATCTCAGCGTAATCCTTGTAATCTGGCGGACACAGCTTGGCGCTGTTGTCGAACACGATTGAGACCTGGGCCATACCATGCGGTTTACGGCTCTCGCTGCCGCCGAAGATGATGTCCTCCATCGCCTTGCCGCGCAGGTGCCGCGCATTCTGTTCCCCCATCACCCAGCGGATGGCATCAACAATATTACTTTTGCCGCAACCGTTCGGTCCGACTACGCCGGTAATCCCATGTTGAAAATCGAGGGAAACCTTGTCGACAAAAGACTTAAAGCCGATGATATCAAGACGTTTGATTTTCATGTTGGCGGAAATTGATCCTTGCTGCCAAGCCAAATTGAGGCGCCGGAAACCATAACCTGTCGCTGCTGGGCTAATTTAACGGGCGCGTAATGGTATCAGGGGGGCGCGGGCATGTAAAGATCAGATCTCCTCACCGCCATTGCCACTTGCCGGGCAGAACAAGAGGCGTTATGATGCATGAGTCAGCATTAAGCTGTCGCAACAACCTACACTTCCAGCTATCGGCATCCATGGACCCAACAATCGCAAAATTTTTCCGCAGGGCCCTCTATGTTCTGCTGCTGCTGCTGGCCGTCCTAGTCATTATTGCCTCTATCTTTCTCAGCTACCTTGACCTGGATGACTACCGGCACGAACTCGAACAGGAGCTGAGCCTGGCCCTTGAGCAGCCGGTTCAGATCGGCCGCGGCAAACTGACCTTCCATCACGGGATTGCCCTGCGCTTACAGGACCTGCGGATCGGTCCGCCCGAAGGGCTGCTGGCCGAAGTGCCGAGCCTGACAGCAAACCTGAAAATTGCCCCGCTGTTCGAAGGCCAGTTCATACTTGAGCGGGTTGAAATAGACAGTCCCAGCCTGCAGGTCTGGCTGCCGATTCGTAATCGGCCCAAACGGGGCACCACCCACCAACTGACGGACCAACTCGGCATTCGGATCCTGACGATCCGCGATGCCAGCCTGAAAATCCATCAACGACTGGAAATCGGCTCCAAGCAACTGCTGAGCCTCGACAACCTGCACACGGAGCTGCGTGGCTGGCAACCAAACCAGCCCGCCACCCTGACCATTAACGGCCAATTGCAACAGGCGGGACAGCCGGCAGAACTCCTCCTCGACGTCACCCTGCCGTCATCCCCCGACCCGGCCATCTGGCGCAAGGAAGAGTTCAACTACCAGCTGAGCGTCAAGAATCTTGCCACCGGCTTTCCAGCTGACAAGGAGCACCCGGGAGCATCGGCCATTGTCACCCTGACGTCATCCCTGACCGGCACTCCGGGCGAAGGGGCCCAACTCGAAGCCGCGGTGACCAGCAATTACGGACAAAACAAATTGTTCAGTCTTTCCGGGCGCTGGCTCTCTGCCGTTGAGCAGGAAGCGGTTACCGCGCTGCGCGGCGATCTGCTCGGCCTGCCGCTGGAAGGCGAATTCTACCTGCTGAGACAGGATCAACGCCAGCTCCTCGCCGGCCGTTTCGGCGCCACAGATGTTCAGCTGACCAGACAGTTTCTTGAGCGCTGGCAGATACCGGGTGCCGACACCTTCCTGGAAGGCAAGCTGGAGCGCCTGGCACTGGTGCTGGAAAAGAG
>CALZHR010000057.1 GCA_945787335.1 uncultured Desulfuromonadales bacterium
ACTTTCTTATCCAGCTGCAACCGGGCCTGGTTCAACTCCTGCAGAATTTGCGACCAACCCATCAATTGACCTGATTCTGCGGCGCACCTTCAAGAAAGGCTTTGGCGTTGGCGACGACGGTGTCGAGCAGCCGCTGGCGCGCCGCGCCGGTGGCCCAGGCGATGTGCGGGGTGATAAAGCAGTTCGGCACGCTCAGCAATGGGTTGTCCTCGGCCGGTGGTTCGCTGGAGAGCACGTCGGCGGCATAACCGCCGAGATAGCCGTCGGTCAGCGCCTCGGCGACCGCCGCCTCGTCGATCAGCTGTCCGCGGCCGGTGTTGATCAGCAGCGCGCCCTGTTTGACCCGTGCCAGGCGGGCGGTGTTGACCAGGTGCCTGGTCTCTTCGGTCAGCGGGCAGTTGAGGCTGATAATGTCGCTTTCGGAAAACAGGCTGTCGGTATCGGTGAATTTCACCCCGGTTTCATCCTTGTACTTGTCGGGGTTGGCGGTGCTGACCAGCACCTGCATGCCGAAAGCTTGAGCGACTTTGGCGACTTGCCGGCCGATCTGGCCGAAGCCGACCAGCCCCAGGGTCTTGCCGGCCAGTTCGAGCAGCGGCCGGTCGTGAAAGCTGAAATCGACGCAGCGGCTCCACTCCCCCTCGCGCACCAGTCTGGCGTGATGGCCGACCTGCTGGGTCATCTCCAGCAGCAGGGCGAAGACCATCTGGCAGACCGAAGGCGTGCTGTAGCCGGGGACGTTGGTGACGACGATCCCCCGCTCGCGCGCGGCCTCCAGGTCGACGACGTTGTAGCCGGTGGCGAGCACGCCAATATACTTCAGCTTGGGCAGCGCGGCGATGGTTTCAGCCGGCAGCAGCGCCTTGTTGGTCAGCACGAGTTCGGCCTCGGCGGCCCGCTCTGCGACCTGCTTCGGGGCGGTGCGGGCGAAAATGCTGCACTCGCCCAGATCTTCCAGCGGCCCCCAGTCGAGGTCGCCGGGGTTCAGGGTGTGCCCATCCAGAACGACGATTTTCATCTTTTTCTCCATCGCTTTACTGCAGAGAATAGCCGCCCACCCGCCAGAGCTGATCGGGATCCTTGACCATGGTGACCATCTCGATGGCGGTCTTACTGGCGAAGGTCGAGCGGAAAATCAGAAACAGCAGCGGTCGCTGAACGGTTTCAGCAGACCCCTCGACCGGCTTGACCAGTTGCAGCTGGCGCTGTTGATTCTCACCATACTGGGGGCGCAGGTGGTTGATCTCCTGCACCCACTGATCGCGTTCGGTTTTAGCCTGAAAAAATTGCGAGCAGCTCTCCCAGCTCTGCTCGTATTCGCTGCGGTCGATTTGCTCAAGGAAGCTCAAGGCGGCCAGCGTGGCCTGCTTTTCTTCCGGAATAGCGTCCTCGGCCAGTCCCGGCAGGCCGAGCAGCCAGCAAGAGAGCAGCAGGGGGAGGATGATGCGCAGCTTTAACATGGTCTGATCCCTTTTCAGCGCGGAAACTCAGTCATCTGCGGAGCGCTTCTGACCGCTGCCGAACAGCTTGAACAGGTCGTCCTTCTCTTCGCGGCTGACGATGTCGGCAGGCGGCAGGCTGGCGTGACGGACCTGATTGCGCCCTTCCTGTTTGGCCTGATAGAGGTAGTGATCGGCGCGTTGCACCAGCTCTTCGACGCTGGCGTCCTGATCGGCGCTGAAGGTATCGATGCCGAGGCTGGCGGTCAGTTGCAGCCGCTTGTCAGCAACCCGCAGCGGAACCTTCTCGATCGTCTGGCGCAGCCGTCTGGCCACCGGAATGCTGGCCGAAAGCAGGGTGTTCGGCAGGATGATGGCGAACTCCTCGCCGCCGTAACGGCAGGGGATGTCGAGCTTGCGCACGGTCTGTCGCATCAGCCGGGAAACATGGATCAGCGCCTGGTTGCCGACTTCATGCCCCCAGTCGTCATTGACCTTCTTGAAGTGATCGATATCGAGCATGATCAGGGTGGTCGGCTGGCCGCTGCGCCGGGTCCGCTCCATCTCCTGTTCCAACGCCTGACAGAAATAGCGGTAGTTGGCCAAGCCGGTCAGCGGGTCGGTACGGACCAGCTGGGAGAGCTCGTCCACCGACTGACGCAGCTCGACCAGTTCGTCGAACAGCCGGCATTCGCTGCCGCCGTCCGGGCACAGGGGTCTGCCGGTTTCGGTTGGATCAGGGGAGTCTGCCGCGGCTGCGGTTATGTGAGCGGTTTTTTTCGCCATCGCTTCTGGATCGGTGTCGTATTGGTTGCTATTCCGCTGGGTAGGGCAGGTTAGGCCCTTCCCCCTGGTAGAGCAGCTTGCGTCCACCGCTCGGATTATACACATATCGCAGAGTTAAGTCTCGATTTTCCTCGGGATTCCCGCTGCGGACAAAGGCGCTCGGATTGATCTCGATCTTGGCGTAATTCAGCCCGTCACGGCAGCGGACGAACAACACCCCCCCGGGAGCGCTGAAATCGAGCCGCAGCTGGTGCTGATAGCCGTTCTCCGGGGCCTGGTCGGCATAGAGCAGGAACTGATGATCGACGCCGAGTTCAGCCTGTGAAACAAATCGCAGCCCGCCAGCGGCGGCAGCCTGCAGGCGCAGGGCAGGCGGGTCGCTGGGCTCGATGGCGACCGGCCACAGGTCGGCCTGCTGCGGCTGCGAGACCCGTTCGGCCTGGTGGAAGTTCCAGCCGTAGAAACGGCCGTCGGCCGCTTGGCCGAGGCGCAGGTAACCGTTCGGCAGCGGCTTTGCGCCGGGCTGCTCGGCTTTCAGGCGGATGGTGATGGTGCTGTTGGCCGGA
>CALZHR010000058.1 GCA_945787335.1 uncultured Desulfuromonadales bacterium
CATCCGCCTTGCTCATCTCACGCTTCTTTTTGCCGAGTTTCTTGTCGACCATCAGCTCAATCGGCAAGCCGTGGCAGTCCCAACCCGGGACGTAGGGGGTGAAATAGCCCTGCATCCGCTTGCTTTTGATGATGATATCCTTGAGCGTCTTGTTCAGCGCGTGCCCCATGTGCAGGTGACCGTTGGCGTACGGAGGGCCGTCGTGGAGGATGAAGCTTTTTTCGCCCTTGTTGGCGTTTTCCAGCTTATCGTTCAGGCCGATCCGATCCCAATGCTCCAGGATCTGCGGCTCGCGGTTCGGCAGGTTGGCGCGCATCGGGAAATCGGTCGCGGGAAGATTCAGGGTCTCTTTGTAGTCCATGCCTGTGCCTCTTTCGCATTCAACAGCTGAAGCCGCAATAAAGCGCGCGAATTCAGTGACTAAATACCGGGAAAAGATTAGTCAGGCAGGCTAACAAAAGCGGCAGACAAGTTCAAGCGGAAAGCTGGTGACTTACGGGGCTTTTACAGAGATTTTTGGCAGGTCTTGAGGCGGGCCCCTGTGAACGTCCCCTCCGAACGTTCACGCCCAAGCCGATCGGTGATCGGCGCTGTTGCTGAGGCTCGATTGGGCAGGGGATCAGGCGCTCATCTGCAGGTGTTTCGACCCTTGCTGCAGGCCGAGCAGGCTTTTGCGCAGCAGGTCGGAGATGCTGCTGTTCGATTCTTTGGCCAGGTTCTGCAGCAGGTCCATCTCTTCGGTGTTGACGCGGCAGGATACGATAAATTTTTTGGCGTTAGCGGCTTTGCGGCCCATGGTGATTTGCTCCCTTCTGGCGAATAGTGATTCATGTGGCGGACATTTCTGTGCGCACAGCCGTATACAGTGAGCAATTCAGGTGCCAATATCGAGTCGGGAGCTAAAGTATGCTTTATTTGTCAGTGAGTTCAGTGGTTTGTGCAGTAGTTGAAATGCATGACGTCAAAATGTGACATCGTGTAGACGGACATAATTTAGCAGGATTCCGTATACATGGTCAAAAGTGCACAGTTTTGACAGCTGGGATGGTTAACGCTCTTCGCCGGTCGATTCGGCGGATTGCTGGGCGAGTTTCTCGTTCTGCTCGCGCTTGATCAGCACCAGGTTGCGGGTGTAGATGATAAAACCGGTCGACTGGCCGACGATGAAGACCGGGTCTTGCTTGATGATGGCGTAGGTCAGCAGCAGGCAGCTGCCGGCCAGGCTGAAGTACCAGAATGCGGTCGGAATCAGGCTGCGGCGGTGTTTCTCCGAATAGAGCCACTGGACAAAAAAGCGCATGAAGAACATCGCCTGGCCGGCGAAACCGACTGCCAGGATGAGGATTTCGGTCGTCGTCAGATTCATCATTTCTCTTTATTCACCTCGATCGACAGGTGCCGGCTCTGCATCCAGCGCACCGCAATCACGTCGTAAAAGCCCTCGATGCCGCGGCGCAGGTTGGTGTACTTGGAGACGCCGTGCAGGCGCGGGCGGTGGTTGACCTTGACTTCGACCACCTTTGCCCCTTCGAGGCGCATCAGGGTCGGCAGGAAGCGGTGCAGCCCCTTGTAAATGCGGATCCGCTTCAGCATGGCGGCGTTCATGATTTTCAGCGAGCAGCCGGTGTCGTGGATGGTCTCCCGGGTCAGCCAGTTGCGGAAGCCGTTGCCGATCTTGCTGGCAAGCTTCTTCGACAGGCTGTCCTGGCGGTTGAAGCGCCAGCCGTTGACCATCTCGTATTCGCCGTAATATTTGATCATCTGCCGCAGGTCGGCCGGATCGTTCTGCAGGTCGGCGTCCATGGTGATGATGACATCGCCGCTGGCGCCCTGGAAACCGGCGTATAATGCCGCCGACTGACCGGAGTTGCGCACCAGTGACAGGTAGTTGATCGCTTTGTTCTCGGCCGCCAGCCCGCGGATCACCTGCAGGCTGCTGTCAGAACTGCAGTCGTTGACCAGCAGGATCTCATAGTTCGGGCAGAGGTCAGGCGCGACAGCTTTGATCTCCTCGACCAGCTGGGGGATATTCTCTTCTTCGTTGTAGATCGGTACAACGAAGCTGATTTTATTCATATTCGTTCAAGCTCCCGACGTTGGGCGGAAAGGGATCGGCGATGCAAACCGCAATTCATATCACGCACAGCGCCCTGAGTCAGCAAAAAAATCCCCATTCTTGACAAGTTGCGCAGCTTGGCTCTACAGTGCGCAGACACTTTTCCCGGGGAGTTTTCCGCTTGAGCGATTCACCGCTAAGACGCCTGCTGCTGGAGTTGGGATTGCCGCTGCTGGTCCTGCTCGCGCTGACCCTGCTGTTCCGCGCAAGCGATCTCGACATGCAGGCCGCCCGTTATTTCTACCATGCCGGCGAAGGCTGGCGTTTCAAGGACTTCTGGCTCTGGCAGCTGCTCTACAAGCGCGGCATGATTCCGGGGGTTCTGATCGGTGTGATCGGCCTTGGTGGCCTGCTGCTCGGCCTGAAACTGTCGCAACTGCGGCGCAAGTGGCGGGTTTACCTGCTGCTGTTGCTGCTGCTGGCGATCGGCCCGGGGTTGCTGGTCAACAGCATCTTCAAAGACCACTGGGGGCGCACCCGCCCCAAGCATGTCATCGAATTCGGTGGTCACCTGCCGTTTCTCAAGGTCTGGGAGCGCGGCGAACCGGGGGCCAGCAAATCTTTCCCCTCGGGGCACGCGTCGATCGGTTTTTACCTGATGGCCCCTTATTTCGTCTGGCGCAAAAGGCGCAAAAAGCTGGCGGCAGGATTTCTCATCGGAGGGACGCTGTACGGCGCGCTGATGGGGGCCGGCCGGCTTGCGCAAGGGGGGCATTTCCCCAGCGACGTGCTCTGGGCCTGGGGGATGGTCTATCTGAGCGGCCTGCTGCTCTGCTACCTGCTCCGGCCGGAAGAACAGCCGGAGGCCTACCGCTCGCCGCCGACCTTCGTCTGATTCACTTCTCGGCCGTCTTCTCTTTGATTTGCCCGATCAGCTGCGACCAGCTGGTGCCCAGCTGCTCATGCCACCAGTCCTGCGTGTTGGCCAGGGCATGGGCGCTTGGATACTGCAGCCTGCTGCGCACCGGCCGGGAGATATGGTTGGTGGGCGCCGCAACCGGCGCGAGGCCGGCGCTGCGGAACAGCTGCATTGAGCGCGGCATGTGGGCGGCGGAGGTGACCAGCACCAGTCTGCTGTCAGGGAAGTTCTCCGCGATCAGTCTGGCCTCCTCCGCAGTATCCTTCGGGCCGGTGAAGCTGAGAATATCCTCCGCCGGAACCCCGAGGGCCAGGGCCAGCTCTTTCAGTTTTTCCGGGTAGGCGACCGGGTCTTCCAGCGGGTATCCCTTGTAGCCGGTAAAGATCAGCCTGCTGCCCGGATTCAGGTGGTAAATGCGGATCCCTTCCACCAGCCGGACCACTCCCGCCGGCTTGACCTCACTGCTGACCGGTTGATTCGGGTCTGAGCGGTGCCAGCTGCCGAGCACCGCGATGTACTCGGCCGGCTCGTCAGTGGCTTGATAGCTTGGGTAGCGCTGCTCCAGCGGCGCTATGAGCCGATTGTTGAGCGGTGCGTAACTGGCGGCAAACAACAGGGCGGTGGCGAGCAGCACGCAGAGAAAGCCGAGCCAGCGGGTTTTGCGTCGCAACAGAAACAGCAGCGCCCAGAGCAGCAGCAGCAGGGTGACCGGCACCGGCATCAGCAGGCCGCCGAGAATCTTCTTCGCCAGGAACAGTCCGTTTTCCATGCTTAATTCCACTCCGGCCAGGAGAGCAGGTTTTCGCCGCGCCACAGGTGGTATTTCCGTGCGCCGGCGGCGCCGATCGGAATGCTCTGCTCGCCCAGGTCGACAACATTTTCGAACGCCGCGATCAGGTCCGGCGGCAGGGGAGAATCGGCATTGTGGATGATCACTGCATCCCAGCCGAGCTTGTCGATCGGCCCGGGCCAGAGCTCATACTGGCTGCTGATCTGCGGCGGATCGCCGGGCCACTTGTAGGTGACCGGGTTGCCCGGGGCATAAAAAGCGACCTCTGCCGGGTACTTGCGCAGCGGCGAGAGAACGAAGGTCTGCTCCGGGCGCGGCTGCTCCTGCAGGGTTGTCCCGACCTGCTGCCCCAATTCGCTCCACCCCTTGATCCGGGAGGTCGGGTCCTTTTTTCCCAGCGGGAGGACGCTGAGCTGCAGCAAAAACGGCAGCAGGTAGGCGAGCAGGGTCAGCAGCACGCCGAGCTTGAGGCCGGGGATGAACAGTCGGCGCAGCTTGTCGATGAGGCCAGCGTTGACCTGCCCGCGCCCCCAGGCGGCCAGCAGCAGCAGCCCGGCCGGGTAGAAGGTCGCCGGCCAGTTGGGGTTGATGCTCTGCTTGACGCTGAAGCCGGCGAAGCCGAGCAGGCCGAGGCCGCCGAAAATGAACAGGTACCTGGTCTGGCGCGACCAGCGTAGCATTTTCCCCAGCAGGGCCAGGATCAGCAGCACCAGCAGCAACCAGGTGAGCGGGGTCAGCAGGCCGAGCTGGCCGCCGACGAACTCTCCGAAGGTCTTCAAGTGATCCTGCCAACTGGTGCCGACGATCTCGACATGGTGGGCGGTGTGCTTGAAGGTGATCCAGTCGTTTTTGAAGTTCCAGTAGAGCGGCGGCAGCAGAAACAGCAGCGAGCCGAGCGTCATCAGCCAGGGCCAGCGTTGTTTCAGCTGGCCGCGATCCTCCTTGGAAAAGATCAGGTAGAGGAACATCAGCAGCGGAAAGACCAGCATCATCTGCTTGCTCAAGGCTCCCGCGCCGATCAACAGCATGGTCAGGAAGGCCCAGAAGCCGGTGCTCCGCTGCCCCTCGATGGCCCGCCAGAGGGTGTAGAGCGCCAGGCACCAGCAGCTGACCAGCAGCACGTCGGTGGCCATGATCAGCCCCAGCGCCGCGGTTCCCGGGGTCGCCAGCCAGGCGGCGACGCCCCAGAAGCCCACCTCGGCGGAGAACATCCGCCGGCCGCAGAGGTACATGCCGAGCAGGCCGAGAGCGCCGAAAATAACCGCCGGAATGCGCACAGCTTCGGGGCTGATGCCGAGCAGCTTGGTCGAGAGGGCGTTGACCCAGGCGATCAGCGGCGGCTTGCTGTAATAGCCCAGATCGAGCCGGCGCGACCAGTCCCAGTAGTAGCTCTCGTCCGGCCCCAGGTCGAGGGGGACGATATACAGGTAGCCGAGCCGCAGCAGGCTGACACAGGTCAGCAGCAGCAGGAACAGCAGATCCCAGCGTAGCCTGGCCGGCTTGGCGACTGGCGCTGCGGCTTCAGCCGCCGGCTCTTCGCTCTCGGTCGGCTGTTCGACCTCTTCGGGCATTTCTGCTGTAGTGTCCGTTTCCGGTTCTGCCTCTGCCTCTGCTGGTACGTCACTCGGTGCATCGGCTGGATCGACAAACTCGGCATCCAGCACCTCGGCCGGCACCGGGCGACTTTCTCCCGCAGGCTCCCGCCCTGGCTCAGACGGCTTTTCAGGTTGAGGTTCTACTTCGGAGTTGAGGTCGCGCGGTTTGTGCTCGTCAGTCATATCGGTCACGATTCATAAAATGTGGGTAAGTGCATTGAATGATTAATCTGCCGAAATTACCGCAGGAAGGCAGCGATATCAAGGGTTCTGTTGCCGGTAGCGACAGATCTCACCCAGGGGGCAGCCAGCGCAGAGCGGACGTTTGCGACAATGCTCTTTGCAGTGGCAGACGATCAGCGCATGGTATTCGTTGAACAAGGCGACGTCCGGCGGTAGCCGGTCCGAGAAATAGTTCCTGATTTGAGCGTATTTTTCATCGCCCGAGAGCAGCCCCAGCCGGCTGAACAGCCGACCGGTATAGGCATCGACGACAAAGGAGGGCAGCTCTCCGGCATAGAGCAGGATCGAATCGGCCGTTTCCGGGCCGACCCCTTTGAGCGCCAACAGCTCCTCACGCAGCGGTTCCAGCGGCTGGCGCAGCATCGACACCAGGCGCCCCTGGTAGTGGTCGCGCAGGTAGCAGCTGAGCAGCTGCAGCCGCTCGGCTTTTTGCCGGAAGAAGCCAGAGGGATTGATCAGGCGCTCCAGCTCCGCGCGCTCCAGCTGGCAGATGGCCGCAGGGCTCAACGCCCCGGCCGCGCGCAGGTTGGCGATCGCTTTCTCGACGTTTTTCCAGTTGGTGTTCTGGGTCAGGATCGCGCCGACCGCCATCTCGAAGGGGGTCTCGGCCGGCCACCAGTGGCGCGGGCCGTAGCGGTCGAACAGGCGCTGGTAGATCTCTCGTAGTTGGTCCAAAGTCATCTCCCGGGAAAATCTCCGGCAGGATAGCATGCTAAACGCCGGCTGCGTTATCCTGAAACTATGCGAAGCAAACGGAATCCACGTCTGAACGCCCTGCTGCTGACCCTGTTGATCGTCTCCCTGCCGCTGCTGGCGACGGCCGACTGGGACTTCAGCCAGCGCTCGATCCCGCGCGATGAAATTATGGCGGGCGGTCCGCCGCGCGACGGCATCCCGG
>CALZHR010000059.1 GCA_945787335.1 uncultured Desulfuromonadales bacterium
GCTATCGACCTGGGCTGCTGCGGTGCTCTGCAGCTCGGCAGCCGCTGACATTGCAACCGGCGGTTCTGCCTGTGCAGCCTGCTGATTTTCCTCAGCCTGCAGAGTTTCCCCAGCCTGCTGAATGTCCCCGGTCAGTCGAGCCGCCAGTCGGCTCACCAGCTGCTCGAGCGAAGCGTCGGCGACCTGCAGTTCTCCGCCATCCTGGAGTTCAGGACCGACCTGCAGTTGGGCGAGCTGTTGCACTTGCTCGACCAGTTCAACCAACGCCGACAGGTCAACGCCGGCCCGCACCTGCTCACCCTTGAGTTCGCTGGAGTCGAGTTGCCGCACCAGCCGGGTCAACAGCTCTTTGAGCGAAGCGCCCTCTTCTGCCGCCTCGCCTGCTTCACCATGGGCGATTGCCTTGAGCAGCTTGACCACCCTGTGCTGCAGCTTGGGCTCGATGTGCGGTTTTACTTGCACTGGAGCCGTTTCTGCAGCCTCCGCCTGACGCGTTGATCGTTGCTCCGGACGGGACATTTCAGCACCTTCAATCGGCTCCTGCTTCCCGGCGGATTTCGCGCCCTGCTGCCTGGTTGCTGCCGATTCACTCGGCTGCGGTTGTTCGGCGCGATTCTGCTCGCCGAGCACCTTGCCGAACTCACGGCTTTTCGGCTGCGCGGGCGGCCCCGCTGCGATGGGTTCGGGAGCTTTGGCTCCCATCTCGATCATGTTTAATGCGTGCATCTGTTTCACCTCCTTTCTGCGTGGATTTTACTGCTGTTCGGGTCAGTAACCCGATTTATCATTCACCGGAATATCGGTAAATGCCTTGCTCAGGTTGGTCGCGGTTGCGGCATCAAGGTTGTCGAGGATCTTCCCGGCGGTCTTCTTCTTGATCCCGATCAGCAGTTCGATGGCCAGTTGCTCGTCCAGTTCCTTGATCAGTCTGGCGGCTTTGTTCGGCTCCATCTTTTCGTAGATGGCGCTCAACTCGCCGATCCGCCTGCCCTCTTCCTGCTGCTTGCGGTCGAGCAGCTTGACCAGCTCGCCCCGCAGCTCCTGCATCGCGGCGAGTTTCTTATCGACTTCCGCCTCCAGGGTCTTTAGCTCCATTTCACGACTATCGAGCAGCATTTCGCGCTTGCTCAATTTTTCGTATTCGCGGTCGATTGAAACCATGATGCGCCGCTCCTCGACCGAGCCGATCTGCTCGTCGGCGTTCAGCTCCTGGCTGACCGCCGGCACAGCGAGGCTGAACAGCATGGCGCCCAGAATCAGGGCCGGGCGAGTTCTCATGACAAATCCCCTTTGTTGCGGAGGCTGATTTCGTCGAGCATTTCCCGCTCCTTGCGGGAGAGCTCCTGGCGAAACTCATGCTCCTGCTTCTCCTTGAGTTTTTCCATCACCTGCCGGTCGCGCGCGGCCTGCAACAGCTCTTCACGCTGATTGCGGATCTCGTCGGCCAGCTGCTGCAGACGCTGCTGCAGATCGGATAAAAGCCGGCGGCGGTGCTGGAACTGGGACTCGAACAACCCGATTTCCGCAACCGTCAGGCCATCCTTCTGCCGCTCCTTCAGCTCGGCGTCGAGCTGCTGCATCGCTCGTTGCTGGTGCTGCAATTGTTCCTCTAGCTGGTTTTTCTGCTGCAGCGAGGCGGAGAGCTTCTGCTGTGCCTGCCCTTCCAGGGCCTGGCGGTAGTTGAGCACCGACTGCAGTTTGAATTTTTTCGCCATCTCGGTTACCTCGGGGTCTGGCGGCGGTCCTGACCGACGTCTGCCAGCTCTTCCAGGGTGCCGTCGAAATCAACGCTCTCCTCAACGCCCTGCTGGAGGAAATCGGTGATCGCCTCGATGCGGGAGATGGCGTAATCGATCTTGCCGTTGCTCCCCTCGACATAGGCGCCGATATTGATCAGGTCCTCGGCTTCCTTGTGGGTCGCCATGATTTCCCGGATCCGGCCGGCCAGCTGCAGATGCTCGGGGCTGACAATGTCGCGCATCACCCGGCTGGAGGAGCGCAGCACGTCGATCGAGGGATAATGGTTACGCGCTGCCAGGTCGCGGGAGAGGACAATATGCCCGTCGAGGATCGAGCGGACCGCGTCGGCGACCGGCTCGTTCATGTCGTCCCCCTCGACCAGCACGGTGTAGAGGCCGGTGATGCTCCCCTTGCCCTTGAACGATCCGGCCCGCTCGAGCAGCTTCGGCAGGGTGGCGAAAACCGACGGGGTGTAGCCTTTGGTGGTCGGCGGTTCGCCGATCGCCAGGCCGACCTCGCGCATCGCCATGGCGAAGCGGGTCACCGAGTCCATCAACAGCAGCACGTTCTTGCCCTGGGCACAGAAGTACTCGGCGATGGTGGTGGCGACAAAGGCGCCGCGCATGCGCAGCAGCGGCGACTGGTCGGAGGTGGCGCAGATCACCACTGAGCGGGAGAGCCCCTCCGGGCCCAGGTCGCGCTCGATGAACTCGCGCACCTCGCGCCCCCGTTCGCCGATCAGGGCGATGACGTTGACGTCGGCGCGGGTGTTCTTGGCCATCATACCGAGCAGCATGCTTTTCCCCACCCCTGAACCGGCCATGATCCCCATCCGCTGACCGCTGCCGCAGGACAGCAGGCCGTTGATCGCCCGCACCCCCAGATCGAGCGGACGGACGATCTGGTTTCTCGACAGCGGGCTGGCCGGCAGCGCGTAAAGGGGAAATTCTTCTTCGCAGGGAGCGAGCGGCTGCTCGTCGAGGGGCTGCCCGAGGGCGTCGATAACCCGGCCGAGCAGCTGGTCGCCGACCGGCAGAGTGGCGCTGTCACGCACCACCTGGATGAGGCTGCCGGGCCCTAAGCCGCGCAGTTCGCCGAGCGGCATCAGCAGCGCGCGGGAGTCCTTGAAACCGACCACCTCGGCAGCCACCGGCGCGCCGCCGCCGAGCGGTATCAGCCGGCAGAGGGTGCCGACGGTCGCCGCGGGGCAATGCCCCTCGACCACCAGGCCGACGATCTGGGTCACCTTGCCGCTGACCTTGAGCGGATTCACCGCCTTGATGCGCTCCACCAGGTCCTGCATCAGCCTTCCGCGATCGCTTCACCGAGGGCCTGCCGGATCGCCTCGAGCTGGCTTTCGATGGTCGCGTCAACATCCCCGAGCTCCGAATCGACCCGGCAGCCGCCGGGGCTGATGGTCGGATCGGTCTCGATGCTCAAATTCTTCAGGCCGCTGATGCTGGCCAGAAACAAGGGTTTCTGCTTGGTCACCAGCTCGAGATCTTCGGGACTGATGCGGATCCGGAAGTTATCGGCCCGCACCGAGGCCTGCAGGGCGTTTTCGATGATCCGCAGCACCACCTGTTTGTCAACCTCGACCGTCTTGCGGACGATCTGCTCGGCGACCGCCATTACCAGCCGCAGCATATCCTGGGTGCCGGTCTGGGCCAGCGACTCGCGCAGCCGGCTGACATCCTCCAGCGCCTGGGCCAGCGCCTGGGTGACCGACTCGAGCCGCTGCTCGGCGAGCGCCAGCCCTTCCTGGCGGCCACGGGCATAGGCGTCCTGCGTCTGCTGACCGCCATCGGCCGCAGCAGCCGGTGGCGCCTGAGCCGCACCCCCCCCGGCCGCGTTCGTCTCCGGCGGGGCGATGCTGTCGACCTCACCGAATGAGCGGAACTGAAACTCCTTGAGTTCGCCGGTTTCTTCGCCCCGATAGATCTTAGACAAGCTCATCGCCACCACCGCCTCGGCCCGGGATAACCACTGTGCCCTCTTCTTCCAGCTTGAGGGCGACCTTGACCACTTCCATCTGCATCGCTTCCACTTCGGAGAGCTTGCGCGGCCCCATCGCCTCGAGGTCCTCCTCGATCATGTCGGCGGCGCGCTGGGAGATATTGCTGAAAATTTTCTCTTTGATATTGTCCGACGCGGTCTTCAGCGCCAGGGTCAGCATATCGGTGCTGACTTCGCGCAGAATCGCCTGCATGCCGCGGTTGTCGATCAGCGCCAGATCCTCGAAGGTGAACATCATCCGCCGGATCTTCTCGGCCATCTCCGGATCGGTCGCCTCGATGCTGGTGAGGATCACCTGGTCGGCGCCCTTCTCCATGTTGCTGAGGATATCGACCACCTTCTCCAATCCGCCGACCTGCTTGTGGTCCCTGCCAACCACCACGCCGACTTCGCGCTGTAGGGCATCCTCGATCTGACTGATCACCTCGGGGGAGACGTTCTCGAGCTTGGCGATGCGGTACATCACCTCGCCGCGCAACTCATCCGGCAGCTCGGAGAGGATCCGGCTGGTGTGGTCCTCTTTCTGCGTCGAGAGGATCAGCGCCATGGTCTGCGGATGTTCATCCTCCAGCAGCCCGGCGACCATCCGCGGGTGCATCTTGGAGATGGTCTCCAGCGGCCGCCCCTCGATCCCGGCGGTGACCTGATCGATCAGGTAGCTGGCCCGCTCATTGTTGCTGCCGGAGAGGATCGCGTGCTTGGCGAACTCTTCGCCGCGCAGGTAGACCCCGATGTCGCCGCCACGGGCGGTCTTGAACTCTTCGAGGATCTCCCGCGCCAGGGACGGTTCGACATGATCGATCTCCATCATGCAGCGGCTGATCTCCCGCACTTCGGCGTCATCGAGGGCTTCGAAGACCTTGCCGGTGGCCTCCTCGCCCAGGCAGAGCAGCAGCAGGGCGGCTTTTTTCGCCCCGGTCAGTTGTCTTGGCTTTTTCACAAATCACTCCCGCCCTGGCAGCATTGCAATCTCAGGATTCTTCCGGCTGCTCACGCAGCCAGCTCTTGACCACCTGCACCGGCACCATGTCGCCGCCGAGCACTTCCTGGCGGATCTGCGCCAGCGGATCGCCCGGACCGCCGAGCAGCGGAGTGTTCTGCGCCTGAAGTTCGGCTTCCAGTTCCTGGACGGTCTTCAGCGGTGCGCTGCTCTCCATGGCGCCGCGCAGGGTGCGCAGCAACGGCCGCAGCAGCAGCAGGTAAGCCAGCAATGCGGCGACGCTCAGCAGGCTGTATTTGATGATCGGCATGAAGGGGTAGATCTTGTCGACCAGCGAGGGGGTCGGCAGCGGCTCGTTTTCGAAGCCGCTTTCGAACGGCATCGAGACCACCGAGATCAGGTCGCCGCGGGTGTCATTGATCCCCAGCGCGGTGCGCACCATTTTTTCGATCTCTTTGAGCTCCGCGGCATTTCGCGGCGTGCTGGTCGGCTCGGCCCCTTCGGCCCCCGGGGTCAGCTTGTCGGCGACCAGCACCGAAACCGAAACCGATGTCAGGCTGCCGACCGACTCGACGGTCTTGCTGACCACCTTGCTCAGCTCGTAGTTGACGACTTCCTCCGAACGGCTCGCCGGGGTGCTGGTCACCGAGCTGGTGCGGCTGCCATCCCCCTGCAGGTTGGAGACCACACCGGGCACGCCGCCGACGATCTCGCCGCTGCCGCGCTCACTGCTGGCCTGCTCGCTGACGACCACCGCGCCCTTCGGATCGAGCGCCTCTTCGACCCGCTCACGCTGATCGAAATCGACCTCGGCGGTGACCCGCACCAGCGAGTTGCCGGCGCCCAGGGCGCGGTCGAGCAACGACTGGGCGCGCGCCTCAAAGCGGCGTTCGATGGTCTGCTGGTAATCGAGCATGCCGGGGGTCATCGGCCCGCTGATTTCGCCACTGCGGCTCTTGGAGAGCACCTTGCCGCTCGAGTCGACCACGGTCACGTTCTCCGCCTCCAGCCCCTCGACGCTGCCGGCGACCAGATGCACGATCCCCTGCAGTTGGGCTTCCTTGAGGTTGCGGCCTGACGTCAGCTTGACGATGACCGAAGCGGTCGCGACCTGCTGCTGCTCGCGGAACAGCCGTTTTTCCGGCAGCGCCAGATGAATTCGGGCCGCTTCGACCGGCCCCAGGGAGGTGATGGTGCGCATCAGCTCGCCCTGCAGGGCGCGGCGGTAGTTGACCTTCTGGGCAAAGTCGGTCATGCCGAAGCTCTGCTTGTCGAAAATCTCGAAGCCCACCCCCCCCTCGGCCAGGCCGGAGCCGGCCAGCTCTAATCGCGCTTCGTAAACCTGGTCGGCCGGGATCATGATGTCCTTGCCACCATCTTCCAGCCGGTAGGGGATCTTGCGGTCTTTGAGCCACTCGACGACCATCGCCGCATCGCGGCTCGGCAGATTGGCGAACAGCAGGCTGTAGTCGGCCACCTGCGACTGCATGATGATCGCGGCAAACAGCAGGACGCTGACCAGGGTCACCCCGACCAGGCTCAGCTTGCGCGCCAGCGACCACTCCAGGATGGTGGTGAGGAAAGTTTTCTTTGCGGCGGTGATCTCTTCGGCCATCACAACGTCCTTTCGAACCGATTACATTCGCTTAACAACAGCAACATTGAATAATTAGACTCAGACCTGCATGCGCATGATTTCCTGATACGCCTCGACCGCCTTGTTGCGCAGCTGCACCATCAGCCGCAGCGAAATATCCGCCTCTTCCAGCTTGATCATCGCTTCATGGAGATTCTTGGTCTCGCCGGCAGCGATCTGCTCGGAAGCATGGTCGGCGGCAAGCTGCGCCTGGTTGACCTCGGCGATCGTGTTGCTGAGGGCTTCGGCGAACTTGCCGCCGATCGACTGCACCGGGCTGGACTTCGGCTGCGTCAGCCCCTGCAGATGGGAATTGAGAGTTATATCCGCGACAGATTTCATTGCTTTCCCCCTAACGTCCGATTTCCAGAGCTTTTAACGCCATCCGCTTGGCCGACTTGATGACCGTGACGTTCGCCTCGTAGGCCTTGGACGCCGACATCATGTCGGCGGTCTCTTCCACCAGGTTGATATTCGGCATCGCCACCTGCCCCTGTGCGTCGGCATCGGGGTGGCTCGGGTCGTAGACCATCCGCGGCGGCTGGCTGCTGGCCTGAATGTGGCTGACCCTGACCCCTTGCGCGGCATCGCGCAGGCGGCTGTCGAGGGTGTCGGCAAAGTCTTGCCGGGTGCTCTGAAAAACCACTTCGCGCTTGCGATAGGGGCCGCCATCCGGGGTGCGGGTGGTTTCGATGTTGGCCAGGTTCGAGCTGATGGTGTTCAGCCGGGTTCGCTGGGCCTTGAGCGCCGAAGCGCTGATTTTCATACTGGTGAAAATATCCATGATTCAAATCTCCTAGCGTCCGCCGCTGGCCGCGAACTTGAGAATGCTCAGTTTCTTCTTCAACGCCTGCGCCGCCGCTTCAAACAGCAGTTGGTTTTCCGCCAGGTCGAGCATTTCCTCATCGACCGAGACGCTGTTGCCGTCGCCGGCCGGGTTGTCGCTGCGCTGCATGCTGAGCGAACCGCGCACCGCGTCGATGCCGCCGGCCCCGACCGGGATATGCTTCGGGTGGGACTGCCTGACCGGGCTGGCGGGGCGTTCGATCGCCGCCCGCAGGTCCGCTTCGAAATCGAGCTTGCGGGCCGCATACCCCGGGGTTTCGGCGTTGGCGATGTTAGCGGCGATCACCTGCTGCTTCTGCTGGCGCAGATCAAGCGATTTCTGCAGCGCGGCGAAGGTGCTATCGGTGATCCTGAAATCGGCCATGGGTCATCTCCTGACTGTTTTCTGACAGATTCTTAGAGAGCGTTAGTGTTTTTCTTGAATGAGCAAATCCTGGGCCAACTTGCCCCAATGACTGTTGCCATCTTCTTCGACCAGTTGCGCCAGAAGGTTAAGCGCACCGGCGCGATCCCGCTGCCGCAGCAGCACCTGGGCGCTGCGGTAGCGGGCCTGGGTGGCGAACTGTTCGTCGTTGTGCAGCTGACGATAGATTTTTTCCGCCGCGTTATTCTTGTTCAGCCGGTAATAAGCTTCGCCGAGCAGTGCCATTTCTTTGACCGCCAGCTCGGCGCCCTCCCGGCGGATCCGCTCCAGGCTGTCGATCACCTGCTGCGGACGCTGCTGCCGCCAGTAGCTCCAGGCCGCCCGGACCTCCAGCTGCGGACTGCTCGGGCGGCTCTTCTGATTCAACCAGGCGATCAGCTCCTCCTCGCGCCCCTGTCGCTCGAAGGCATCGAGCAGCACCGCGAAGAGTTCGCCGGCATCGGCGCCCTGCGGATATGTCTTCAGGTAGCGGCTGGCGTAGTCGCTGGCCAGGGAGAATTCATCCCGTTTCATAAAGCTCAGCGCCAGCGGCAGATAGACTGTCATCCGCTGCGCTTCCCTCGGCGCCTGGTCGAACAGGTAGAGCAGTACCCGGCTGGCCCGCTCGTAAAGCCCCAGGCGCTCAAACGCGCCGGAGAGGGCGAAGAGAAAGTCGCGGCTGAAGCCGCCGCGCAGCAGCAGGTTGCGGTTCTGCTCCACCAGCACCACCGCCTGCAGGTCGTTTTCCTGCGCCAATAACTGATTCACAACTTTCGGCAGCTGTTCCAGCAGCAGCAGGTCGGCCTCGCGACGCAGCCTGGAACTGGAGAATTCCCTGCGGAAACGCATCAGCTCCTGGACACTTTCAGCGTGATCCTGCAGCAGGTAGAGGCTCAGCGCCCGTTTGAAGACCGCCTCCTCCCGCACCTGGCGGGATCTCGACTGCTTGCCCAGCTGGCCGTATTCGTTCGCCGCCTGCGCCTGCTCAAACGCTGCTCCGACCAGCAATTTATCATCGATCAGGCGCAACTCAGCCCGGTCGCCCCCTTCGCTGTTCGGCCGGTCAAGGGCGGCTTTCTGCAGGCCGATGATGCCCCATTCCCGGTCTCCAGCGGCATAGGCGGCGGCCCCGGCGGCAAACAGTACCAGATCATCGCCCGGCTGCTCCTTGATCAATTCAGCCAGGATGCGATATCGGCGGGTCGCCAGCGGATACTGGTGATTCTGATAGGCCATGTAGGCGGCCCGGTTGCAGGAAAAGAGATAGCGCTCGCACAGCCCCGGCTGATCAATCAGACCCTGGTAGATTTCCAGCGCCTGCTGCGGCTGGTCCAGCCCGGCCAAGGCATCGGCACGGCGCAGGTCAACCACCTCCAACAGCTCTGCGGGCCAGAGCAGCTCGGACTGCTGCAGATAGCTCAACGCCAGCGCGAACCGCCCGGACGCCAGAGAGGTCTCAGCCGCCAGCAGATAGACGTCTGCGGCCAGCGGGTCGCTTAAGGAGAGGTTCGGCAAAAGCTCCAGGAGACTGAGCTGGGCGAGAAACGGCTGGCCGCTGCTCGCCAGGGCAAAAGCTGTCAAATAATCGACACGAAGCTGTTCGCGGCCCGCTTGCTCCTGCAATCGCTGCAGGCGCGCAAGAGCCGCATCGAGGGAATCGCCACGCACCTGCGCTTCGGCCATCAGCAGGTCACGCAGATAGCTCTGCTGTTCGTCCAGGCTGCTGAGGTGTTCAGCGCTCCGCACCAGGCTGAGCCACTTCTTTTCATCAGCAAACTGCTGCAGCGGCCAGAGCGGACTCTGTTCATCGGTGATCAGCTTTGGCAGATCCGGCAGGCTATAACTGGGCTGAAGGTTAAGCTTCCAGTCGGTCCTGTAATCCCGAAAGAAGTCGAGCCAGCGATCTTTCCAGGGGGATTCTTTGGCGTAATCCTGCGCCTTCTTACCCGCTTTGCGCGGCGGCATGTCGGCAATCCGGAAGGCCACGCCGGGGCGGCTGCTCTGGTCTTCCTGCCAGTAGAGATCGATCACCACCCGCGCCGGGTTGCGTAAGGATTCGGTGTGCACCTGGGCCGGCGGGCGGCGCAGCAGAAAAGAGGTCATCAGATCGCGGTACTTCTGCGCCAGCAGAATTTTGACCACGGTTTCATCTTCCGGCAGGCGCCGCAGCTTGGCGGAAACCCGCACATCGAGCAGCAGCAGGTCGACCCGCTGGCCGGAATGATCGATTTCAAAGTTCGGCAGATCGGAAAAGCTCAGGGTGATCCGGGTCCGGTTCAGGCTCTCCTGCTTTTCCATGCTGGTCAGGGTAATCTGCGAGGCGCCCTGCACGGTGGTCGCCGCACTGATAAAAAACAGCAGCAGAAAGAGCAGCAGCCCCAGCCAGCGAAGTATTGATCCTGGACGTTTCATCCGTGCCTCCGGGATAAGAAATAATGAACCGGGGACACTTCAAGGCCAGAACTATGCCAACAGGCTTCAATAAATCGCAACCCATTGTAATTACTATTTAATTATTTTCCGACAGAAGATAATTGAAAGTTTTTCAGGGGTGGGACCTCAGGTGCAGGCCAGGGCAGTCGTCATTTTGACAAGGACTTGGCTACCAGCGCCAGGTACGGATGATTCTAAATGATTTCAGCAATATGCCTCACTCTAAAAATTTAATGCTTTTAATGTTGACAAGCTAATGGATTTTGTTGATAATTTTTACCTGATGGAGAGAAAATTAAATAAATCAGCAACTTCACGCACACTTGGTACGAAATTAAGTAAATAGAGATCCACTACTGTTTTTATCAACAAACAAGCCAAAGGAGAATCCAGAATGACAAAGCAACTTATTAAAATCCTCAGCCTCACCTCTTGCTGCCTCCTCCTGTTGAGCTCTCTGGCCATGGCCGGAACCGTGGCGGTCTGGGGGTCGACCACCTGCCAGAAAGCTTTCCTGGAGCCGGGCGCAGCCGACTTTAAAGCGTCTTCCGGTGATGACATCAAGGTTTTCGGGGTCGGCACCGGCAAGGGGATGATGGCGCTGATCGAAGGGAAAACCAAGGTCGCCGCCGCCTCCAGCCCGTTGGAGAGTGCCATAAAATCGGCGCAAAAAGCCGCCAAGAAGGCCGGAAAAGAGATCGCGATACCCGACAACCTGGTCTTCCACGAGCTGACCAAGGACATCATCGTGCCGATCGTGCATAAGGACAACCCGGTCAGCGCCCTCAGCTTTGACCAGCTGGCCAAGCTGAACACCGGCGAGGTCA
>CALZHR010000060.1 GCA_945787335.1 uncultured Desulfuromonadales bacterium
ACCCTTTCGAGCAACGTGTTGCTCGTAGGGGCAGTTCGCTTTACGTTCAACAGCGCTCTATCGCATCACCTTTCGCTGAAGGATCAACGCAGCGCCGAAATCTCGCGACAGTAATAAAAAGAGTTTCTTTTGGATACTTTTCTTTGCGATTCAAAGAAAAGTATCTCGGTTGTCGGGCCGAGACCCGACGGTTTAAAGGTTTTCACCCTTTCATCACCAACTCCAACGGTTCCTCAATCGCCTCGCAAATCCAGCGCAAAAACCGCGCCCCGTCCGCCCCATCGATCACCCGGTGATCGTAGGACAATGACAAAGGCATCACCAGCTGCGGCACAAACTCCGCGCCGTTCCAGACCGGCAGCAGCTCCGCCCGTGAAACCCCGAGGATCGCCACCTGCGGCGCATAGACAATCGGCGTGAAGGCGGTTCCGCCGATGCCGCCGAGGTTGCTGATGGTGAAGCTGCCCCCATCCAACTCGGCCGGCGAGACCTTGCGCTCGCGGGTCTTGGCCGCCAGCTCGTTCAGCTCGGCCGCCAGCGTCTCGACCCCTTTCTTGTCGGCGTCGCGCAGCACCGGCACCAGCAGGCCGTTCGGCGTATCGACGGCGACGCCGACGTGCACGTATTTTTTCAGCACCAGCTCCTTGCTGGCCAGATCGAGGCTGCTGTTGAACTGCGGGAACACTCTCAGAGCGGTGGCGCAGACCTTGGCAAGGATGGCGGTCATGGTGACCTTGGCATCGTCGGCCAAACTTTTGTTGTGCCCCTTGCGGTAAGCTTCCAGCTCGGTAATCTGCGCCCGGTCATACTGGGTGACCATAGGGATAGTCGACCAGGCGTAGCCCATGGCGTCGGCGGTGACCTCGCGGATTTTGGAGAGCGGCTGCCGCTCGACCGCGCCCCATTTACTGAAATCGGGCAGCGGCCGCTGGGCGTGCATCCCGGCGAACTCACCGATCACCGGGGCGCCGCCGCCGGTGACCCGCTGCATGGTGTCGCGCACGAACAGCCGCACATCTTCGGCGCTGATTCGTCCGCCGGCGCCGCTCCCCTGCACCTGGTGGATATCGACCCCCAGCTCGCGCGCCAGGCGACGCACCGAGGGGGCCGCCGGGGCGACCCGGTCGTCGCGGCGGATGCTGGTCAGGTCGACCTCATCCGCCGCGACGGCTAACTGTTCTTGATCTTTTGCCGCCTTGTCAGCTGGCTCCGGCTTGCGCGGTTTTGCTTCTTTGACAGCATCAGCCTCTTCAACCGAAGCCGCTACTTTTTCGGCTTCTGCCGGTTCTTTGTCCGCTTCCGGCGCGCTCTCCGGCTCATCCTCAGCCGCGGCTTCGGGCTCTTCGGCAGGTTCTTCTCCCGCCTCCCCTTCGGTCTCCAGCAGCATGATGATCGATCCGACGCTCGCCTGCTCCCCTTCGGCGACGCGGATCTCGGTGATGGTGCCGGCCACCGGCGAGGGGATCGCCACCACCGCCTTGTCGGTCTCCAGCTCCAGCAGGGTCTGGTCGTACTCCACCTTGTCGCCGACCGC
This sequence comes from uncultured Desulfuromonadales bacterium, assembly GCA_945787335.1. GTDB lineage: Bacteria > Desulfobacterota > Desulfuromonadia > Desulfuromonadales > Geopsychrobacteraceae > Malonomonas. The sequence goes on from CALZHR010000060.1 coordinate 1,535, forward strand.
GACGCTTAAGGAGATTACCGTCCCCTCCTTGACCCCTTCGGCAACATCGGGAACTTTAATTTCGTGTGTCATAACAATCCTTTTCCAGCAGACAAAAACAAATCTATAGTGCAGGGCGTGACATGCCTCGCTCTCGGGCACCCCGCCGGGACGCCCCTACAGGTTGCAAATCCCGGTCAATCTTTGTGCGGGTTCTTCTTCTCCGCGTCGATCTGCAAATCCTTCAGCGCTTTGGTGAGAGTGGTTTTCGGCAGAGTCCCCTCTTTTACCTGCTGACGCAGGGCGGCCAGGACGATGTAGCGGGCGTCGACCTCGAAGAAATCGCGCAGCGCGGCGCGATCGTCGCTGCGGCCGAAGCCGTCGGTGCCCAGGCAGTGCAGCGGCCCTGGAAACCACTGGGAGATGGTCGCCGGCAGCACCTTCAGGTAGTCGCTGGCGGCGACGAAGGTGCCCTGTTCCTTCTCCAGCAGGCTGGTCACGTAAGGGACCTTCGGTTTCTGGTTCGGGTGCAGCAGGTTCCAGCGCTCGCACTCGATGGCGTCGGTGTACAACTCCTTATAGCTGGTGACGCTCCAGACATCGGCGGCGACGCCGTAGTTCTTTTCGAGCAGCTGCTGCGCCTTGAGCGCCTCGTTGAGGATCGCGCCGCTGCCGAGCAGGTGCACCTGCCCTTTCGACTTCTTCAGTGTTGATTTCTGGTAGCGGTACATCCCCTTGAGGATTCCGTCGCGGATATTCTTGTCCTTCGGCAGCGGCGGCATCAGGTAGGTCTCGTTGGTCACCGTCAGGTAGTAGATCAGGTCCTCCTGGTTACAGTACATGCGGTTTAAGCCTTCGTGGATGATAATCGCCAGCTCGTAGGCGAAAGCCGGGTCGTAGGCCTTGACGCTGGTCGGCGCCAGGGCCAGCACATGGCTGTGACCGTCCTGATGCTGCAGCCCTTCGCCGGCCAGGGTGGTGCGGCCGCTGGTGGCGCCGATCAGAAAACCGCGCGCCCGACAGTCGCAGGCCTGCCAGATCAGGTCGCCGACCCGCTGGAAGCCGAACATCGAGTAGTAGGTGTAAAAGGGAATGGTCTGCACGCCGTTGTTGGCGTAAGACGTTCCTGCCGCGATAAAGCTGGCGGTGGCGCCGGCTTCGCTGATCCCCTCTTCGAGGATCGCGCCGTCGGTCTTCTCGTTGTAGAACAGCAGGCTCCCTTTATCGATCGGCTCGTAGAGCTGCCCGCCATGGCTGTAGATGCCGCACTGGCGGAACAGCGACTCCATGCCGAAGGTGCGCGCCTCATCGGGAACGATCGGTACGATCAGCTTGCCGAACTCCTCATCTTTGAGCAGCTTGGTGAGCAGATGCACGTAAGCCATGGTGGTCGCCAGCGGACGGTCGCCGGAGCCCTCGAAGTATTCGCGGATCACCTCCTCGGTGTGACAGGCCATCGGGTAATCGGCGGGTTGACGCTTCGGCAGGCTGCCGCCGAGGGCGGCGCGGCGCGCCTGGAAATATTGCATCTCCGGGCTGTCGGCCTCCGGCCTGTAGAAGGGCGTTTCGGCAATATCATCATCGCTGATCGGGATATTGAAGCGGGTGCGGAAGGCTTTCAGCTCCTCCTCGTTGAGCTTCTTCTGTGAATGGGTGATGTTCTTCCCCTCCCCGGCCTCGCCGAGGCCGTACCCTTTGATGGTCTGGGCGAGGATCACCGTCGGAGCGCCTTTGTGTTCCACCGCCGCCTGGTAGGCCGCGTAGACCTTCTCGGGGTCGTGGCCGCCGCGGGTCAGCCGGCCGAGCTGCTCGTCGCTGTGCCCTTTGACCAGCTCCAGCAGTTCCGGGTATTTGCCAAAAAACTTCTCGCGCACATAGTCACCACCCTGCAGGGTGAAGCTCTGCATCTCGCCGTCGACCGCCTCGTCCATCCGTTTGACCAGCAGGCCGCTGGAATCCTCCTCGAACAGCCGGTCCCAGCTCCCCCCCCAGATCACCTTGATGACATTCCAGCCGGCGCCGCGAAAGGCCGCCTCCAGTTCCTGGATGATCTTGCCGTTGCCGCGCACCGGACCGTCGAGGCGCTGCAGGTTGCAGTTGACGACGAAGATCAGGTTGTCGAGCTTCTCCCGCGAGGCCAGAGTGATGGCGCCGAGGGATTCCGGCTCGTCCATCTCGCCGTCGCCGAGCATCGCCCAGACCTTGCGGCCGCTGCTTTTACGCAGGCCGCGGTCGACCAGGTAGTGATTGTAGCGCGCCTGGTAGATGGCGCAGAGCGAGGTGAAGCCCATGGAGACGGTCGGGAACTCCCAAAACTCCGGCATCAGAAACGGGTGCGGGTAGGAGGAGAGCCCCCCCTTGCCGGGGCGCAGCTCGCGGCGGAAGCCTTTCAGGTCCTCCTCGTCGAGCCGCCCCTCGAGAAAGGCGCGGGCATAGACGCCGGGCGATGCGTGCCCCTGGAAGAAGATCATGTCGCCGAGGAAGTCCTCGGTACGGCCGCGCCAGAAGTGGTTGAAGCCGACCTCCCAGAGGGTCGCGGCCGAAGCAAAAGTCGAGATATGCCCGCCGATGCCAGGCGACTCGCGGTTGGCGCGCACCACCATCGCCATGGCGTTCCAGCGGATGATCGACTTGATCCGCCGCTCCAGTTCGCGGTTGCCGGGGAAAATTGGCTGCTGGCTGCGCGGAATACTGTTGATATAGGGGGTATTGGCGGTGAAGGGAATGCTCACCCCCTGCTCCTGGGCACGCACCTGCAACAGCCGCAGCAGCTGGCGGACCCGCTCTTCCCCTTGCGTCTGCAGCACGTAATCGAGCGACTCGCGCCACTCGGCGTTTTCAAGCTCCTGAATATCTACGCTTTCTTTCTGGTTCTGGCTGGCCATGGCCGACAGCTCCTCTTCGAAAAAATACCCAGGGCGAACGGGACGACAGCACGCTCTGAAAAAAAGAATCAAACAACTTTATTAGCTTAGCCGATTTTGCCGCTTTGGCTATTGTTCTGGCAGAATTGCTAGGCGCCCGACGGTTCCCAATAGGCAATCTTGCCGTCGTCAAAGACCATTCCGGAGCGGGCCTGGCGATGATAGATGAAAATATTGCGCTGCGGAATCCGCACATGCTTGGCCAGGCTGGCGGCCAGCACCTCGAGCATCAATCGGTTGGTCTGCTCATCGTTGAAGTCAGGCGTCAGCAGCTCAACAAACAGGGCGTGAAAGCTGTCCGGCTGACACTTGGGCGCCACGTCCCCTTTGGCGTAATAGCCCGGCTGAAAATATTCCCAGGTCGAATGCACATGCTCCAGCGGCACATCGATCCGAATGGAAAAGTCCCTGTTCACATGGCAAAGGATCTCACTGATGTTCAGCGTTTCTTCGAACGGGAGTGATTTGATCTGGATAAACGGCATCGCTGACCTCCGGTGCTTATTCCACGCAGCTGGCAGTCCCAATCGCATTCCATGGAGATACTTTATTATAGCAAGAATCGGGTTGGCGGCAGAAATCCGCAGTGCTAGGCTCAATTTCACCACGCAAGGAGAAACCGATGTCCGAAACCGATTACCAGCGGGTTGCCGCCGCGATTCACTATCTGCGCGAAAACACCAGCCAGCAGCCGGCGCTGGAGCAAGTCGCCAAGCAGGTCGGCCTGAGCCCCTACCATTTTCAGCGACTGTTCAAACGCTTCGCCGGGGTCAGCCCGAAGCGCTTCCTGCAGCACCTGACCGCAGACCACGCCAAACAGCTGCTGCGTCAGTCGGCGTCGGTGCTCGAAACCAGCTTCGCCGTCGGCCTGAGCAGTCCCGGACGGCTGCACGACCTGCTGATTTCTGTCGAGGCGGTCACCCCGGGCGAGTTCAAAACCGGCGGCGCCGAATTGCGGATCGCCTACGGCGTCCACCCCACCCCCTTCGGCGACTGCCTGCTCGCCCTCACCGAGCGGGGCATCTGCCGCCTCGAGTTCATCGATGCGGGAGAAGTGGATGCAGCCCTGCAACGACTGCAGAAAGCCTGGCCCCGCGCCGAACTGATCGAAAATCGAGCGGCAATCGCCGCCACCCTGGCGCAGATTTTCAAGCCCAGCGGGAAAAGGGATGCTCCGTTGCCGCTGCTGCTGTGCGGCACCAATTTTCAGCTGAAGGTCTGGCAGGCGCTGCTCCAGATTCCCGCAGGAGCGATCACCAGCTACGGCGCTCTGGCCGCTCAACTCGGCCACCCCGGCGCCAGTCGCGCGGTCGGCAGCGCCATCGGCCAGAACCCGATCGGCTATCTGATCCCCTGCCACCGCGTGCTGCGCGGCAACGGCGAGGTCGGCGGCTACCGCTGGGGGGTGGAGCGGAAATTGGCGATTCTGGGGAGAGAAATTTGCGCAGCTCGATGAAAGGGCTTCGCTCAACAGGTAAGATTGAAATTTGCATTGTTACATTTCAAAACAGCGCGCAGACAGGTCAACCACCAAGAGGAGAAAACTGATGCAGACGACCCTTGCCTTCGATGTCTATGGAACCCTGATCGACACCAACGGGGTGGTTGCCGCGTTGCAGAAGCTGATCAGTGCTGACGCAGAGAAGTTCTCGCAAACCTGGCGCGACAAACAGTTGGAATATTCGTTTCGGCGTGGGCTGATGCAGAATTACGAGAGCTTTGCTGTTTGTACCAGCCAGGCCCTCGATTACACCTGCACCTTTCACAACGTCCCCCTCACTGCTGAACAGAAAGCTGAGCTGCTGGGCATTTACCGCGTACTCCCTGCATTCAGCGACGTTAAAGAGGGGTTAACCCGCTTAAAGGCAGTCGGCTTTCGCCTCTATGCGTTTTCAAATGGCAGGGCTGACGCCCTGGAAATATTGCTGAACAATGCCGGAATCCGCGACCTGTTTCTCGGGGTCGTCAGTGTCGACGACATCAAGTCATTCAAACCCAACCCCGGAGTCTACAGTCACTTTCTCAGACACGCCAAAGCGACCGGCGGAGATGCCTGGCTGATATCCAGTAATCCCTTTGATGTCATTGGAGCGATTTCGGCGGGGATGAAATCGGCCTGGGTGCGTCGTTCGCCGCAGGCAATCTTCGACCCCTGGGGGATAGATCCCACGATTGCTGTGGAGAATCTTTTGGCGCTGGGCGACAGGGTCATTGAATATGACCGCGGACAATAAGACGCAAGGTAAGAAAATAAATGGACGGATGGAGGACTGCTGCCTCACTTCTGCTTACAGTCTAAGACCCTTCTCACCGTTTCTGAAAAATTGACGAATTCGAAAGGTTTTTGACAATAGGCACTGATCCCCAGTCCTTCAGTATCTTCTGCGGAGATTTTAGTACTGTGTCCCGTACAGAGGATGACGGGCAAATCGGGACGAATTTTTTTTAGTGCCTCAATCAGACCAATCCCGGTGAGACCCGGCATGGTCTGATCAGTGATCACCAGGTCAAACTGTAAAGGATCTGCCTTGATCATCTCCAGGGCCTTCAGGCTATTGGTCTCGGTGGTGACCTGATAGCCGATTTCCTCAAGCATCTGGCCGCCAAGCTCGGCCAGCATTTTCTCATCATCCAGAAAGAGGATTCTCTCTGTGCCGGCCATCAGGGTCGTTTCGGAACGCTCTATTTCATCTTCTTCGGCTTGAACAAGTGGAAAGTAGAGCTCAAAGGTGCTCCCCTGTCCGGGAGAACTGATGAGATTTATCCGACCTTCATTCTGTTCGACGATGCCCAGAACCGTGGATAGGCCCATCCCGGTTCCTTCGCCCACTCGCTTCGTGGTAAAGAAGGGATCGAATATCTGCTCCCTGATCTCATCCGAAATACCTGTGCCGGTATCTTGAATATTGAGTTTTGCATACTGTCCGGGTGTGAGCTCGCCCCGCAGCAGGCGTGTCTCTTCGCTGATCTCAAGCCGGTCCAGAGTCAGGATCACTTCCCCCTGTCCATCCATGGCATGGACGGCATTGGTACAGAGGTTGATCAACACCTCTTGCATCTGGGTTGAATTGGCGACAATCTTTGCCTCAGGGGCGTTGTTAACAATCTGCAGTAGGGCCGATGATGGCAAGGTGCTCCGCAGTAATTGCCTTGTTTCATCGATTAGCAGGGCCAGCCTTAGCGGGCTGCGCTTGACCTCAGCCTTGCGACTGTAGGTCATGATCTGCTGGATCAGGTCACGAGCGCGTAACCCGGCGGCCTCGGCATCGTTCAGCTTCTGATAAGCTTCATGATTCCTGTCAAGTTTCAGGCGGCTGAGAGCCAGATTTCCCAGCATGATCGCCAGCAGGTTATTAAAGTTGTGCGCCATCCCTCCAGCCAGCACCCCCATGGCTTCCATTTTGGTTTTCTGGCGGAGTTGCGCTTCGAGCTCCTGGCGCCGCTGTTCAGAAAGCTTGTAATCGGTAATATCCTGAGTAAACCCCGTGGCCTTCTGAGCAAAGCCAGTGTTATCAAATTCAATATCCGCTTTCTCCCGAACCCATTTCGTCCTATCCCCAATCAGCAGCCGGTGTTCAATATCGTAGGGAAATCCGTGCAGGGCCGCCCGCCATTTCTGATCGACAAAGTCTCTGTCTTCCGGGTGTACTTGCGCAAGAAAGGTTTCATAACTTATCGGCGTTTCGAGCGGGACTCCGAAAATCCGGTAGTTTTCATCCGTCCAGACCAGGACGTTCGCGGGGATGTCCAACTCCCAGGTCCCGATATGTCCCAGCTCCTGAGACCTTTCGAGCAATCTCTTCTGATAATCTTTTTGCTTCTGAGCAGTGATACGCTCGGAAATATCCCGAAGAAAAACCACGAACCGCCCACCATCATCTGCTTGATACTGAACACTGACTTCGACATCAAACAGGCTGCCATCTTTGCGGCGATGCTGAGAGACAAAAAAAGCATTCCCGTCATTCGCAACCTGTTGCATGTGCGCTTCTATGTCTTCCACAGTCTCCAGATTTTCAACATCACTAACGCCCATTTTCAGAAGTTCCTGCTCGGCATAGCCGCTCATCCGACAATAGGATTCATTGACCTCGATGAACCGGCCCTGCTGATCCACGAGCCAGATGCCATCCAAGGCGGTCTGAAGAATTGTGCGGTGCCGTTCTTCACTTTTCCGCAGTATTTCCTCCGCCTGTTTACGTTCGGTGATGTCTATGCTGTAGCCTGCGAGCAATGTTCCCGTTTCCTGTTGAATCGGGAATTTGATCGATGTATAGATCCGGCCATTGAGCTCTTCCTCAATTTCCAGCACTTCGCCCCTGCTGACAACCGCCCAGTCATCGGCTGTTATCCTGTTGGCCAGCTCCGCGGGGAAAAGCTCTGCCATGGTCTTGCCCGCCAATTGCGAACCGGGAATTCCGATCATCTGTTCGTAATTCTCACTGGCCAGCAATACGCGACTCTCGGTCGGTGTCACTTGCTTGATAAAGGTATAGATTGGCGAATGCTGCATGAACATTGCGAGCAGCGCATTGGTTTTTTGCGATTCGGCTTCAGCCAGTTTTATGGCCGTGATGTCATATTCGGTCATAAAAATTAACGGCGGGCCATCTCCGATAGCAATGCGTTGCGCATTCACCGCGACATGAAAAGGTGTCCCATCTTTGCGGGTATGGACATTCTCTACATAAAATGGTTTACCCGTCATAATTTCTCGGGTTCTCTCCAAACAGAGGCGCTTGCCCTCCTCATCATCGATATCCGCAACCGGTCGGCCAATAAACTCCTCCTTCGTATAACCGTGCATCTGGCAGGCAGCCTGATTCGCATCAACAATCAGCGGAATACCGTCTGCGGTATTGGGGTCGAGAATCATGCAGTAGCCGCCGGCCTGCTCAAACAGGGCCCGGAACCTCTCCTCAGATTGCTGCAACTGCTGTTCGGCGCGTTTTCTTTCGGCAATGTCCCAGGCCAGGTCGGCAAACAGCGTCACCGTGCTGATATCTGTTTCCGTGTAGTCGACCGGTTTGTTTCCAACACCCAGAATCGCAACAATCTGCCCCTTGCGTTTCACCGGCACAACCAGCTCACGAACAACTTTGGCATGCCCCTCGGGCATCCCTTTGCGGTGTGGTAAGGACGCATAGTCGTTGTGAACAACCGTTCGGTTCTGCCTGACACAGTCGACCCAGACGCCGGCTTTTTCGAGGGGATAATGGCCCTCTGCTTGCGCTACATGACAGAAGTGTGCCGAGGTTTGCGTAGACCAGGCGTTAAGGGTGATGTCTTGCTTTTCGGCATCATAGAAATGATAGATGCTGATCGTGCTGTTGGTCAGTTTCTCCACTTCGTCAAGAGTGTGGATGAGGAGTTCATTCAGGCTGTGTGAGTGAGTAAATTCAAGCAGATTGAGTCTGGACTGATAGAGATTTTTCCTCTGCAGGGATGCTGAGATGTCATGCAGCGTGACAAAAACCTGATAGGGGGTTTCTTCGTTCTCTCTGAAGAGCGGAATGGCATTGATATTTAACCAGGTAAACCCTTTGTTCAGCGGATTAAAAACGCCGGCGATAAAATCAGTGACCCTCTCTCCGGTGCGCAATGCGACCATCGAAGGGTGTAGCTCCGGCGGGAGTTCACTGCCATCCTCTTTGACAACCTTCCATTCAGGATCTAGCGAGGTTCTCCCCAGGAACTGTTCTCGCGTCAACCCGAACATTTTCAGCGCGGCCGGGTTGACATCGATCAAAGAGCCATTTATCGCTTGAAAAAAAGCGCCTTGAGCCATGTTGTTGAACAAAACATCATATTGCTGTTTGCCTTCGACCATAGCCGGCCCCTTATGGACAACGCGAAGGAACTCATTCAGTTGATGAATGATTGAAATATGTTTTATGCGGTCGAAGACAGAACCCCAGGGCAGCCGTGGATGAATGAAGTATTCTTCTCGTCTGGCGCTGCGCTAGCATCTGGCGGACGAGAAATCAGATCCTCCGGACTTTCTTGGCGGCGCCGAATCTCCAAACAAACACGCTCCTGCAAAGATATTAACAAAAGCATATTTGATCACCTAATAAATGATTGATTTTAGGTATGAAACATCGGACGCCAAGACGTTCTAAATTCATTCTCCGGAGCCAAGCCCTTCCTGTTTTTCCATACTCTAAATTTAGAGCTAAATCTTCATATTCAGTGAGCCCAAGGGACTGTTTTAGAGAAATCGACAAACTTCAAGATTTCAGCCAAGTTTGAGTTGTTTGACCATTCAAAGCCAATCTGTCGCTGTGTTTGCACCTCCGTCAATCCGATCTTGGATATAACGGAGGATGAATAATGTTGGGGGATAAAGGCGATTCCGACGCCAGCCTCGACCAGAGAAATCGCTCTATCGTCCTGGTTGGTTTTGTAGACGACATTCAGACGAACGCCTTTATCTTTCAACAACTGGCCTAAAAAGGATCGGCTTTCGCAGTGAGTACGTGCGATAAACGGCTCCTTGGCCAGTTCAGAGAGACTGACTGTTTTGCGGCCACTCAAATGATGACCAAGAGGCAAAGCGACAACGTATGGCTCGCAGAACAAGACCTCCTGGTAACTCTTTTTTGCTTTTCCCTGGCTGAGCAGCGTCAAGGCGAAATCTATTCGCGCCTCTTTTTGATACCTCTCTATCTGCTCTTGACTGGCGTCAGTCACATCCAACAATACTTCCGGATTTTCGCGACGATATTGCTCAATCAGGTTTGCCACCTGCCTGATGGAAAGCGTGTTGATCACCCCAAGCCGCAAGGATCGTTGCACCTCGTGATGTTTCAACTCCGCTTTCGCCTGGGCACATTCAGCCATAATCTGCTTGGCGCGCTTTAGCAGTTTTCTACCGGATGGCGTGAGTACGACATTCCGCTTGTTGCGGATGAAGAGTTGAACTCCCAGTTCTTCTTCGAGCTTTGAAATCGAGGCAGAGAGGGCCGGCTGAGAAACAAATGCCCGCTCTGCGCCTCGGGTAAAGCTTTCCGATTCGGCTGCCGCGACGAACTGTTTGAGTTGGTGCAATTCCATGCCATAACCTTTGCCTATCATAATTATCATCACAATCGATTTGATTTATAGTAAAGATGAATGATATTTTTTTCAAGACAGCATGATAATCCCATAAATCAGAAGAATTTTACTCTGCGGGGAAGGAGGTCGGGATGACAACCACAAAAGATCAAAAAACAGCTCTCATCGTAGGAGCTGGTGACCATCTCGGAGCCGCTATCGCGAGACGATTTGGGAGAGAAGGATTTCATATCGTCGCCACCAGAAGAAGGGGAGATTTGTCCAACCTCGTCGAGGAAATAGAGACGTCTGGTTCGCGTGCCTGTGGTTTCCACTCTGATGCCCGAGATGAACAGCAGGTTGCCGAGCTGATTGAAAAAGTGGAATCGGAAATCGGCCCCATCGATGTTGCCGTGTTCAATGTCGGTGGCAATGTGCGCTTTGGCATCCTGGAAACAACCGCGCGTGTTTATCGGAAAAGCTGGGAGATGTGTGCTTTTGCAGGATTTCTGGTCGGTCGAGAAGTTGCCCGTCGCATGTTGCCCAGAAAGAGTGGAACCATCCTGTTTACCGGTGCCTCAGCGAGCCTGCGGGGAGCAGCAGGCTTTGCGGCTTTTGCCGGTGGCAAACATGCACTGCGAGCCCTTGCGCAAAGCATGGCGAGAGAACTCGGCCCCCAGGGAATCCATGTTGGCCATGTTGTCGTCGACGGATTGATTGAAAATCGCTCAACGGAGCAACTGTTCCCGGACCTGGTCGCTTCCAAGCCCGAAGACGGGATTATCCAGCCCGACCATCTGGCGGAGATTTACTGGCAACTGCATAATCAGCCCCGCACCGCATGGACTTTTGAGCTGGATGCGAGACCCTATTCCGAGCCCTGGTAAAGGAGGAAAGCTATGAACAAAACGGTCGATTTTTACTACGACTACGGCAGCGTAAATGCTTATTTTGCCTGGACACAACTGCCAGCACTTTGTGCCAACGCGGGAGCGACTCTGAATTACAAGCCGATGTTGCTTGGTGGGGTTTTCAAGTCGACAGGCAATACCAGCCCGATGCTCGTTGAGGCCAAGGCGGCTTATCTAAAAAAAGATATTGTCCGCTACGCCGAACACTACGGCGTCCCCTATGTCATGAATCCCTATTTCCCCGTGAACACTGTCGCCATCATGCGCGGTGCACTCTGGGCCGCAGCGACAGAACACCTGGAACAGTACAACAAGGCGATGTTCGAAGCGGTCTGGGTCGAGCAGAAAAATATGTCCGATCCTGAAGTTATTGCGCAAGTTTTGAAAAACGCCGGCTTCGCAGCCGAAGCGATTATCGAAGCGACCGGGCAGCCGGAGATCAAGCAGGCATTGATCGACGCCACCAATGAGGCCGTCGAGCGCGGTGTTTTCGGCGCGCCGACCATGTTCGTCGCTGGGCAGATGTTTTTCGGCCAGGATCGCCTGAAGTGGGTGGAAAAGGCGCTTGGCGCTTGATGAGTTGAGCGACATTCCGACCTGGCCCGGCAGCTGTTTCAGAAAAAAGCTGACACCCAAGCCCTCTACCCCTAACGAAAGAGGAGGAGTGATGCCGCACTTACAATTTGAAATCAATCGCAGTCTGAAAAATGAAGAAATAATATCTTTCTCTGCAGAGGTCCAACAACTTTTCTCCAATACCATGGACACGGGGACCGATCATATCTGCATCTCAATTCGCGAATACAAGACCCACAATCTGACGATCGGACGGGTCAAAGATCCGGCAAAAGGTGTCGCTGTGGTCAATGCCGATATTCGGCAGGGTCGAACCATGGAGCAGCGCAGAGCCTTGTCCCTTGGGTTTATGGATCTGATGCATAAGCATTGGGGAGTCCCGAAAGAGCAGATGTATGTGACCTTGACCGAACATAAGGGGGAAGATTTTCATTTGCTGGAAAAATACCTGGCGGGTTGGCAGGAAGGGGAAGATCCGCTGGCGGATTAGTTGATAATTCTGCTCGGCTGCTGTGCACAAGGCTCGAATGAAAAAGGTGAAGTTGATGATCTTTTGCTAGATCCTTAGCAAGAGATCAATCGTCCTGAGCCCAGGGAAGCCGGGGTAAACCCTCGCGCAATCCTTCACGCAGAGGATCGGCAGATCCACATCCCTCCCTCTTGCGTGGAAAACCCTATCCCCCCTGCGGGGGCAGGGGGATTCGCCTGCTTCGTCACCCGCATCACGCGGGCTCCTGCGGAGGCTCCCCGACCCTCGCTGACGCGGCCATCCATGGCCGCTTTTCTGACATTCAGTCAGCGCTCGCTTCGCTTCGAATCCCCTTGAAGTAAAAAACAGCAAAGCCCTCCCACTTGCGTGGAAGGGCTTTGCTGTTTTTGGCGTCCCCAGGGGGATTCGAACCCCCGTCGCCGGCGTGAAAGGCCGGTGTCCTGGGCCAGGCTAGACGATAGGGACTTAAAACTTCAAAGTACCTAGCAGGAAATGTCCCTGCAGTTACTGCCTGTATAAATGGTGTGCCGCGTAGGGATCGAACCTACGACCATCTGATTAAAAGTCAGATGCTCTACCAACTGAGCTAGCGGCACGCAACGGAGACCTTTTATAAAGGAATCATCCTTAGTGGTCAACCTTTTTTTTTCAGTTTTTTTCCGCGAACGGATTGATGCGCTGGATGGTCTGGTCGCGACGCGGGCCGACGGAAACGAGCACCACCGGGCAGCCGGTCCAGGCCTCGATTTTATCGACGTAATCGCGCACCTGCTGCGGCAGCTCGGCGTACTTTTGCACGGCGTTGATATCGCTCTGCCAGCCGGCAACCTCTTCATAGACCGGGGTACATTCCCTGAGGATGTCGAAGTCCTGCGGGAACTCTTCGAGCAGCCGCTCGCCATGTTTGTAGGCGGTGCAGACCTTGATCGTTTCGAGGTCGTTGAGCACGTCCATCTTGGTCAGGGCGATGCCGGTCAGGCCGTTGGTGCGCACCGCTTCCTTGAGGGCGACGATGTCGAGCCAGCCGGTGCGACGCGGGCGGCCGGTGGTGGCGCCGAACTCGTGCCCGGCGGCACGCAGCCGCTCACCCATCTCGTCGTGCAGCTCGGTCGGGAAAGGCCCTTCGCCGACCCGGGTGACGTAGGCCTTGCTGATACCGATGACGTCGGTGATCAGGCTCGGGCCGATGCCGGCGCCGGTACAGGCCCCGCCGGCCACCGTCGACGAGGAGGTGACGTAGGGGTAGGTGCCGTGATCGACGTCGAGCAGGCTGCCCTGGGCGCCCTCGAAGAGGATGTTGTGCCCGGCTTTGATTGCCCGATCGATTTCGGTCGAGGCGCGGCCGAGGTAGCAGCGCAGCTTCTCGGCATAACCGAGGTATTCGTCGCTGATCTCCTGCTCGTCGAGGGGCTGCTCGTCGAGGAAGTTCTCCAGGTAGAAGTTCTTCTCCGCCAGCACCTCATGCAGCTTGCGCTTGAAGGTCTCCGGCTTGAGCAGATCGGCAAAGCGGATGCCGCGCCGGCCGACCTTGTCTTCGTAGGTGGGGCCGATGCCGCGGCCGGTGGTGCCGATCTTCTTGGCACCCGATTTCAGCTCGCGGGCGATGTCGATCCGCTTGTGGTAAGGCATGATCAAGTTGACGGCGCCGTCGACCATCAGCTGGCGGTCGTCCTGCAGGTAGCCCTTCTTCTTCAGCCCTTCGATCTCTTCAAGGAACACCTTGGGGTCGAGGACCACACCGTTGCCGATGATGCAGCGCTTGCCTTCGTGCAGGATCCCCGAGGGGATCAGGTGCAGGACGGTCTTCTGATCACCGACCACCAGGGTGTGGCCGGCGTTGTTCCCGCCCTGAAAACGCACCACGTCCTGGGCGTATTCGGTATAGATATCGACGATTTTGCCCTTGCCTTCGTCGCCCCACTGGGCGCCAACGATAATCAGGTTGGCCATAATTGTTTTGAACTCCTGTGCGTGCCGCCCGCTTTTCAAGCGGCAATTATCAAATAAGAGGAATTACAGTTGTAAACCGTTCTCAATCAGTGACTGCCAGGGCAGCTGCTGAGTCGTTCCATCGGCCAGGCAGCTCAGCTCGACCGGCTGATCCGCTCCGCTGACGACCGCCAGGAAACGGTAATTGAGCTGACGGGCATACTCCAGCGCCGCCTCCTGGTCGCGCGGCAGGATGTCGCGGGCCACCGAATACCCCTGCTGGCGCAATTTCGCGGCCAGTTGCTGGGCCGGCCGCAGCTGACCGGCGGTGGCGTAAATCAACAGATCTGTGCTCGGCTGCACCCGCGCGTCGAGGACCTTATCCAGGGCGAACAGCAGATGCAGCAGGTTGAAGGTAAAACCTGTGGCCGGGGCATCAAAACCATAGCGACCGGTCAGGTTGTTGTAGCGTCCGCCGCTGCAGACCGCCCGGCCGATGCCGCTCATGAAGGCCTGGAAGGTGATGCCGGTGTGATAGTTGAGGCCGCGCAGCTCCCCAAGATCGACGGTGACATGCTCGAGCAGTCCGTAAACGTCGAGGACATCGAGGACCTGCGAGAGGTTGTCGAGGGCCTGGCGCGATCGTTCGCTGCGCGCGACCCTGGCGGCCTTTTCGAGCACCTCACGACCGCCGAACAACCGCGGCAGGGCGAGGATCTCTTCACGGGCCGCGGCGTCGAGTTCGACATCCTTGAGCAGCAGCTGCAGCTCGGAGCTGTCCTTGCGGGCGATGGCGTCGGCCACCTTGGCGGCCAGCTCTCCCTCAAGGGGCAAGCCGTCGAGGATGCCGCGGAAAAAATCGACCTGGCCGATATCGATGGTGAACTCTTCGGCGCCGACCGCCTTGAGCGCCTCGATGGTCATGGCGATCATCTCGGCGTCGGCCTCCGGGCCATCCAGGCCGATCAGTTCGACGCCGGTCTGGAAGATGTCACGGTCCTTGCCGGCCTGCTGCTCGGCATGGCGCAGCACCCGGCCACTGTAGCTGAGACGCAGCGGCAGCGGCTGCTCGCTCATGCGGGTCGCGGCGATACGGGCGATCTGCGGGGTGATGTCAGGGGGGAAAGCCAGCAGCCGGCCGCTCTGACGATCGTCGAAACGGAAGCTGCGCCGGCTCAGGCCGGCCCCGAGGCCGATTTCCAGGACATCGAAATATTCCAGCTGCGGCGGAATCACCGGGCGAAAACCCCAGGCGGCAAAGACCTGCTGAAGCTGCCGCTGCAGGTACTCTGCCTTGGCCGCGTTGAGGGGCAGGAAATCCTTCACCCCCTTGGGCAGATCGGTTTCGAGTGAGGAAGCGCTAAAACGCATAACGAATAACTCCATCCGGCAAGACCCTCTGGCCAGCGCCGGCAATGATCATGGGCGAAGACCAGATGGCCGAACGCCGCAATCTAGCAACAGTCCGCCCTCGATGTCAAGTTGCCGATCAATTCAGCAAAGCGGGTTATTTCAGGCGTTTTATTCGCAGCGGCAATGCCTGCGTACGGGATTCGTCCCACCGTCCGGACCAGCCCGAACAGTCTGCGCCGGACGCGCTTGCGTCGCCCACTTCTGATTACCGGGGTGAACGGATGACATTTCATGAACCTGTACTATAATAATAAACAAACCAGCCGAACTGCAGACCGGAATCTTCAGCCACCTCCTTGCGAAAATATAGACACTTATCGGGGGGGCACATGTCCGTCGAAGATTTGTCTGAACAGATTAAAATCGGGCTTTTCGAAGCCAAACGCGACAACACACTGGCCGCCCTGCTGATCCTGGAGCGCTACTACGACACCACCAGAAATCCCGAGATCATCGCCTGGTACGGCTATTGCCTGGCGAAAGAGCGCAAGTCGGTCCGCGACGGGCTGAACTGCTGCCTTAAGGCTTTGCAGCTCGATCCACGCTTGAGCAGCGCTTATTTATGCATGGGCAAAATCTACCTGATGGCGGGCAAAAAGAAGAGCGCCATGAAGGCCTTCAACCGCGGCCTGACCTACGGGCAGAACCCGGCATTGTTCAAGGAACTGAAAAAGCTCGGCACCCGCAAGCGACCGGTCTTCCCGTTTATGGATCGCGACAACCCGCTGAACATCTACTCGGGCCGCCTGCTCAGCAAACTGCACCTGCGCTGATCACTTCACGTCTCCCCGCAGATATTCGATCAGTGCCCGCACGCCGAAACCGGTCCCGCCTTTCGGCTGGCCGGGCTTGCCTTTCTCGTCCCAGGCCATGCCGGCGATATCGAGATGCGCCCAGGTGTAGTCATCGACAAACTGCTGCAGGAAAGCCGCGGCGGTGATGGTTCCGGCCGGCCGGCCACCGGTATTCTTCACATCGGCGAAATCGCTCTTGATCTGCGCGGCGTAGTCCTCCCAGAGCGGCAGCTGCCAGAGCCGTTCGCCGCTGCGCTCCCCGGCTTTGAGCAGCTGGCGGATCAGCCCGTCATGATTTCCCAGCACCGCCGCGGCATGATTCCCCAGGGCGATAATACAGGCACCGGTCAGGGTCGCCAGGTCGATGACCACCCGCGGCTGGTAGCGGCCGATGTAGCTCAGGGCATCGGCCAGGATCAGCCGCCCCTCGGCGTCGGTGTTGAGCACCTCGATGGTCTTGCCCGACAGCGAGGTGAGAATATCCCCGGGGCGGATGGCGGTGCCGGAGGGCATGTTCTCCACCGCCGGCACCGCGGCGACCAGGTTGACCGGCAGCTGCAACCGGGCTGCGGCCAGCATGGTGCCGAGCACTGCGGCGCCGCCGGCCATATCCATCTTCATCTCGTCCATCTTTTCGGCTGGTTTTAAGGAAATGCCGCCGGCGTCGAACACCACCCCCTTGCCGACCAGGGCGATCGGCTTCTGCTCCCCGTTACCCCCCTGGTATTCGAGCAGGATCAGATACGGCTCCCGTTCGCTCCCCTGGGCCACCCCGAGCAGGGCACCGAAGCCCTGCTTTTCAAGCTGCGCACGGCGCAGCAGCCGGCATTTGATGCCGACCTGCTCAGCCATCCTGACCGCCTCCATCGCCAGATATTCCGGTGATTTCAGGTTCCCCGGATCATTAACCAGGTCGCGGGCAAAGCAGACCCCGGCACAGATCGCCTCGGCGGCGGCAAGCCCGGACTGCGCTTCGGCAAGGCTCTCTTTGGCGCCGATCAGCAGGCCGACCTTGTCGAGCGCGAGCGGCCGCCCCGGCTTCTTCGTCTGGTAGCGATCATAACGGTAATCGGCCAGCAGCGCCCCCTCCGCCACCGCCTGGGCCCGTTCCGCCAGGCTGCTCTTCTTCACCGCCACCAGCGCCAGGCCGAGCAGAAAGCTGCCCAGCTGCCGCTCCGCCAGCTGCCGGGCCGCGCTGCTGGCCGCCTGGCGCAGACTCGCCAGCGACAACGCCGGTTCCTTGCCGAGGCCAATCAGCAGGACGCGCTCTGCGGCGGCCCCCTTGCCGGCATAGAGCAGTAAGGAGTCCCCTTTAGAGCCGGTAAACTCCTTGCTGCGGGTCGCCTGACTGAAAGCCCCGCCGACCTGCTTGTCAAGCTGCTGCAACAGGGTGGTTTTCAGCTTCCCTTCGCTTACACCGAGAACCAGGCAGGGGGTTTTCTGCTTCAGCGGATCGCCTTTTTTCACGGTCAATTTCATCCTAACTCCTTCTCCGTCAACCACCATGTGGCGGGCTTGAAATAAATTTATAACTTTCTGATATGACAATTTTTTTTGCCATATCAATAAATGATAGCAGCCTTCGGAGGTTTTTTTGACTTTTCCACTCCGGCCGTTAAAATAGATGCAGCTTTCTGGCTCTCAAACATCTTTTATCCCATGCGCTTCTCTCCAAGGAGGACTTTTATGCGAGCACTTTTCACCAGCCTGCTGATATTTCTATTTCTGGCAGCCTGTGCACCAGTGGGGCAGCAAACGACAACCTACCTTGAGGGCAATGGGCAAAGCGGCCTGACCGGCACAGTCTCGCTGAAAAAGGATGGCCAGCCGCACAGCGGCGTCTACGTCAACGTCTACCCGAGCCACGCGCCCAACCTGCTCGGGCCCTCGACCTACATCTCCAGCCCGACCGGCGCCGACGGCAGCTACAGAATCGATGTTCCGCCCGGCTCCTACTATGTTGTCGCGCGCAAACGCACCTCGGGCCTGGCGACCGGCCCGCTCTCACCCGGAGACTATTTCTCTGAAGATGCGCGCATGCTGGTGGAGATCAAAGCCGACAAACTGGCCAAAGTCGACCTGCCGCTGGTGCAGATGACCGCGCCGATGTTCTTCAAGCAGGGCGGCGGGGCGACCGTCACCGACCGCGGCGTCACCGGCGTGCTGCTCGACACTGAGGGCAAACCTGTGGTCGGCGGTTTTGCCATCGCCTACAAGGATAAAGATATCCAGCGGCTGCCCGACTACGCCTCGACTGTCACCAACGACAAGGGCGAATTCACCCTCTACCTGCCGGTCGGCGGCACCTATTACCTGGCCGCCCGCCTGCACGCCTGGGACATGCCGCGCCCCGGCGAGCCTTACGGCAAATATGACGGCGAGGAATTGAAGCCGGTCAAGGTTCCGGGCGCGGGTTTCGTCAAAGGGATCACCATGGTGATGAAGCCGTTCACCGGCACCTACAAGGAAGGAATGAACAAGCGGCCGTACTGAGGTTTCGCTGTTCCAGATGAATCAAAGCAGGGGTCGAGATTTCGGCCCCTGCTTTTTTGTTGCGCTTTTCGCGGGCGCCCCACGGGGCGCCCCTACACATTTCCACCACCGGTGCCAGGGCTGATCAAAAGTGTCCAGATGCAAGGCGCCCGCAGTCTGAGGAGTGAGGCGTAGCGCGAGCTACGTCGCAGCGACGAAGACCAGGGCAACGCCGCAGATGGGCGCTTTTCATCAACCCCTCGCGGGCGCCCCACGGGGCGCCCCTACAATATCTCGACGGTTCAAGGGCTGTGCAGAAGTGCTCGCATGCAAGGCTTTGTTCGGATCGACAACCGCAGGCGTAGCAGCGCTACGTCGAGGATTGGCGGGCTGGACATAACGCCGCAGGCGAGTGCTTATGCTCAGCCCCTCCCACTAAATACTGCTTGAGGTGAGTGATTCGTTGATGGCCCACTGCTTCATCCGCAGGGCGATCTGGCGGCGGATACGGGTGGGAATTTCGACGTGCAGGCAGAGCGCCCGGCTCTCCAGCTTGCAGGCCTCGATGCGCTGTTTGGCGTTGGCACCGGCGCTCGGCAGCCAGCGGATATTCTCTTTCGGCAGAAAGCTGCGTTCTTCTCCCGCCAGCATGCTGGAAACCTCTTCCCGCGGGTCGAAACCGCGCCCGATCAGCTGCAGGCCGCCGAGCAGCCCGAGGTGATAGGCCTGGTGGGAATCAGTACAGAACTGCACGTAAATCTCTTCGGAGAGTTCCCGCACCATGTTCAGGCCGCGCCGGAAGCGCTCATCGGGCAGCAGATGAAAGACATCGGCCCGCTGCTCAACCTGCCCCAGATCAGCAAACTGCGGATAGGGCGGCAAACCGCCCATGCCGACCAGCACCCGCTCATCCTCGGCATGGGTGCCGACATAGCCGTGCACATCGACGATCAGTTCGGGCGGCGCACCGCCCAGCGCGTGGATATACCGGCAAAGCCCCTCTTCTTGCTTGTAGCAGTACGGGTGACCCCGCTCATCCACATAGGGATAGATCACGTCGATATTGCTCGGATTGAGCGGCACGCCCCAGCGTTTCAGGTTCTGCAGGTTGCCGTCGGCCAGCGGCTCACGGCCGGAAAAGCCGAGATTGATCAGCGCCGCCCCGGCCTGTTGAAAGCGCAGAAAGTAAAGCGCCACTTCCAGGGTGTGGGGGTCGTAGGGTCCGTGGCTGACCGTCAGCAGCGGCAGCTTGGGGTCGCACTCGCCGCAGCGCAGCAGCAGCGCCCCGCCGGCCTCATCCGCCAGGTACTTACAGCGGAAGCCAGCTAACAGCCGGCTGCAATCCTGCCAGCCGCTGTCCCGGGTGGGCAGCTGGCCGAAAAAACGCTTGAGGACTTTTTCCCGCCAGGCCGGCACGAAACGGATGCAGCGATCGGGCAGCCGATAATAGATGTGGTAGTTGGGGACATCGAGATAGACGCGGATCTGCAGCTGCTTGAGCAGCTGGTGGTTGTAATTGTTCTGCGTGGTATGCAGCAGCCGTTCGGTCAGCTCCTCGAAGGGGGAGAAAAACGCTTCGCTCGGCAGCGGCTCGACCAGCTCCACCCGCTTCAGGCCGGCGTAGTCCTCGCGGGCGATCTCCACCTCCAGTCGATTGAGATGCCGCTTGAAGGGCGCCGCCTCATCGACCTGAAAGCGGTTGATGAACAGCGGTGATATGGTGGCCGGTGGCTTGTGGGGTTGAGTCATCGCAGCAGATCCTCGTAAGTGCTTACAGGATACCGCTGCCTGCCGCTGGGAACAAGGGCGGGAATTAAGTGTCCGCAGCCCCGGTGAGCCGGTCGAGGGCCCTGGCGACCCGCGCCACCCCCTCAACAAAGGGCTCCAGGCCGATCTCCAGCCGCTGCTCGGGCAGGGTGTGAAGATAGAGCGGATCGTAATAACGGATCATCAGTTCGCGCACCAGGCTCTGCCAGTCTCCGGCCTCCAGCAAGTCGAGCAGCTCAGCAACCACCTGTTTGCCCAGGCGCTCTTTCAACGCCCGGATCGGCGCCTCGAACTGCTCGCGCAGCTGATCGAGTGCGGGATAATCTTCCAGGATGACCCGGGCGCGGGTCTCCAGCGAGGCGGTCAGCCAGAGGCTCGTCTGCTCTTGCATCGCCTGGTGAAAAAGTTTGGGGACCAGCAGCCGGCCAATGTGCAGACTCTCTCCTTCTGTCACCAGGTAGTTTGCCTCGCGCAGCTGATCGAGGCGGTCCCAGAGCAGGGCCTCGAAATATTTCTGCGCTGGCTGCGGCTGCAGGCCGAGGGCGCCGAAGGCGCTGCCACGATGGTTGGCCAGCCCTTCGAGATCGATGGTTGGATAACCCTGCTGCTCCAGAACCTGCAGCACCCGGGTCTTACCGACCCCGGTCAGGCCGCGCAGAACATAAATCGGCGGCCAATCTTTGGTTTCGAAACAGGCGCAGACATGCTTGCGGAACGCCTTGTGGCCGCCGACCAGCTGCCGCGCGGCGATTCCCGCCAGGTTGCAGAAGCTGGTCAGCGCCAGCGAGCGCATCCCGCCCCGCCAGCAGAACAGGATCACCGGCCCCGGATGCCCCTGCCGGGCGGCCTCGATCTGCTCGAGCAGCTGCGGAATCTTCGGCGCGACCAGTTCGATGCCGACCTTGCGGGCGACGTTTTTCCCCTGCTGCCTGTAGAGCGTGCCGATCCGCGCCCGCTCTGCATCGCTGAACAGCGGCACATTGACCGCGCCGGGGATGCTGGTTTCGGCGAATTCGGCCGGGGTCCGCACATCGACCAGTAGCGTCCCCTTGCGGCGCAGTGCCAGAGCTTTATCCAGTTCTATCGTCGCCTGAATCAAATTATCTTCCTTAACAGTTTAAGTGTCGCAGAGGATGTTTCTACACTATCGTGCGCAGCAACACAACAAATGTAAAAATAACGGTTGACCTCCCCAGTCTTTTCCGTTAGTGTCGGCATCCGTTGTCGCGGGATGGAGCAGTCTGGTAGCTCGTCGGGCTCATAACCCGAAGGTCGGGGGTTCAAATCCCTCTCCCGCAACCAAACAAAATCAAGGGTGATCACCTTCTGCGTGATCGCCCTTTTTTGTTGTCCGGCAACCGGTGCCTGCGACATTCTGCAAATTTGCAAAACATATTTCAGTCTGATAATTTACACTAGATTCAAGGCCTTAATGAGCAAAAGCGAGGGAATTCATCTCCCGCAGGAGGTTGCAGAGATGTCGAGCAAAGCGTTTATCGTCGAAGGGCGTTACCGCCAGGCCGCCGAACAGGGCAAGGCCGACGCGCAATATAATTACGGGCGCATGTGCGAATCTGGCGACGGGGCAGCGCAGGACCATGCCGAGGCGGCCTCCTGGTACCGCAAGGCGGCCGAGCAGGGGCATGCCAACGCGCAGCTGGCGCTCGGCTATCTCTATGAACAGGGCAACGGCGTCGCGCAGAGCGATGCCGACGCGGTGCGCTGGTACCGGCAGGCGGCCAACCAGGGGGACGCCGATGCCCAGTACAACCTGGGGGTGATGCTCGCCTTCGGTCAGGGGATCGAACCGGATTATCAGGAAGCGCTGAGCTGGTGTCGGTTGGCGGCCGAGCAGGGGCACGTCGACGCGCAGTACTCCCTCGGCCTGATGTTCTCTAACGGCGAGGGGATCGAACAGAATTATCTGGAAGCGCTTCGCTGGTACCGCCTCGCCGCTCAACAGGGGAACGCCGACGCGCAGTACAGCCTGGGGGTGATGTACGCCTTCGGCCAGGGGGTCGAGCGTGACCCGGTGCAGGCCTGCAAATGGTGCCGGCTGGCGGCCGAGCAGGGGCACGTCGACGCCCAGCACAACCTCGGCTTCATGTACGCCAAGGGGGAAGGGGTCGAAAGCGACGCCTTTGAAGCGATCAAATGGTACCGGCTGGCAGCCGAGCAGGGGGACGCCGACGCCCAGTACACCCTCGGCAGCATGTATATCAAGGGGGACAACATCCCGCAGGACTACACCGAAGCGCGCAAATGGTGGACCCTGGCGGCCGAGCAGGGCAACGCCGCGGCGCAGTACAACCTGGGGGTGATCTACGTGTTCGGCTACGGCGTCGAAAAAAACGATGCCGAGGCGGTCAAATGGTGGAGCAAGGCGGTCGAACAGGGCTACACCGACGCCCAGTACAATCTCGGCGGCATGTATGCCCTGGGGCGTGGGGTGCCGAAGGATTATGTCAAGGCATTTGTCTGGCTCAGCCTGCCGGCCGACGAGGGGCATGAAGATGCGCAAAAGATGCTCAGGTCGCTGAAAAACAAAATGACCCCGGCGCAGATCGAAGATGCCCGGCGGGATGTGGAAAAAGTCTGCCGGCGGCTGGAAAAAAATATCGGCTAACGTCAAGGGCCGGCGATTTCTCGCCGGCCCTTAGTTTATCTGAAATGAACGTCGAACCGGCGCTTCAGGCCGCTTCAGCTCCGTCGATTTTCAACAAGCGATCGAGCATCTGCACCAGCCGAGGAATCTGCGGTTTGGTCGCATAGCCGTCAGCTCCGACCGAGTCGCACTTGTGCGCCATCTGGTCATTGATCAATGACGAAAAGAGCACCACGGGCACATCCTTGAGCACCGGATCCTCCTTCAACCGCTTGCACAGTGTCAGCCCGTCCATCTTCGGCATCTCGATGTCGGTGATTAGCAGGTTCAGAAAGTCGCTGATCGGGCGCTTCTCCGCTTCAGCCTGGGCCTTTATTTTCAGGATCCCCTGGTAACAGTCTGCGCCGTTGATAAACATCTTTAGATTACTGTAGCTGGAGAGCCTGAGAACCTTCTCGATCCCGTCACGGATCAACGCCGAGTCCTCCGCCAGCATCAGCCTCATCTCCTGCCGGGTGTGCGGAATTTTCTCCTGCATCTCGGCACTGTGCAGATCCGCTTCGTAGTCGAGGGCGGCCTCCGGGTCGAATTCGGACACGATATGTTCCAGGTCGATGATCAGAATTTCCCGCCCCTCGATGTTGATACTGCCGGTAAAGCGCGGCCGATACTGATCAATAAAACTGGCCATCGGGTGGACATCGCCCCAGGAGACCCGGTGGATCTGATTGACCCCGTCGACCTTGAAACCATTGACCCGCTCGTTGAACTCGCAGACCAGGACGACCCGGCGGACCTCACCTTCCGGTGATTTTTCCTTCTGCGCGATATGCTGCTTGAGGTCGATCAAGGGGATGGTCGCACCGCGAATCAGCAGAGTACCGAGCATGCCCGGATCACTGCCGGGAATCGAGGTCACCGCACCCGCCTCGAAGGGGATAATCTCCTTGAGCTTCTGCACGTTGATGCCGAAAGATTGTGTTCCGAGATAGAATTCGATGATCTCCATCTCGTTGGTTCCGGTTTCCAGAAGGATTTCCTGCTTGATCTGCTTAGTCATCCTCGACCCCTTTTTAGGCAAATAGCGTTACCAGCCTAATATTTGACATCTTTAACCACATTTTGTCAATGAGCAAAACTAAAGAAATATGATTTTCTCTCTCGCTGCCAGCTTCGTTCTGTTGTAAGATATTATTTTTCGTTGCTGTTCGGTTAAGAAAAGATTGGAATCGATAGATGCCCGAATTGCCAGAAACCAGTTCACGGGGGGAGCAGTCATGACCGGAATGGCTCAATCGCACTACCGGCTCGGAATGAATTATTTTCATGGCAAGGGGGTCGAGAAATCTTTTGCCGAGGCGCTGAAGTGGTTCCGACTTTCCGCGCAGGAGAAATATCCGCGAGCGCTCTACATGATCGGTCGCATGTACGACGACGGCAAAGGGGTGACCAGCAACCCGGCCGAAGCGGTCAAATATTATCGCGAGGCGGCCGAGATGGGCTACCCACGCGCCCAGAACATGCTGGGTCAGCTCTACGTAAAAGGACACGGGGTTCCGGCCAGCTACGAGGATGCGCTCAAATGGTTCCGGCTGGCCGCCGAGCAGAACTTTTCCGACGGCCAGTACAACCTGGGTCTGATGTACGCCAAAGGGCATGGCGTGCCGAAGGATTTTCTCGAAGCCCGGCGCTGGTGGGGAATGGCTGCTGAGCAGGGCAACCCCAAGGTGCAGTTCACCCTCGGCCACATGTACCTGGTTGGCAAGGGGGTCAAGAAGAACTACTCCAAAGCCAAACAGTGGCTACGCCAGGCCGCCGACCAGGGGCTACCGACAGCACAGTTCCATCTGGGGATGATGTACGCCAAAGGCACCGGCGTCCTGCAGAGCCACACCGAAGCCCGCAAATGGCTGCAGAAGGCCGCGGAGCACAACTATCTTGACGCTATTTACAACCTCGGCAAGCTGCTGAAAAGTGGCAGCAACGAGGTCCGCGACCCGACCTCTGCGGCGGTGCTGCTGCAGCAGGCGGCCACTCGCGGCCACGAGCGGGCCAAGGTCGCCCTCGCCCACCTCTACGCCAAGGGGACCGGTATCGAACAGGACCTGAACCTCGCCTACCACTGGTGGTTCGAAGCGGCCAAGGAAGGAAACGCGGACGCCCAGTACAACCTGGGGGTGATGTACCTCAACGGCAAAGGGGTCAAGCGCGACTTCATCGAGGGGAAAAAATGGCTGACCCGGGCCGCCGACCAGGGGCACACCAAGGCTCAGTACTGCCTGGGAATGATGTACTCGACCGGCAAGGGCGTGCCTCAGGACATGGATGAAGCCTTCCGCTGGAAAGAGGCCGCCGAGTTCTGGGAATCGCTTTAGGCCGGGCGCACCAGCGAAGGACGTAGCATGCCGATCATCACCTGCCCGCATTGCGGAACGCGCCGGAACACCCCGGCGGACAGGCTACCGAAAAACAAGACCCGCGCCCGCTGTCCGGCCTGCGCGCAGAGCTTCGATTTCGATCCGGCAAGGCTTTCCGTCGCCCCCCCTGTTGCTGCGTCGCGCACCGTCACCTGCCCGCACTGTCAGCTGCAGCGGCAACTGCCGGGTGACCGCAGCTACGCCGCGCAGGCGACCATCAACTGCCGCCGCTGCCAGCAATCCTTTCGTCTTGATGCCACCCCACCGCCCGCCCGGCCCGCCGGCAACAGCAACGACAGGTCTCGCTCCGAACCGAAACTGAGTGGGATCGGCAGCCTGCTGACCGACAGTTGGGAGCTGTTCTGCCGCCGCGGATGGTCATTGCTGGGCATCTACCTGGTCACCGCGTTGCTGATTATCGCCCCGCTGTTCGCTGGCGCCATGCTCCTGCCGCAGCTGGGCACCGACCGTCCCTGGCTGGCCTGGAGCTGCGTGGCTGCTGGCCTGCTCTATCTGCTCTTCGGATCGGCCTGGATGACCGGGGCCCTGTTCCACTTCACGGTTTCAGAGAACTGCGGCTTCAAGGCGGCGCTCGGCCGCGCGCGAAACGACCTGGGGAAATTTACCTGGCTGCTGCTGCTGCTCGGTCTGCTCATCAGCGGCGGTTCTTTGCTGTTTCTGCTCCCCGGCCTGATCTTCATGATCTGGTTCTTTTTCTGCCAGTACATCCTGGCCGAACAAGGGGTTGGCGGCGTGACCGCGCTGGCACGCAGTCGTCAGCTGGTCCGCGGCCACTGGTGGGCGGTCTTCGGCCGCTTCATGCTGTTGCTGCTGATCTCGACCGCGGTTTCCAGCCTGGCTGCCCGCCTGCCGATTATCGGCTCCTCCTTGAACCTGCTGTTCACTCTGCTTCTGACACCCTTTGCGCTCTGCTACTATTTCCTGCTTTATAAAGACCTGCAGCGCTGCCAAACAAAGCAGAATCCGCCAGCTTCGGCAACCAACGGGGTCTGGAGCTGGTCAGCCCTGGCGCTGTGCGGCTGGCTGCTGCTGCCGGCCGGATTCTTCCTCGCCAACCTTCAGGAAAGTTTTGATTTCGATATGACCCGGGCGAGTTCGCCTCGGGAGATCGTCGAACTGCTGACCGAGCCGGAGGCATCGTTGGCGTTGCTGACCGAAGAAGCGACCACGCCGGTTTCGCCGCAAGCGCTCACCGCAGAGGAGTACGATCGCCTGCTGCACAGCCAGACCCTGCCGGATGAGCTGCAGGGGGTCCGGCTGGGTCCGGCGGTGCTGACCGCAGAACGCTTCTGGAGCGACGAACAGAATCCGCACATGTGGCTGGAAGTGCAGCTGGCGAAGCTGCCCAACCTGGCCCTCTCGGCCCGGCGCAGCGCCCGTGTCCTGATCGAACAGGTGCTCGACCACCGCAACCAGAACCGCTATGCCGGTGACCACAGCTTCGAGGGCAGCGCCTTCGAATGGATCCAGATCCGTCCCAGCGAAACCAGCCGGCCGGGATTCCGCGGCATCCGCAACGTCTACCTGAAGCAGGGCACATTGCCCGAGCAGATCCGCAGCATCAGCGGTCAGCTGGAACTGACCCTGCCGCTCGGCATTGAAACCCTCGAGCTGAAGCGCAGCGACATCGGCCGGGAAATCCAGATCGCCGGCCAGACCCTTGAGCTGACATCGCTTGGCGGCAACCGGCTCTCGCTCAGCTTCCAGGGGAAACCGGCCCAGCTGCTCAGCATCCGGGCTGTCGACCAGCAGGCGCAACCCCTGCGTGATGCCGGCAGCATCTGGCTTGCGGCTGGCAAGCAGAACGATCTGCAACAGATGTTCGCGGGCGAAATTGACGCGGTCACCGTCCTGATCGCCGCTGACAGCATCACCCGCAGCTACCCCTTCGAAATCACCCGGTAAGTCAGATTCCCCAAAATAAGGGGCGGCGTTTCGACCGACCCTCACGTCTCCACACCGCTGACCTTTTGCAAGGAAGAAGACGCTTGACTCCCCAGTGTCAGGACGTTGCGTCCACGGTCTCTGTCTGACTCCCTTTGCCGTTTTTACGACTTGCAAGAAGAGATCGTAGCATCGGGAAGAAGAGAATGAACAGGGTCGTGAGATTGATTCCCAGGGTCAGCGGCCGCTCCCACATGAAGGCGATCGACTCATCGTAGATCAGCAGCGAGCGGCGCAGGTTATCCTCCATCAACCCACCGAGAATAAAACCGAGCAGCAGCGGCGCCATCGGGAAGTTCATCAGCCGCAGTGCCATGGCAGCGATACAGAAGATCACCATCATCTGAATGTCGAAATCGTTGAAGGTGACCAGATAGACCCCCATCAGCGAGAAGAACAGGATCATCGGCACCATGAAGTTCTTCGGGATCGCCAGCAGGCGGGCAAAATAGGGGATCAGCGGCAGGTTGAGCACCAGCAGGAAGACATTGCCCAAGTACATCGACATGATCACTCCCCAGAAGACCTCCGGGCTTTCGGTGAACATGCGCGGCCCCGGTTCGATGCCGTAGGCGATCAGCGCGCCGAGCATCACCGCCGTGGTTCCGGAGCCGGGGATGCCGAGGCAGAGCAGCGGGACGAAGGAGCCGGAGCTGGCCGCGTTGTTGCCGGTCTCCGGCGCGGCCAGCCCGATCAGGCTGCCTTTACCGAACTTGGCCCGCTCTTCCGGCGACGCCAGGTTACGTTCCATGCCGTAGGACATGAAGGAACCGAGGGTCGCGCCAGCGCCGGGGAGCACGCCGATCAGAAAACCGAGCACCGAGGAACGGGCGATGGTCGGCGCGATCAACTTGAACTCTTTCTTGCTGACCTTGAGGCTCTTGAAACCGATCATCTTCGGATCGAGGGAGTCGGACGATTCATCCCTGGTGAGAACCAGCGACAGCGCCTCGGTCAGGGCAAAGGTGGCCATCGCCAGCAGCAGGAACTCGATGCCGTCGAGCAATTCCAGCGAACCGAAGGTGAAGCGCTGTACCCCGGAGGTCTGATCAGTACCGACGGTGGCGAGCATCAGCCCGAGCACCACCATCAGCAGCGCTTTGAGCACCCCGCCGCGGCCGGCAAAGGCGGAAACGGCGGTCAGCCCGAGGATCATCAGGGCGAAGTAGTCGGCCGACTGGAAACTGGTCGCCACGCTGGCTAAGAGCGGCGCGAAGATCATCAGGAAGATGACTGAAATCGTCCCGCCGGAGAAAGATGAATAGGCCGCGATCGCCAACGCCTTGCCGGGATAGCCCTGGCGGGCCAGCGGGTAGCCGTCGAGGGCGGTGGCGACCGTGGCCGCCTCGCCGGGGGCGTTGATCAGGATTGACGAGGTCGAGCCGCCGAAGATCGCGCCGTAATAGACCCCGGCCAGCAGCACCATCCCGGAGGCGGGATCGAGCCCGTAGGTCACTGGAATCATCAAAGCCACTGCGGTGATCGGCCCTAACCCCGGCAGCATACCGATCAGGCTGCCCATAAAGCAGCCGAACAGCACCAGGGCGATATTGAAGGGGACCATGGTGGTGCTGATCCCGGTCAGCATGCCGCTAATCATTCCATCCCACATCAGAGTATCCCCAGCATATAGAAGAGTTCACCCGGGGCGATATAGACACCGAGCAGGGTCGACATGATGAACCAGAGCAGGATCACCAGTGGAAGCGACGCCAGCAGCATCTTTTTGATGCTACGCTCGCCGAGAATCCAGAAGCCGAAGTTCAAAAAAATCACCGAGGCGATAATGAAGCCGAACCATTTCATCGTCAGCCCGTAGATGATCATCGCCATCACCAGCAGGATCGCCTTTTTCCAGTCCATCCCCCTGGTTTCTTCCTTGATCGTCCGTTTGCCGGCCGGGTCGGCGGTCGGCAGCAGCAGGATCATCAGGGCCAGGATGATCCCCAACACGGCCAGCGCGTAGGGCATGGTCCGCGAGGTGAAGAACTCCTGTTCGGCCATGAAGCTCAACGGAATCTTGAACGCCAGCAGTCCGTAAGCCATTGAAAAGAGCAGCATCATCAGCGCTCCCAGCTTTTCCCGTGCCATGCATATCCCTTTCGATAAGAGCTGCTCCCTCCGGTTGCCGGGAGGGAGCAGCTCTGCTGTTGGTTTACTTGATGAAACCGAGTTCGCGCATCATGCCGCCGATCGCCTCTTCTTGACCTTCGAGGAAGGCGGTGAATTCAGCGCCCGGCTTGTAAAGATTCTGCCAGCCGCGCTTATCACGGATTTCCGCCCACTCCGGGGTGCCGTACAGCTGCTTGAGCAGATCGCGATAGGCCTGGGCTTTGGCTTCCGGCAGTCCCGGCGCGCCGAAAAACCCGCGCCAGTTGGCGAAGCTCACGTCGACACCGGACTCCTTGACGGTCGGCACATCAGGCGCCTGGGACAGGCGCTCATCGGAAGTGACGGCGAGAATCCGCACCTCGCCCTGCTTGGCCAGGCCGAGCGCTTCGCCGAAACCGGTCGACAGCACCTGGGTGTCGCCGGAGAGCAGGCCGGCCATCGCCTTGCCGCCGGCATCGTAAGGCACGTAGACCAGCTTCAGCGGGTTGCCGCCGGCCCCTTTGACGATCATCGCCGGCACCAGGTGGTCCATGCTCCCCTTGACCGAGCCGCCGGCCACCTTGACCGAGCGGGGATCCGCCTTGAAATCATCGAGGACCTGCTGCAGGGTCTGATACTTGGAATCTTTCGCCACCACCAGCGCAGCGTAATCGGCGATCACCGCAGAGATCGGGGTCAGGTCGCGGAACGACTGGGGGAAGACTCCGGTCAGCGAGCGGATGATGATCGGGGTCGAATTGACCAGCATGGTCCCCTGCTGACGATTGGCGGTGCTGATCAGGTGATTAAGCGCCTTCCCGCCGCCGCCGCCCGACATGTTCTCGAACGAGGCCTGTTTGAGCAGCCCGGCATCGAGCAGCGCTTTGCCAACGCCGCGGGCCGTACCATCCCAGCCGCCTCCGGCGCCACCGGGGATCAGAAAGTGCAGTTCTTCAACCTGGTCTGCCAGCACCGGGGTGACCGGCAGCGCCAGGCCGACCAGGGCCAAAATGAGCATCAATTTTCCGACTAAACGTTTCATCATCTCTCCTCCAATTAAGGGTTGCGGCCTCATTGCCGAACATCTTTTGCGAAGTTTTCCGTCGCTATTCAGGACAGTTTCCCGCCTCTCAGTTGCAACCCTAACCGCCCGGCAGAACAGTGTAAATATTGGCGCCATAATGATTTTTTGCGGCATAAAAACCATTTTGTGCATACTGTTCACGCCGGTTTCCAGCTATGCTTCATGTGAACCATTGCAACGGGATGCCACACCATGAGCAGCGTCGGAAAAATTACTGCGGCCCTGACGCCAAAGAGCCTGAAAGCCAGGATGGTTCTGCTGGTCTTTCTGCTGTTTTTTTCTTTAACGCTGGTCGCCGGCGGCACCTACACGACGATGATCGGCGAGGTGCTGGAGGATCAGATCGGCAAGCGGGCGCTGCAGGTCTCCCACACTGTCGCCCAGATCCCGCAGGTCAAACAGCAGATCGTCAAACCGCACCCGGACGGCACCCTGCAGCAGCTGGCGGAGAAGATCCGCCAGGAGGTCGGCGCCGAGTTCATCGTGATCGGCAACCGCGATGGCATCCGCTTCTCCCACCCCAAGCCGGACCGGCTCGGCAAGCAGATGGTCGGCGGCGACAACGCCCCGGCCCTGGAACGGGGCGAAGCCTACATCTCCCAGGCGGTCGGCACCCTCGGCCCGTCGATCCGCGGCAAGGTGCCGATCTTCGATGAACGCCAGCAGATCATCGGCGTGGTTTCGGTCGGCTACCTGCTGGAGGACGTGCGCGGCATCGTCCGTAATCATCAGCTCAAGGTCGGCTTGCTGATCGGGTTCTTGACCCTGTTCGCGGTGTTCGGCGCGCTGAGCATCGCCAACCGCTTCAAGCAGGCGATCTTCGGCCTGGAGCCGGAACAGATCGCCCGGCTGTTCAGCGAACGCGTCAGCATCATCGAATCGATCCGCGAAGGAATCGTCGCCATCGACCGGGAGGCCAAGGTCACCGTGGCCAACCGTCAGGCGATCGAGATCCTCGCCAAACAGAACGAGTCCGAAGTCATCGGCCGGCCGATCCGCGAGGTTCTGCCGGGGGCGAAGCTCAACCGGATCCTCAGCGGCGGCGAGCAGCGGTTCGACCAGGAGCTTGAGGTCGGCGGCACCATGATGATCATCAACACGGTGCCGATGCTCTGGGACAGCGAGCTGATCGGCGCGGTCGCCAGTTTCCGGCGCAAGGACGAGCTCGATATCCTCGCCAAGCAGCTCTCGCAGGTGAAGGAGTATTCGGAGATGCTGCGCGCCCAGACCCACGAATACTCCAATAAGCTGCACACCATCGCCGGACTGATCCAGCTCGAGCACAACAAAGAGGCCCTCGAGCTGATCGGCCGGGAGACCGCCGGCTACCAGGGGCTGATCGCCTTTCTCGCCAAGGCGGTTCCCTTCCCGGTGCTGGCGGCCTTTATCATCGGCAAGTACAACTACGCCCAGGAGCTGCGCATCGACTTCGAGATCGATCCCGACAGTCAGCTCAGCAACGTGCCGCCGGAGCTCAGCCGGGAGAAGCTGGTCACCGTCCTCGGCAACCTGCTTGACAACGCCTTCGACGCCGCCCTGCAGGGGGAACAAAGCGCCAAAGTCAAACTGGCGATGACCGATGTCGGCAACGACCTGGTGTTTGAAATCGAGGATTCCGGCAGAGGCATTCCGCCCGAGCAGAGCGAGCAGATTTTCGAAAAAGGCTTCACCACCAAGCAGTACGACCGCGGTCAGGGCCTCTACCTGGTGAAAAAAGCCCTCAAAGAGCTGGATGGGCAGATCACCCTGAGTGACAGCGAGCTGGGCGGGGCGCTGTTCTCGGTCTTCATTCCCAAACGGCGAAAGGGATGACATGGAATTCAGCGTACTGATTGTCGAAGACGATCCGAAGATTGCCGAAATCCACCGCCACTTCACCGAAAAGGTCACCGGCTTCTCGGTCTGCGGCATCGCCGGCAGCCTGGAGGATGCGGAAAAGATGAGCCGGCTGTTCGAACCGGAGCTGATTCTGCTCGATCTCTACTTCCCGGAAGGGCTGGGCACCGAGGTTCTCTGGCGGATCCGGGCACGGCGTCAGGCGACCGATGTGATTCTGATTACCGCCGCCAAGGAGCTGGAGCCGCTGCAGGAAGCGATGCGCGGCGGGGTGTTCGACTATATCCTCAAGCCGGTGCTGTTCCCCCGTTTTCAGGAAGCGCTGGAGCGCTTCCGTGACCATCGACAGCAGCTGACCACCGACACCACCCTCAGCCAGCAGGAGGTCGACCGTTTGCTGCACCCCTACAAGGGCAGCAGGCCGGGCGAGCCGACTCTGCCGAAAGGGATCGATCCACTGACCCTGAAAAAGGTCCGGGCCACCTTTGAACAGCCCCACCCGGATGGCTTGAGCGCCGAAGAGGTCGGCGCAAAGATCGGCGCCAGCCGCACCACCGCGCGCCGCTACCTGGAATATCTCACCGCCGCCGGCCAGCTGAGCGCCGAGCTGATTTACGGCGCCGTCGGCAGGCCGGAGCGGAAATATTTTCTTCAATGACGCAGGTCATCTCCCCACCTTTTCTTCCCCGCCGGGATCAGACTGGTCGATCGGGCAAAATTCCTGATTGCATATTAAATGCAATTTCGCATAACATATCTCATCAGTAAATAATCCCTGGAGAGCTGCGATGTCGAACCCTTCACCCGAACTGCAGGCCCTGGCCGATGCGACCGGACGGATATTGCTGCAAGTCGACCGGACGGGGACGATCACCCTGGCCAGCAGCCTGGCGCGGCAGCAGCTGGAGATCGGCCCGGGAACCCGGCTGGCGAGCGCCTTGCCGAGCGTCTGGCCGCAGGTCGACGCGGTCCTTAACGGCCGGCTGGAGCAGAGCGAACTCACCCACCAGGTCGCCGGGCGCGACTACTTTATCGGCGTCAGTCCGCAGCTCGACAACGGCCGGATCTGCGGCGCGGTCTGCATCATGGTCGACAGCCGTCAGCTCGACAGCATGACCCGCAAGCTTCCCAGCTTCCACGCCCTGGCCCGCGAACTCGACACCATCATCGACTCCTCCTCCGACGGCCTGTTCGTCTGCGATGCCGACGCCAACGTGATCCGCGTGAACCCGGCCTCGGAACGGATTCACAACCTCAGCGCGGCCGAAATCGTCGGCCGCAACATGCGCGAACTGATCGCCAGCGGCTTTATCGACCGTTCGGCGGCCCTGGAGGCGAGCCAGAGTAAAAAACGGGTCAGCCTGTTGCAGGACAAGGACGGCCGCAAGCTGATCTCCATCGCCACGCCGGTCTTCGATGACCAGGGAACTCTGATCCGGGTGGTGGTCAGTGAGCGGGATATTACCGAAATCGACAACCTGCAGCGCGAGCTGGAAAAGCAGGAAGCGATCAGGGACGGTTTTCGCGACCAGATGCTGGCGATGCAGCAGAGCGAGCTGGAGTCGCGGCAGATCATCGCCCGCAGCCCGGCGATGCTGCGGGCCCTGCAACAGGCGATCAAGGTCGCCAGGGCCGACTCGTCGGTGCTGATACTCGGCGAATCGGGGGTCGGTAAGGGGCTGATCGCCGACCTGATCCATCAGAATTCCAGACGCTGTCAACAGCCGTTGATCAAGATCAACTGCGGGGCGATCCCCGAATCGCTGATCGAGGCGGAACTGTTCGGCTACGAAAAGGGCGCTTTTACCGGCGCCCAGGCCAGCGGCAAGCCGGGGCACTTCGAGCTGGCCGACGGCGGCACCCTGTTCCTCGACGAGATCGCCGAGCTGCCGCTGCCGTCGCAGGTGAAGCTGCTGCGCTTTCTCGAGGATGGCCGGATCACCCGCCTGGGTAGCACGGGCAGCAAGACGGTCGATGTGCGGGTGCTGGCCGCGACCCATCGCAACCTTGAGGAGATGGTCGAACAGGGGCGCTTCCGCCTCGACCTCTACTATCGCCTCAACGTCATCCCGATCCAGGTACCGGCGGTGCGCGAACGGCGCGACTGCGTGATCCCGCTGATCCGCCACTACATCGACCACTTCAGCCAGCAGGTCGGCGAGAAGAAGCGCCTGACCCGCGCCGCTCTTGACGCTCTGGCCAGCTACCCCTACCCGGGCAACGTGCGCGAGCTGATGAACATCTGCGAACGGCTGGTGGTGATGGCCGAGACCGAAACCATCGACCTGAGCGACCTGCCGGCCCAGGTCGGCGCCCGCTCGGCGAGTCTCGATTTCAGTTCACTCGGCTGGCCGGCCGATGTCAGCCTGCAACAGGCTCTCGACCAGGTGGAAAAGAGCCTGCTCAGTCAGGCCCGCGAACGTTTCAGCAACCAGACCGAGATCGCCGCGGCCCTCGGCGTCAACCAGTCGACCATCGCCCGCAAGCTGAAGAAGCACGGCTTCGGCTAAGACGAACAGCTTCCCCGTCTCTCATTTATGCAATTTCGCATAAAGACGCCTTGACGCTGCCCCGCTTAAACCTTTCAAGCTCACTCCCTGAACCGCACACATCTTTCATCGACCGACAAGAAACGGCTGAAATAGCTGCTATAATTCATTCCTGACCAGGCTCATTAGCCACGTTCTATCCTGCAAAACGGAGTTTGGCACTTTCTTTGCTCATGCTAGTCGTTCACCATTCCCGGCATGCGCAGATGAATAAGCGGCCGGTACAAACCGAACGAAGAGGAGAACCATGAACCTGCTGAATAATGCGATCATCAAGGTCCCCGTTCCGAGCAACGAGCCCGTTTACTCATACGCCCCCGGGACTCCCGAGCGGGCAAAGCTCAAGGCGGCCCTCGTAGACCTCGCCGCGAAGAAGATAGACATTCCACTGATCATCGGCGGGAAAGAGGTGCGCACCGGCAAGACCGCCCAGGTGGTGATGCCGCACAACCACAGCCAGGTGCTGGCCGAATATCACATGGCCGGTGAAAAAGAGATTGAGCTGGCGGTGCAGGCTGCGATGGCCGCCAAAGCCGAGTGGGAGGCGCTGCGCTGGGAAGAGCGGGCGGCGATCTTCCTGAAGGCCGCCGAGCTGCTGGCCGGCAAGTACCGTTACCAGATGAACGCCGCCAGCATGCTGACCACCGGCAAGACCGCATACCAGGCTGAGATCGACGCGGCCTGCGAGCTGATCGACTTCCTGCGCTTTAATGTTTACTACGCCCAGCAGATCTACAGCGACCAGCCGCCGATCTCGCCGACCGGGATCTGGAATTATGTCCAGCAGCGGCCGCTGGAAGGCTTCGTGCTGGCGATCGCGCCGTTCAACTTCACCGCCATCGCCGGCAACCTGCCGACCGCCCCGGCGATCATGGGTAACACCGTGCTGCTCAAGCCGGCGTCGAGCTGCGTCTACACCCCCTACCTGCTGATGCAGATCCTCAAGGAAGCTGGGATGCCGGACGGCGTGATCAACTTCATCCCCGGCTCCGGGCGGCAGATCGGCGACATCTGCCTGCCGCACAAGGACCTCGGCGGGGTTCACTTCACCGGTTCGACCGGCGTCTTCCAGAACATGTGGCGGACCATCGGCGAGAACATCGCCGGCTACAAGTCCTACCCGCGCATCGTCGGCGAGACCGGCGGCAAGGATTTCATCGTTGCCCACAAGTCGGCCGACCTGCGCAAGCTGGCCACCGGCATCGTCCGCGGCGCCTTCGAGTACCAGGGGCAGAAATGCTCGGCCGCCTCGCGCGCCTATATCCCGCAATCGCTCTGGCCGGCACTGCGCAAGGAGCTGGAGCAGGATATCGCCAGGATCAAGAGCGGGCCGGTCACCGACTTCCGCAACTTCTTCACCGCGGTGATCGATCAGGCCGCGTTTGCCAGCATTACCGAATTCATCGACTACGCCAAAGAAGCCAGGGACGCCGAGGTCATTATCGGCGGCAATTACGATGACAGCGTCGGCTTCTTCATCGAGCCGACCGTGATCCTGACCGACAACCCCAACTTCCGCACCATGGAGGAGGAGATCTTCGGCCCGGTGATGACCATCTACGTCTACCCGGACGAGAAGTACGCAGAAGCCCTCGAGCTGTGCGACCAGACCTCTCCCTACGCCCTCACCGGCGCCATCTTCGCCAGCGAGCGCAAAGCGATCAGCCAGGCGATGAAGAAACTGGAGAACGCCGCCGGCAACTTCTACATCAACGACAAGCCGACCGGCGCCGTGGTCGGCCAGCAGCCCTTCGGCGGTGCCCGCGCCTCCGGCACCAACGACAAGGCCGGCTCGCCCCTCAACCTGCTGCGCTGGGTCTCGACCCGCACCGTCAAGGAAACCTACGACGCTGCAGAGAACTTCGCTTACCCGTTTATGGATGAGGAATAAGCGATGTCCATCTTCAACTACCTGGTCTCCAGGACCATCATGCATATTCCGGGGCCGATCGTCGGCTTCTTCGCCAAAGGCTATATCGCCGGCGAGCAGCTCAGTGACGCTGTTAAAGTCGGCCGCAAACTGAACGAGCAGGGGATGCTGCTGACCGTCGACATCCTCGGCGAGTTCATCAAGACCAAGGCGGAAGCGGAATTCTTCAAACGGCAGTGCCTGGAGATTCTGGAAACCATCACGCGGGAGAAACTGGACGGGAACCTGTCGCTCAAGCCGACCCAGATGGGCCTGCTGCTCGACGAACAGTTCGCCTACGACAACATCCGCGAGATCGTCGCCAAGGCCGCCGAACTGGACAACTTCGTGCGCATCGACATGGAAGATATCGCCTGCACCGACCAGACCCTCGACTTCTATCGCCGCCTGCGCGATGAATTTCCCAAGCACGTCGGCGTGGTGCTGCAGGCTTACCTGCGCCGCACCCCGCAGGACATCGAAGACCTGAGCGACAAGCCGATGCATTACCGGCTGTGCAAGGGGATCTACAACGAACCGCGCACCGCCGCCTGGAAAGACCCGGAGACCATCAACCGCAGCTTCGTCGAATGCCTGGAGCTGATGTTCAAACATGGCGCTTATGTCGGCATCGCCACCCATGATGAGAAACTGATCTTCGAAGCCCTGCGGCTGATCAAAAAGTACAACCTGAATCCGGAGCAGTACGAGTTCCAGATGCTGCTCGGCGTCGACCCGGAGCTGCGCCAGATCCTGGTCGACGCGGGACATCGCCTGCGGGTTTACCTGCCCTACGGCGAATCCTGGATGCCCTATTCGCGGCGGCGGCTGAAGGAGAACCCGAACATTGCCCGGCATGCCCTGCTGCAGATGCTGCGCGGCACCGGCTGAAGCTGGCGATTACGACTATTCAGAGATGAATATTTTATGTAATATCGTCAAACCCTTGTTTGATTTGCTTGCAATGCATTTATCGCTGTTCCCGCAATAAAAACTTGTGCTGAAGCAAATCAGTGTTGTTGTCGTGCTGAAAACAGCACGACCAGTCGAACCCTTTTATCGATGGAGGAAACCCAATGAAAATGGCAAAAATGCTCCTGGCCCTGGCGGCCGTCACCCTGCTGGCCGTCCCGGCCCTCGCCGCTGACACCCTCAAGGTCGGCGTTCAGGCTCCGATCACCGGCAGCTACGCCAACGAAGGCCAGGGAATCGAAAACGGCGTCCGCCTGCTGGCCGAACAGATCAACGCCAAAGGCGGCGTGCTCGGCAAGCAGATCGAGGTTATCCCCTGTGACGATCAGGGCACCGCCATGGCCGCCGCGATCTGCGCTAAAGACCTGGTCAACAAAGGCGTCTCGATGGTCATCGGCTCCTACACCTCGACCGCCGCTGAAGCGGCCCAGAAGACCTATTACAATGCTGGCGTTTTACAGACCTCTGACGGCACTGCCGACAGCCTGACCGAGAAGGGCTACTGGACCTTCCTGCGTAACTCCTTCCCGAACAGCGCCGAAGCTGAATTCGCCGCAAATTACATGGTCAACGTCAAGAAGTACCAGCGCATTGTTGTGCTGTCCGACTTCTCAACCTATGCCGACGGCCTGGCCAACGCCGCTGAAGCGGCAATCAAGAAGCTGGGCGGCAAGGTGGTGTCCCGCGACAAGATCAAGGCTGACTCCCAGAACTTCACCCCGGTGCTGACCAACATCAAATCGAAGAACCCGGATGCGATCTTCTTCGCCGGTTACTACACTGATGGAGGCCAGCTGCGCGCCCAGCAGATGGCCCTCGGCATCAAGGCCGACTTCATCGGCGGCGACGCCAACGACAACCCGGACTTCGTCAAGCTGGCCGGTTCTGCTGCCGAAGGCGCGTTCATCATCAACGTCCCGTCACCCGACGTGCTGCCGTACGAGATCGCCAAGACCTTTATCGCCGACTACCAGAAGAAATACGGCGAGATGCCGCCCTCGATCTGGGGTCTGATGAACATCGACGGCATGCGCGCCATCATCCACGCGATGGAGCAGAACAAGAGCTTCGACACCAAAGCTGCGGCTGACTACCTGCACAACATGGCCGAGCCGCTGCCGGGCATCACCGGTCCGATCGCCTTCGCCAAAGACGGCAACCGCAAGGGCGGCGCCTATGTGGTGAAACGCATCCAGGCCGACGGCAGCTACGCCAACGAATACGTCCAGTAAACCACCAGAAGTGCTGCAAGGGCGGGGGAGAGGTCTGTTCTCCCGCCCTTTTTTTACCCAGAGCGACACAACATTGATGCCATATTTGGTGGCCAGCACGGGCGGCCCATCGGGCCGCCCCTACAGAGACATGAACAACCTATCGTAGGGGCGGCCCGGTGGGGCGCCCGCCCCTGCCCTTCAGACGCGAGGAGAGGACAACGCCGTCCTCCCCTGGCTTCTGACAGGCAGCAGATTCACCAACCCCGGAGAAAGCTTTATGGATATTTTCCTCCAACAGCTGGCCAACGGCCTGACCATCGGCAGCATGTTCGCCCTGGTTGCGCTCGGCTACACCATGGTCTACGGCGTCATGCGCCTGATCAACTTCGCCCACGGCGACATGGTCGCGGCCTCGGCCTTTGTCGGCCTGACCATCTACACCCAGGTGATGGGACAGGCCACCTCCCTCGGTGCGGTCATCGTCATCTTCCTGCTCGCCGCGTTGACGATGGCGGTGGTCGGGGTGATCCTCGAGCGGGTCGCCTACCGCCCCTTACGGGAAGCGCCGCGCCTGTCGGCGGTGGTCTCGGCGCTGGGCGCTTCGCTGGTGATCCAGAACGGCATCATGCTGATCTGGGGGCCGCGCATGCGCATCTTCCCCGAGCTGGTGCCGCAGGTCTACTGGGACCTGGGCGGCGTGGTGATCAGCCTGATCCAGGTGATCATCCTGGCCCTCTCGCTGATCCTGATGGTCACCCTTTACCTGTTTGTTGAGAAAACCCGGATGGGCGCCGCGATCCGCGCTTCGTCCATCGATCAGGACGCGGCCCGACTGATGGGGATCAACGTCAACAATGTCATCGCCCTGATCTTCATCATCGGCTCTTCACTCGGCGCAGTCGGCGGCCTGTTCATCGGTCTCTACTACCGTGGCATCACCTTCAACATGGGCTGGCAATATGGCCTTTACGCCTTTATTGCCGCGATCCTCGGCGGCATCGGCAACATCCCGGGGGCGATGCTCGGCGGCATGCTGCTTGGCTTGTTCAACGCCTTTATCGCCGGCTACGTCTCCAGCACCTGGGCCGACGCCTTTACCTTCATCCTGTTGATTCTAATCCTGATCGTCCGTCCCACCGGGATTCTCGGCGAGCGGGTTGCGGAGAAAGTCTGATGAAAGAGCTGCAGAAATTTGCCTACCCGATCTTCTTCGCCGTCATGGCCGTTCTGCCGCACCTGCTCAACGACCGTTGGCAGGCGGTGGCGATCACCTTTCTGATCTTTTCCGTGGTGGCGCTGTCGCAGGACATCATCCTCGGCAAGAGCGGCATGTTCAACATGGGGCAGGCGCTGTTCTTCGGCATGGGCGCCTACACCACGGCGATCCTCAACAACCTGTTCGGCTGGCCGATCATGGCGACCATCCCGCTGGCGATCCTGATTCCGGCGATTTTCGGCGTGCTGCTCGCCGGCCCCATCGTTCACCTGCGCGGCGACTACCTGCTGGTGGTCACGATCGGCTTCAACATCGTCTTCGTCCAGGTGCTGCAGAACAACCTCGGCGGCGTCACCGGCGGGCCGAACGGCATCTTCGGACTCGACTCCTTAAGCGCCTTTGGGCTCAACCTGATGAGCCAGATCTCGGTCTATTATTTTGCCTTCGTGGTGTTATTGCTGACCCTGTGGATCATGCACAACCTGGAGAAGAGCAAGCCGGGCCGGGCGCTGCACTACCTGCGCGAGGATCAGCTGGCGGCGGAAAGCATCGGCATCAACACCCGCATCTACAAGATCTTCGCCTTCGGCCTCGGCGCCGGCATCGCCGGCCTGGCCGGCACCGTGTACGCCACCCAGTATTCCGCGGTCAGCCCGGAAGCTTTCGAATTCATTCAGTCGGTGCTGTTCTTCAGTATCGTCCTGGTCGGCGGCTCCTCGGTGCCCGGGGTGCTGCTCGGGGTGTTCGTGATGTTCGTGCTGCCGGAGATCTTCCGCGAGTTCGCCACCTGGCGCTTCTTCATCTTCGGTTTTGCGATGATCGCGGCGATGATCCTGCGCCCGCGCGGCATCGTCCCGGCGACCTTCGGCAAAATCCCCAAGTTCTTGATCAAGGAATCCAGCCATGGCGCATAATGAACTGATCCTGACCGACGTCACCAAGCGCTTCGGGGGGCTGACCGCCGTCGACACCCTGAGCTTCAAGGTCGAGGAGGGGCAGATCTACGGCATCATCGGCCCCAACGGCGCCGGCAAAACCACCGTCTTCAACTGCATCACCGGCATCTACAAGTCGGAGGAGGGCTCGGTCAACTGGCGCGGCGAAGAGATCCGCGGCCTGACCCCCTACCAGATCGTCGACCGCGGCATCGTCCGCACCTTCCAGACCATCCGCCTGTTCAGCCAGATGTCGGTGGCGGAAAACGTTATGAGCGGCCGCCACATCAAAAGCAAGCAGCAGCTCTGGCACGGCATCTTCCATACCCCCGGCTCGAAACGGGACGAGTTGGAGAACTGGCAGAAGGTCGAGGAGCAGCTCGACTTCTTCAACCTCAGCGAGTTCGCCGCCACCCCGACCGGCAGCCTCCCTTACGGCATCCAGCGGCGGGTCGAGATGGCCCGGGCGATGGCGGTCGACCCGACCCTGCTGATCCTCGACGAGCCGGCCGCCGGACTCAATGACAAGGAAACCCTGGGCCTGCTGGAGACCATCTTCAAGATCCGCGACAAGGGGGTCACGGTGCTCTTGATCGAGCACGACATGGACATGGTGATGGAGGTCACCGATTACCTGACGGTGATCAACTTCGGCCGCAAGATCGCCGAAGGCACCCCGGAACAGATCCAGAAAGACCCGGCGGTCATC
This sequence comes from uncultured Desulfuromonadales bacterium, assembly GCA_945787335.1. Taxonomy (GTDB): domain Bacteria; phylum Desulfobacterota; class Desulfuromonadia; order Desulfuromonadales; family Geopsychrobacteraceae; genus Malonomonas. Next base: position 43,330 of record CALZHR010000060.1, read on the forward strand.
GAGGCCTACCTGGGCAGCGAGGAGGACGATGAGGATGAGTGAGATCCTGTTCGAGATAAAAGACCTGGAGGTCTCCTACGGCAGCATCGCCGCCATCAAGGGGATTTCGCTGGAGGTGCGAAAAGGGGAGATCGTCACCATCCTCGGCGCCAACGGCGCCGGCAAGACCACCACCATGCGCACCATCAGCCAGCTGCTCAAGGCCAAGGCCGGTTCGATAAAATTCAAAGGGCAGGAGCTGACCCAAATGCCGGCCCACAAGATCGTCAAGCTCGGCATCAGCCACTCTCCCGAAGGGCGCCGGGTGTTCGGCATCCTGACGGTTGAGGAGAACCTGATGCTCGGCGCCTTTTCGCAGAAGTCGATGGACCGCGAAGTTCTGAACTGGGTCTACGCGCTGTTCCCGCGCCTGAAGGAGCGGCGCAAGCAGCTGGCCGGCACCCTCTCCGGCGGTGAACAGCAGATGCTGGCGATCGGCCGGGCGCTGATGAGCAAGCCGGAGATGCTGCTGCTCGACGAACCCTCTTTAGGAATCGCGCCGATCCTGGTCAAGGCGATCTTCAAGCAGATCAAGGAGATCGCCAGAAGCGGCGTCACCGTGCTGCTGGTCGAGCAGAACGCCAAGGCGGCGCTGAAGCTGGCCGACCGCGGTTACGTGCTCGACGTCGGCAAGATCGCCCTCTCCGGGACTTCGGAAGAGCTATTGGCCTCGGAAAAGGTCCAGGAAGCCTATCTCGGCAAGAAACATTAGGTTGCGTAGGGGCGGGCCGATGGGCCGCCCGGGCGGGGCACCGCCTCGCCCCTACAGGAGCAAACAAATGAATCTCAAAGACATTCTCGTGCATATCGACCATCGTCCGACCTGCTTCTCGCGCCTGGTGGCGGCGATTCAACTGGCCAAGCAGCAGAACGCCCGGATCACCGGCCTCTATGTGATTCCGCATCCCTACTATGCACCGCATCACCGGCCGCCGCAGGAGCTGGCCGACGAAGCGAAATCCCGCTTCGTCCAGGCGGTCAAGCCCTCCGGGCTGGAGATGGGCTGGATCTGCGTTGACAACCTGAAATCGGGGCTCGACCTGCCGAACGCTCTCAACCTGCACGCTCATTATCACGATCTGCTGGTGGTCAGCCAGACCGATTACGATCTGCCCGACCGCACCATCCCCCCGAGCCTGCCGGAGAAGGCGGTGCTCGGCTCCGGCCGGCCGGTGCTGATCGTCCCCTACGCCGGGCAGTTCAACACCATCGGCAAGCGGGTGATGCTCGCCTGGCGCGGCGGCCCCGAGTCCTCCCGCGCGCTGCACGACGCGCTGCCCCTGCTGCGCGATGCCGAGTCGGTCCGCGTCATCAGTATCCAGGGACGCGGCGGCGATGAAGTTTACGCTGCCCACAGTGCCGACATCTGCGAGCATCTGAAACGCTACGAACTGCCGATCTCCTGTGAAAAACTGAATGCCGGAGACCTGAGCATCGGCGACCTGCTGCTCAACCGCTGCGCCGACGAAGGGATCGACCTGCTGGTGCTGGGCGCCTTCGCCCAGTCGCGGCGCGGCCACCAGACCCTCGGTGAGGTCGGCAGCTATCTGCTCGACAGCATGACCGTTCCCGTTCTGATGTCACACTGAAGCAAGGTGGGTGAGGGGATGAACAGATCGGTCCAGGAGCTGACCTGGGAGCATGACGCGATCATCGATTCATCGTCCGACGGGCTGTTCGTCTGCGACGGAGAAGGGAAGATTCTGCGCGTCAACCCCGCCTCGGAGCGGATTAACCAGGCAACCGCCGCACAGCTGGTCGGCCGCGACTACCTGGAGGCCGCCGAAGAGGGGCTGGTAATTTTGCCCTCGGCTGCTTTAGAGGCGATCAAGCAGCGCCAGCAGGTCAGCCTGCTGCAGGAGAATCGCTTCGGCCGCAAGCTGATCTCCACCGCCACGCCGGTCTTCGACGACGCCGGCGAGCTGATCCGGGTGGTGGTCAGCGAGCGGGACATTACCGAAATGGACCGCCTGCAGCGCCAGCTGGAGGAGCAGCAAGCCCGCAGCGATCAGTTCCGCACCCAGATGCGCGACCTGCAGCAGAAGCTGCGCGACTCCCACCCGGTGATCGCCAGAAGCCCCGGCATGGTCAAGGCGCTGAAGCAGGCGCTCAAGGTCAGCGAGGTCGACTCGACGGTGCTGATCCTCGGCGAATCGGGGGTCGGCAAGGGGCTGATCGCCGACCTGATCCATCAGCACTCCCGCCGCGCCGCGCGGCCGATCATCAAGCTCAACTGCGGCTCGATCCCCGAAACCCTGATCGAGGCCGAGCTGTTCGGCTACGAAAAGGGCGCCTTCACCGGCGCGGCCGGCAGCAAGCCGGGCCAGCTGGAGCTGGCCGACGGCGGGATGCTGTTTCTCGACGAAATCGCCGAGCTGCCCCTCTCCTCGCAGGTCAAGCTGCTGCGCTTTCTCGAAGACGGCTGCCTCACCCGCCTGGGGAGCACCCGCAGCCGTC
>CALZHR010000061.1 GCA_945787335.1 uncultured Desulfuromonadales bacterium
GCCTGCCCCGAATCCATCCGGTCGATGATTTATACCGCTTCAACCAGTTTCAGGCCAGCCACATCAACCAGCACACCAACTACCCGATCGTGCAGCCCGGCCACATCAACCCGCACCGCTGGGGGAAAATGCACCAGGCTCTGCGGGAGGCGGGGCTGGTCGACTCCCGCTACGACCCGGCGCAGCTGATCTGGACGCCGGCACTGGAAAAAGCCCGCACCACCGAGCAGACCCAACGGCTGATCTCCTACGGACTGGCGATCAGCCTGAGTGTCGTGCTGCTGTTGACCAGCTTTGTTCTCCTGCTGCGCAAGCTGGTGCGCAAGCAAACCGATTCACTGCAACAGGCGCACTTGCAGGCTCTGCGCCGCCAGGCCGAGTTTGCCGCGGTCTTCCAGTCGATCACCGACGCGATGGTGCTGGTCGACTCGGAGCGCAGGATTATTCGAGTCAACAAGGCGTTCACCGACATCTTCGGCTACCAGCTGGAGGAGGTCAAAAATAAGCCCACGCAGCTGCTGTATGCCGACCCGACGACTTACCACCAGCAGGGGCAGGAGCGCTACAACGCTGGAGCCCAGATCAGCTCCCCGGTCTACGAAATGGACTACCGCCGCAAGGATGGCAGCCTGTTCACCGGAGAAACCCTTGGCGTCAAGGTCGAAACCGAGGAGGGATCTCAAGTCGGCTTTCTCGGGGTCATTCGGGACATCACCGAGCGCCTTGAGAGCGAGCGGCAGATTCGGGCCCTGTCGAAGTTTCCGGACGAGAACCCCGGCCCGGTGTTGCGAGCCGATCCTGATGGCAAGCTGCTTTACGCCAACCCGGCCAGCGCCCCGCTGCTGCAGGAGTGGCGCATCAAGGTCGGCGAACAGTTATCGGCTGAATTCCGCACGCAGCTGGATCAGGCCCGCCAGAAAGAATCCTCTTATGCCCTGCCATGGGATTGCGGTGAGCGGACGTTCTCCCTGGTCCTGACGCCGATCCCGGAAGAGAATTACATCAACATCTACGGCCAGGACATCACCGAGAGCAAACAGCTCGAAGAGCAGCTGCGCCAAGCGGAAAAAATGCAGGCGATCGGCCAGTTGGCCGGCGGGGTGGCCCACGATTTCAACAACCAGCTGGGGGTGATCCTCGGCTCGGCGGAACTGCTCGGCAAGACCCTTGACGATGAACGACAGCAGCGATATCTCGGCAGCATTAAAACGGCCGGATTACGGGCCGCGGACCTGACCCAGAAACTGCTGGCCTTCAGCCGCAAGGGGAAGTATCTTTCTCAGCCGCTTGAAATCCATAAAATCATCGCCGAAGTCGTGACCCTGCTCGAACACAGCATCGACAAGCGGATCAAAATCGGTCAGCAGCTCAACGCCTCCCAGAATACGGTCATCGGCGATTCGGCCCTGCTGCAGAACGCGCTGCTCAATCTGGCCCTGAACGCGCGTGACGCCATGCCGGACGGCGGAGAAATCATCTTTGCCACCGATCTCATCTACCTGGGAGCGGACGAATGCAGCAAATTCGGCAAGCAGCTGACCGCCGGCGAATACCTGCTGGTCAGCGTCAGCGACAGTGGCTGCGGCATGGATGCCGACACCCAGCGGCACATGTTCGAGCCGTTTTACACCACCAAAAGCGAAGGGCGCGGCACCGGCCTGGGACTGGCGAGCGTCTACGGCACGGTGAAGAATCACTCCGGTACTATTGAGGTTGTCAGCGAACCCGGGCGGGGCACCCGGATCAAGATCTTCCTGCCGCTGGTGGCGGCAGAGCAGGCCATGAAAACCGCCCCCCGGGCGGATCAAATCATCGCCGGTGACGGACATATCCTGGTCGTCGACGATGAGCAGCCCTTCCGCGACATGATCGGCGAAATGCTCGTTGAGCTGGGCTACCGGGTAACCATCTGCAGTGATGGCAAGGAGGCGATCAACCTCTACCGAGATCACTGGCAACAGTATGACCTGGTGATCCTCGATATGATCATGCCGGAGTTGAGCGGTCGCGACACCTTCCTCGCAATGCACCAGTTCAACCCGGAGATTCGCGTCCTTCTCTCCACCGGCTTCAGCAGTGAAGAAAATATCCAGGAGCTCATCGAACTGGGGCTCTCCTCCTTTCTTGCCAAACCGTTCAGCCAGCAGGAACTCTCGGAAAAAGTTGCCGCGGCCCTGGGTCGCTCATCCCCCTGAGCGCAAACTCCCACCCGTCCTGCAAAGCGCGCTTTGATTTGCTGAAATCCAAAAATAAAGGTATCCTCACCAAAATAACCTTTCCCGGTCCGAGGACTCCATGCCTGAACAGTTCCGCAACCTGCTGATCATCGACGACGAAGCCTCTATGCGCCACATGCTGCGGCTGGTGCTGGAACCTCACCAGTACCGGGTCAGCGAAGCGGAAAACGGTGCTGCGGCCATTGAGCTGCTGCGGCGGGAAAAGTTCGACATGATCCTCTCCGACATCCGGATGCCGGATATGGACGGCCTGACCTTTCTCAAACAGCCGGAGATCCAGCTGCTGCCCTCCACCATCATCATGATGAGCGCCTACGGCGGCGTAGAGACCGCGCTGGAGTGCATGAAACTGGGCGCCTACGACTATATCTCCAAGCCGTTCAAGTCTGACGAGGTGCTGCTGACCCTGCGCAAGGCGGAGGAGCGCCAGCAGCTGCAGCAGGAGAACCAGCAGCTCAAGAGCGCCCTGACGCAACAAAGCGGCGAGTTTTCCATCGACCAGATCATTCATACCAGCGCTGGCATGCAGCAGGTGCTGCTGCGGGTCAAGGCGGCGGCCAGCGCCGACTCCGCGGTGCTGATCAGCGGTGAAACCGGCACCGGCAAGGAGCTGATCGCCCGCGCCCTGCACAGCGAAAGCGGCCGCAAAGGCGCTTTTCTGGCGATCAACTGCAGCGCCATCACCAGCGGTCTGCTGGAGAGCGAGCTGTTCGGCCACGTCAAGGGGGCCTTCACCGGCGCCGACCGGGAGAAGCAGGGGCTGTTCACCATCGCCAGCGGCGGCACCCTGTTCCTCGACGAGATCGCCGAGCTGCCACTGGAGCTGCAGCCGAAGCTGCTGCGCGTGCTGCAGGAGGGGGAGATCCGCAAGGTCGGCGGAACCCGCTCAGAGAAGATCGACACCCGGGTGGTCGCCGCCGCCGGCAGCGACCTGCAGGAGGCGATCGAAAAGAACCTGTTCCGCAGCGACCTGTTCTACCGGCTGGCAGTGGTCGATATCAGCCTGCCGCCGCTGCGCGAGCGACCTGAAGACATCATCACCCTGGCTGAATTTTTCCTGCAGAAGCTCTGCGCCCGGGAAGGGCGTCAGCCCCCGCTGCTCGACGCCGCCGCCCGGCAGCAGCTGACCAGGTACCACTGGCCGGGCAACGTCCGCGAGCTGCAGAACTACATCGAGAAAGCGCTGATCTTCAGCCACGGCGAAACCCTGGAGCTGCCCCCCCTGCGCGCCCGTCAGTCCGCTCCCGGCGAATTCAACCCGGAGGACTATTCCCTGAAGGTCGCCGCGCAGCGGCTGGAAGTGGAGTACATCCGCAAGGCGCTGCACAAAACCGCAGGCAACCGCACCCAGGCCGCGCAGCTGCTCGAGATCAGCCTGCGCTCGCTGATGTACAAGATCAAGGATTACGGGATTGAGTGAACACCGCTCTAAAGCAGCCCCCGGTCGGCCAGGCTGACATAGTCTCCGTTGCCGATAATGATGTGATCGAGCACCCGCACCCCCATCAGCTCGCCGACCTGTTTCAGGCGATCGGTGATTTCGAGGTCTTCGCGGCTGGGCGTGGGGTCGCCGGAGGGATGATTGTGGACGAAAAGGATCGCTGCCGCCGACTCGCGCAGCACCGGGGCGAAGACTTCGCGTGGGTGGACGATGCTGGCGTTGAGACTGCCTTCGGAGATCTGCACCTCGCGGATCAGGCGGTTCTTGCTGTCGAGGAGCAGGGCGAGGAACAGCTCTTTGCGGTAGGCACCGAGGCGCTCGTGAAAGTGCAGGAAGGCATCGTTGGAGCAGCGGTAGGCTTGCCCCGGCTGTAATCTCTGATCGGCGAAGCGGCGGGCGATCTGGAACAGCGCCTGCACCTCGGCGGCCTTTGCCGGGCCGATCCCCGGCTGTTGGCAGAGCTCGGTGATACTGGCGGTCGCCAGCTGCCGTAAGGAGCCGAACCGGCCGAGCAGACCGCGCGCCAGATCGACGGCGCTGTTGCCGCTGCCGGCATCACCGGTGCGGATGATCAACGCCAGCAGTTCGGCGTCGGTCAACGTCTCCGCCCCCTGGGCGAGCAGTTTCTCCCGCGGCCGCTCATCGGCCGGCCAATCCTTGATCCGCCGCAATTCCCCCTCCAAATGTTCGTCAATGGAAAATCAAAACAATATCTGCCACCAAGGCACCAAGAACCCCAGGAAGGGCCCTTGACGCAGAGGCGCAGAGCCGGAGAGAAAAGCCAGAACAAACCCGAATTTAATGATTTTGGGAAAAACCATTTAAAAAATGGTCCGCTTTTCTCTGCGTCTCTCCGTCCTCAGCGTCTCTGCGTTAAAATCTCTTTTTGTTGAGAATTCCTGGTGGTCTTGGTGCCCGGGTGGCGATTAGCTTTTTGTGGGCTATTCCGGCGGGGCAGGTTTTTCCTTGAACGGCTCCCCCCAGAAGGTCCCCAGCACCTTCACTTCCGATTCGGTGACGATCGCGCCGCGCTGGCGCATCATCTCGACCAGGTCATTGATCGAGCGACCGGACATCATCGCATCTTCGACCCGTTCGAGGCTGTGACAGCGCGTACAGCGGCTCTCCAGAACGGCCCGATACTCGCCGAGCGGATCGCTGCTGACCGTGCGCCCGGCCTCGGCCGCCTCAGTCTGCTGCCGCTGCTCTTTCCAGAAAACGCCCAGAACCTGCTTCTCGCGGGCGGTGAGCTGGGCACCAAAGCTGATCATTTTTTGCAGAATCTCATTCAGGTTCTCGCCGCGCTGCAACGCCTGTTCGATGCGCACGCGGGTGTGGCACTGGCTGCATTTGGTATTCAGGATCCGCTGGAATTCGACGAAATCCCCCGGCGCCTGCGCAAAAGCCGGGACACTGTATGACAACAGAACGGCCAAGGCCGCAATAATCATTCTGCTCATTCGCTACTCTCTGACGAAGGTGTCGATATCGGTCTCATGGACCATGCCCATCAGGTGGGCATACTCTGACTCGATAATCTCGTAATGGTTTCGGGTTTCCTTGGCCATCTGGTCAAAAATGACGCGGACCGCGGGATCGACGATCTGCTTGGCGGTGTTGCGCAGGCTCTGCTCGAGCTGTTTTTCCTTATCCATGGCGATCTCCAGTGCCCGCCGCTCCTTGACCGTCCCGTCGAGCAGCTGGTTGAGCTCCTTGATCATCGCCTCGCTCCACTCGCAGGGCTTTCTCATGAACTCATCGATGCTGCCCATATCACCGCCGCGATAATGACGGAAAAACTGATTGAGATGCTCCTGCTCATCCCTGGCCAGCCGTTCAAACACCTTTTTACCCGATGGATTGGCGGCCATTTCCGCAGCCCGCTGGTAAAAACAGAGCATTTCCTTTTCGTTCTCCGCAGCCAGCTTGATCGCTTGTTGATGTTTGTATTCCTGGGGCATTGGACACCTCCTTCGCCTGGGTGATCCGCAAGGTTCTTCACGACTTAAAGGATAGCGAAACAGCGTCTCTTGTCAAATTGTCGACAGTGTGCAGTCAAGCCGCTTCCGCCGGTCTATATCACCCGCAGTTCGTACAGTTTGTCGGCGATCACCTTGGTCAGAACCCCGTAGCCGGCCGCGTTCAGGTGCACCCGGTCACTCTTGTACTGGCGGTCGGCGAGCAATTTGGCGAGCACATCTTCGATCAGCGGGATATTCAGCTCCTTGGCCAGCTCTTGGTAAAGATCGGCGTCGTCGATCAGCAGGGAGGGCTCGGGCACGGCGACCATCACCACCGGAATGCCGCGCTGGTTGACCGCTTCGAACATGCGCCGCAAATTCTCGCTGAGCTGCTGCTTGTCGAGCTTGCGCAGCAGATCGTTACCGCCATGGCAGAGGATCACCAGGTCCGGCTGATGCTCGTCGAGCAAGCCCGGCAGCCGCCGCACCCCTTCGGCGCTCACTTCACCCGGCACCCCGGCATTGATCACCTTGCGGGCGATCAGCTGTTCCAGCTGCTCCGGGTAGCCGTGCCCGGGAGCCGCCCCGGTGCCATGAGTGAGGCTGTCACCGAAGGCGAGGATTTTCGAGCCCGGGCGCAGTTTATGGAAAATCTGTCCGCTGTCGCAGGCGAGCAACAGCAGCAGAAGTATCAGGCTGATCAGTAACTGGAAAACATTTTTCATCATTTCATCCCTTAATTAGGTTGCGGAAAAAAATTCCTGATTTCGGCAAAGACCTGCGCGCTTTCGCCCCGGACCACCCGGGCCGGCGGCAGAGAGCGCAGGAACATGCGTCCGTAGCCCCGCCTGACCACCCGGGTATCAAGGATCAGCACCACGCCACGGTCGTTGCGATGGCGGATCAGCCGGCCGAAGCCCTGCTTGAAGCGGATCACCGCCTGCGGCACGGTGTACTCCATGAAGGAATCACCGCCGCGCGCTTCGATCGCCTGGGCGCGCGCTTCGAGGACCGGCTCGGTCGGCACCTTGAACGGCAGCCGGGCGATGATCACCTGCTCGAGCGAACGCCCCGGCACGTCGACCCCCTCCCAGAAGGAGTCGGTGCCGAACAGGATACTGCTCTCGTCCTCGGCAAACCGCTTGAGCAGCCGATGGCGGTTCTCCTGTCCCTGGCGCAGACAGCGCAACCGCTGCGCCTCAAGCACCGGCGCCAGCTCTTCATGCACCTGGCGCAGCAGCGCGTAGGAGGTGAAGAGCACGAAACTGCGCCCGCCGCTGGCCAGCACCGCCTGCTCGACCGCGTCGCGCACGGCCTCGGCAAAGCCGGGCTTGCCCGGCTCCGGCAAATCGGTCGGGACCGCCACCAGCGCCTGGCGCTGATAGTCAAAGGGGGATTCGAGGCACAGCTCGCGCAAGCGCCCCGCCTCGACCCGGTCGAGACCGACCCGCGCGTGAAAATAACCGAAGGCACCGGCCACGGTCAACGTGGCACTGGTCATCACCAGGGTGCGGAAGCGCTCGTAGAGCGCCTTGCGCAAACTCTCGGCGACCTCGAGCGGCGCCTGGCAGAGGCTGGTGATCAGCCCCTTGCCGCGACCGATCCGACCCTCCTTGATCTCCAGCCAGACGCAGGAGCCTTCCGCGGCGGCCTGGAAGGACGCCAGGTCGGCGGCCAGCCCTTCGAGGCGCCCGGCGATGCCACGCAAATCGACCAGCGCCGAGTTCAGTTTATCCGCGACGGTTTCCGGCAGGGCGTCGCACTCGCGCAGCAGCTCGAGCAGACCCTCGGCGAGCTCGTGACTGCCGATCCGCAGCCGCTCGGTGCGCTCGCAGATCTGGAGCCATTCGGGCGTTTGCAGAAAACCGGGCAGCACCCGGTGCTTGAGTTCGAACTTGCTGGAGACCTGTTTGCCGAGCGCCGCCGGCAGCTCTTCGCCGATGCACTGCAGCTCCTCCACGGCCGAATCGAACAGCTGCTGGCGGCGGGAGAGCAGCTTTTCGATCCGCCCATGCAGGCTACGATAGAGCTCATCCGCCGAATCGGGCAGCTCACGCGAGAGCTGATCGAGCAGGCGCGGCAGCAGGCCCTGGTTCGGTTTGCGCGGATGGCGCAGCCGGTTCAGGACCCGGGCGAAGGTGAAGCGGGTGATCTGGGCCGAGAAATAGCTGGTGGCGACATCCTCCAGATGGTGGGCCTCGTCGAGGATGACCCGCTCGAAGGGGGGCAGAACTGCGGTTGCCGAGTAGTTGCTGGTCTGGTGGCGCAGCGCCAGGTCGGAGAGCAGCAGGGCGTGGTTGACCACCAGGATATCGGCCCGCGCCGCCTGCCGGCGCGCCTTGTGAAAGAAGCAGCGGCTGTAGTGCTGGCAGCGCACCCGCGCGCACTGGTCCGCCTCGCAGCAGACCTCTTCCCAGGCCTGGTAGCTGGGGATGAAGGAGATGTCCTCCCGGGAGCCATCTTCGGTGCCATCCGCCCAGGCGAGGATCTGCTGGATTTCATCGACCTGCTCCTGGTCGAACAGCCCCAGCTCGCGGCCGGCCGACTCGCTGCGCCGCCAGCAGAGGTAGTTGCTGCGCCCCTTGACCAGCACGGCGTGGAACTCAATGCCGGTGGCGCGCTGCAGAAACGGCAGGTCCTTGCGGATCAGCTGCTCCTGCAGGTTGATGGTGCGGGTCGAGACCACCACCCGCTCGGTGTTCGCTTTGGCCCAGAGCAGCGCCGGCACCAGGTAGGCGAGGCTCTTGCCGGTGCCGGTGCCCGCCTCGACCACCGCCAGCTTGCCCTGATTGAAGGCTTCGGCGACGGCAAAGGCCATGCGCAGCTGTTCGGGGCGCTCCTCGTAATCGGGCAGCTTCTGCGCGATGACGCCATCGGGGCCAAGCAGCTCGCCGAGCTGCTCGGGGGACAGCTTCTGCTCATCTTTCGCCGCAAATGCTTCCACAACCCGGTACAGGTTATCCACAGCATTGTTCACAATGTAGAAGCCGACCCCGAGACTGCCGAACTGCGAGGCGATTTCGACATCCGCGCCGGACGGACGCAAATCGCCCGACGGGTGGTTGTGGATAACCACATCGCCGTATCCACAGGTCTGCAGGATCGCCGGGACCGCCTGTTCGGAGCCGCGCGCCAGCACCTCGATCTGCACGATGCGCCGCTCGGCGTCGGTCTGGGCAAGGACGAAAACCTCGTTGCCGCCGGCCTCTTTGATGGCGTAGCGCAGCTGGTCAATACTGTCGGGGGTGAAATACTCGAGCATGGGGGTGGATTATAGAGGAAGCCAAAAATAAATGGGAAATATTCTCCCCTTCTGCACGAGCGGATCGCTTTCAATCTCCATCGGACGCAGCCGGAGCAGAATCAGTGAACGCCGGAAATGAGCGGCAAATGTCTGAGGGCAAAGCCCGAGTTTTTTCCGAGCCCGGCAGGCACTGGTTCTGCGGAGGGAACCCGCCATGACTTTTGGGCGGGCAAGGAGGTTGGAGGGCCCTTTTGATCCAAACTTTTGGGCAAGCAAAAGTTTGGGCCGCACCGGCAGGGGGAATCATTGCTTCTGGCGGGACGAGACCCGCTGGTTTTGACTTAACTATCAAAGTCAAAGTCGCGAGATTGTGCCCCCGTTTGCCTCTTTGAGGTTCCCTCACCTCGTGACAAAAGCAAAGCCCCGGAAACTGCCCGGGGCTTTGCTTTGAAATTGCCGCGGGGGTTATTATCTTTCCTCTCGGGTATGCCACATTCTCAGTACGTAAATAATCGACTGCTGAATTTCGTAGCGCATCTCATAGTGGCCAACAAGAATTCGCCGGACCTCGCGTGGATCAAATTCGTCGAGCCGTTCACCGATACGTGGATTTGTCAGCAATTTTGTTGGGGCTGCCGTCAGCATTTGGACTGTACGGGCAGCAGCACGTTTGTCTACTGGAGCCAAAAACTCGTAGAGTCGCGCCAGATCGGATAGGGCTCTGCTTGTCCACTTTAATTCCATCAGCGCGGCACATCCAGCGGGTTGTCACTGTCAAGGCTATCTGCCCAGGCCTGAACAGCCTGGTGGTCAATGACATGGCCAGCATCCACATCCGCCAGCGCCTCTCTTGTTAACCGGCTACGTTCTTCTTCCTGGTCAATCCACGCTGCAAGCGCCTGCTTCATAATCCATCCGCGAGATCGTTCAAGCCGAGAAGCCATCTGATCGACCTTTTCAGCCAGCTGTATGGGAACGTGTGCTGTCAGAACTTTAGTTTTTGCTTGGGCCATTATTGACTCCTGTCTCGAGATGTTCAATCGCTATGATTCATTTATTATCATAGCGATTAATTGTGATTAAATCAATTCTCCGCATACGTTCCCAGATAGCGTAAGTCTTTGTTTGTTATGTGGAGGGCAGAAAAGGGACGATGGGCAGAAAACTATAACCGACTGTATCACAAGGCTCGTTGCAGCATGGCCGAAGGCCTGATTCATGTGACAAAAACTGCGGGTACAGCAAGAGAGCTTTTTATTCGTTTTCACTGGTAACAATCACGCTGATACCGCCATCAGCTTCGATTGAAACATTAAAGTTAATCGGGCGACAACAAACCTGGCAGTCCTCGATATAGCTTTGTTCTGGAATGGAGCCATCCAGGAGCACATCGATTTTTTCACCACAATAGGGGCATGAAACTGTCCATTCAATCAATTCGTTCATAATATTTGAGCTCGTCAATATCTCTTGTCCGCAACAGAAAGCGGTTTATCGTAGGCTTTGCCACTGCTTTGACATCGCCGGTCGCCTTTAGGATACTGAGCTGAATACCTCTCTCATTGCTGAAGGCTGACCCTATGATACCAGCTTATCTCGACTGCAACGCGACCACTCCGGTAGAAAAAGAAGTCGCCCGGGAGGTGCAACGTTTTTTGGTCGAGGAGTTCGGCAACCCCGCCAGCCCGGTCCACATGTATGGCACCATGGCCCGCATGGCTGTCGAAAAAGCGCGCCGGGACGTTGCATCACTGGTAGACGCTCAGCCCGATGAGGTCGTCTTTACCAGTGGCGCTACAGAGAGCAACAACCTGGCCCTGCTCGGAATGGCTCCAGCTGGACTCAAGAGGGGCCTCACCCATGTGATCTGCAGTGCCATCGAACACAAGGCGGTCCTGGAACCGGTTGAACGGCTTAAAGAGCAGGGCTTCGAGGTTACCGTTGTGCCAGTCAATCCGAGCGGGACTGTGTCCGTTGCTGCTCTCGCCGAGTCGCTTCGTCCGGAGACCCTGTGTGTTTCTATCATGCACGTTAACAATGAAACCGGCGTTGTCCAGCCGCTTGATCAGGTTGCGGAGATCCTGTCCGATCACCCTGCCTGGCTCCACGTCGATGCCGCCCAGGGGTTCGGTAAAGAGCTTGAGCTGCTTCGCCTGTCCCGGATCGATCTGATAAGTATCAGCGCACATAAGATTTTTGGCCCCAAAGGAGTCGGGGCTCTGATTTGCCGGAAGCGGGGCGCGGACTACCCGCCGCTGACCCCCCTGATGTTCGGGGGTGGCCAGGAGCAGGGACTTCGCCCTGGCACTCTGGCAGCTCATTCGATCGTCGGCCTTGGCGCTGCCGCACGTATCGCCCAGCGCGACCATCAGCAGCGTCGTGACAGCTGCCTGGCGTTTCGGCAGGATCTCCTTAACGCGCTCACTCCTTTCGAGATTGTCATTCACGGAGATCCACAGCACAGCCTGCCGCATACGATCAACCTGTCGATCCCTGGAGTCGAAGCCCACGCAGCACTCTCGTCGCTAAAGGGGCTGATCGCTTTTTCCAATGGCTCGGCCTGTACGGCACAGACCCAGGAACCGAGCCATGTCCTGAAAGCGATGGGTGTCCAAGGTCGGTTGCTGGACGAGGCAATTCGGCTCTCATGGTGCCATCTCACTGAACCGGTTGATTGGCGGAAGGTCTGCTCGGTCATCGATCAACTCCAGGGAGGACGCGAATGAATGTCTTTGAACGTCTGGCGGAAGCGGCCCAGCGGGAAAACCGGGATGGAGAGATTCCCGATTATCTGGTTCCCCATCTCCTCGAAGTGGCCCACCATCCAGAAAACCACTCCGATCAGGAGTGGGCCGTCGAGATCCTGTTGATGCAGGTCGAAGATTACGACACCTATGCGGAGTCGGGGTGCTGCAAGACCGCTTTCAGCATTGAGGACATCTACACCAGCCTTCAGCGACTGGGAATTCAAATGGATTTCTGGGGGTGAGTCAAAATCCCGCTAAGGAGGCCCTGATGGAGCTTGCCGAGAACCTGCGCAAGACAACCAGGCACGCGCAAAATGTCGATGACCTGCCCGATTACCTCGCGACGCGGTTATTTGCGATCGCTGACCTGCTTCCCAGCGTGCAACATAACCCTGAAGACATAAAGAAATTGGTCGAACAGGTGACCCAGTACGATACCTATGCTCAAACCGGTTATCTGGGCATGGGCGTCAACCACCTGATCCTAGATGCCACGATCAGTCGGATCGAAGGGCAGCTCGCAGCCAATCAAAAATGATCACGGTTCCTGGAGAGGCAATGGCTAATAGAGATATTCCTGGCAAGGAGCCATCGGAATTAGAGTACAGCCGTTCTCGAATGGCTTGAGCCTCCACGCCAGTCCGATAAGTATCCCACTCAAATTTGTATTTCATGTGCTGATCCGCTAAAGGTTTTAAGGGCGAGGGGTTGCGCGCGCTCGTAAAACTCGCCGGCGGCTCAAACAGTTTTCCTCGAACTCCTGCAAGGCTTCCATTGCTCTCCGGCTGCGTCACACGGGAGGGCAGGTCAAAAGCTAAACTCAAAACCTCCCGGTCTCCGGCCAGATCGCCTTCCAGACAAACCAGTAGACGGTCATCTGCTCGACGCTGTCCCCCTGCGCGTCAGTCACTGCCAGGGCGTCGGTGGTTTTATCAAAGCTCAGGGTCAGCTCGGTCCCGGCCAGCCTATCAGCGATCCGGCCGGCTATTTTAATTTTTCGCAGCGGGTAAGCCTTGGCCTGGCCGTCGATGACGACGCCAACCACCAGCTCCTTCTCCTTTTCCCCCGGCCCCAGCTTGAAGAACGACCAGAAGCCGCTCTGCCGCTCGTAGTAGTCGAGGTAGGGATCGACGTCGTAGTTGCGACTGTAGCCGGTCTCGGTGGTCAGGACCTCGGTTTCCGGGTGCTGCTGGCGCCACTTCTGCCAGGTCGTCAGGGTGGAGGGGAGCACCTCGAGCCGGGTGCCGGTCAGCTCTCCGGTGACCGCTTCGCCTTTGATCTGCGACCAGAGCGACTCGGTCTTTTTGTCGTACATCAGCACGTTGCTGCGATAGAGCAGCCCGGAGACGCCAAAGAAGCGTTCCTTGCCCTTGATCTGTCGGGAGTACACGACTCCCGCATAGGCAAGCGGTCACCAGCTCACCAGCACCGGTAGGTCGCGGTAATAGTCATTGACCAGCTCGTGCCAGGAGAGGATGCGGGTCGGATAGGCCTTGGCGACGCCATTGAGAAACACCCCCATGACCTGCTCGTCAGGCCGCAGCTGGGGTGCCGCTTTGGCGCTGACAAACTTCGGCGAGGTCAGGGCCGGGATGCCGTCGCGCGGCGGTCCGCCCGACATAATCTCATCGACCGGGATCGCCGCCTGACTGA
>CALZHR010000062.1 GCA_945787335.1 uncultured Desulfuromonadales bacterium
ACTGGAGAATAGCGCCTTTATCGCCGAGCGAACGGAGAATATTGCCGCGCTGCGACAATCTCTGCAGCCGTTTACCCCGGATCTTGTGGCGAAAATCACTGGTTTAATGCCGGACCAGATCATCGAGGCGGCGCGGCTCTTCGTCCGAGCGGATAGCGCGATGATCGTCTACGCGATGGGCATCACACAGCACAGTCACGGCGTCGACAACGTGCGGGCGGTCTCCAACCTGGCTCTGCTGACCGGTAACCTCGGTCGCGCCGGAACCGGCGTCAACCCGCTGCGTGGCCAGAACAATGTCCAGGGCGCCTGCGATATGGGAGCCCTGCCCGATGTCTACACTGGCTACCAGCAGGTGGCCGACCCGGCGGCCCGGCTGAAGTTCTCTGCCGCCTGGGGGGTGGAGCTGCCGGAGACACCCGGGCTGATGTCGACCCATGCGATCGAAGCGGCGGCAGAGGGAAAAATCCGCGGCATGCTGATCCTCGGTGAAAACCCGATGCTCTCCGATGCCAACCAGCGACAGGTCGAAAAGGCCCTGGCACAACTCGACTTTCTCGCCGTGGTCGACATCTTCCCGACCGAAACGACCATATTGGCGGATGTGATCCTGCCGGCAGCCTGCTTTGCGGAACGGGATGGCACCTTTACCTCAACCGAACGCCGTGTGCAGCGCTGCCGCACCGCGGTCGCCCCGCCGGAAGCTGCGCGGCCAGATTGGCAGATCCTCTGCGAATTGTCGCTACGCTGCGGCCTGCAAGGGAATTATGCCGGACCGGCGGACGTCATGAACGAAATTGCCCGACTCACCCCCAGCTACGCCGGCGTCAACTACGCCCGCCTGGAAGGAAATGGTCTGCAGTGGCCCTGTCCGGAGACCAGCCACCCAGGTACGCCGATTCTGCATGTCGCCAACTGCACGCGCGGCAAAGGGCTTTTCAGCCCGGTGGTTTTTCGTCCGTCCATGGAGTTACCTGACGCCGCATACCCGTTTTTTCTCAACACCGGGCGCAGCTATTTTCACTGGCATACCGGCAGTATGACGCGGCGCAGCCACCTGCTCGACCGGGAGGAACGGGGCGCTTTTGTCGAAATCAACCCTGATGATGCGATAAAACTAACAATCGCTGCACGGCAAAACGTCACCATCAGCAGCCGCCGCGGCACCATCAACTGCACCGCCCGGTTGACGGACAAGGTGCCACCGGGCCAGGTTTTCATCCCCTTCCACTTTGCCGAGGGAGCCGCCAATGCCCTGACCAACAATGCCCTTGATCCGGAATCGGGGATTCCCGAGTTCAAGGTCTGCGCGGTGAGGCTTGAGCCATGCTGAAACAACTGACTGGCACCGACCTGGAACGGCTGCTGGGCAAAGTCGCTGCCGACTACCGCCTGCAGGTCCCGCAACTGCTTCAGGACGGCACCCGCCAACTGGCCGCCTACGGCAGCGGCCCCCTGTCCCTGTCCGGCACTCGCTTACAGCGTAAGCCGAGCGAGTTCTTTTTCCCGCAAACCGAGACGATGGTCGAAATTCGCCCCGACGGCGCAGTGCTTTCCACTCCAGCGGCAGGGAACCCATTGGCGCTGTTCGGGTTGGACCGCACCGATCTGGCCGGAATTGCGTTTCTCGATCGTTTCTTCACGGCACCGCCGACAGACGATCTCTATCTGCGCAGGCGCAAAGGAGCGTTGCTGATCGGCCTGACCGGCGCCGCAGGAGCGGACAGCAGTTTTTTGCCGTTAACCACCGGAAATTGCGATCTGGAACTGATCGCGACCGACGAGCACTGGCTGGCGCTGGGGCATTCCGCGAGCGGAAACAAACTGCTCGCCGGGTTTACTGCCGGCAAGCAGAACCGATTGACTGCATTGCGTAACCAGTCGGCCGACACTCCCTGCCAGACAGATAATCTGCTGCAGGC
>CALZHR010000063.1 GCA_945787335.1 uncultured Desulfuromonadales bacterium
ACTGTTCGAGCGCAGCGAGTTTTCTCCCGGCCCCGAAAGCACCGTGGAACGCAGGCTCCCGCGCCAGCGGGCGGAGGCATGGGGGTGCCCTTTTGATCCAAACTTTTGGGCAAGCAAAAGTTTGGGCCCACCCGGCAGGGCAGAATAGCTGTCTGGTCGCCGAATCTCCAAATTAATAACTGAAAACCGCGGGGTTGCGCCCCCGCTCGGCGCCTTACTCTTTTGTCTCTTCACAAAAGAGTAAGCAGAAAAGGACGCCCGACTCCTTGCCCGCCGTTGGCGGGTTCCCTGCGTTTCGTTGCGCTTGGCAGCTCGGGACAAAACTCGCCTGCGGCTCAGACATTGCCCCGCGAATTCCTGCCAAGCTCCACTGCACTCCGGCTACGTCATACGGGAGTGAAGGTCAAAATCAAATCCTTCCCCCCCTTTGCCTCCGCCGGAGTGGAGCGGAGGTTTCGGGAAACAGCCGGGAGACTGTTCGAGCGCAGCGAGTTTTCTCCCGGCCCCGAAAGCACCGTGGAACGCAGGCTCCCGCGCCAGCGGGCGGAGGCATGGGGGTGCCCTTTTGATCCAAGCTTTTGGGCAAGCAAAAGTTTGAGCCCGTCCGGCAGGGCAGAGGTCTTGGCTGCTTTCGTCTTTTAGAACAAGTATTTTTCAGTTTCCAAAGCCGCCGCCGCTAACAAACGCTTCGCCTGCAGCAATCCGCTCGCATCATACTTGGTAAACCGCCGCACCCCGGACAGGAGCATCATCAGGTTATCCCCCTCCTCGATAAAGTAGGCCCCCTTCTTCGCTGCGGACGCCGCTTCCTCGGTGGCGTTAAAGGTGAAGACCTTGAGCGCGGCTTTGAGCTGCTGCTGCTTGGCCTCGCTCAGCTGTGGCAGGATCTTTTCCGCCCGCAGCAGGGCGCTCTCGATGGCGAAGATCTGGATGGCGATATCGGCCGCCGCCATAAGGATTTCCTGTTCATCTTCCAGTTTGTTCATGAATTTCTGAACAGCATTGCCAGACAATATCAGGAATAGCGTCTTCAGATTCTTCAGCAGGGTCTTCTCGGCGATGAGCGGAATCTCCTCGTCGAGCTCCTCGAAGCTGGGGGTCATCAGCGCCTCGAAGGCCTTCATCGCCTCGGCCTGCAGCGGCAGCTCCCCCTTCATCCCTTTTTTCAGGATCATGCCGGTGGTCAAGAGCCGGTTGATCTCGTTGGTTCCTTCGAAGATCCGGTTGATCCGCTCGTCGCGGTAGAAGCGCTCGGCCGGGTATTCGCTGCAGAAGCCGTAGCCGCCGTGGATCTGGACCACCTCGTCGACCACGCGGGCCAGCACCTCGGAGCAGAACACCTTGGAGATGGCGCACTCGGCGGAGTAGTCCTCGATCCCCTTCTGGTACTCCACGTAGTAATCGTCGAGCGACTTGTCGATGGTCGCCAGCTTGTCGTCGAGCAGCCCGGCGAGGCGGTAGACCAGCGACTCGGAGGCGTAGATGTCGGCGCTCATATTGGCGATCTTCTCCTGGATGGCGCCGAAAGAGCCGATGGTCTTGCCGAACTGCTTGCGCTCGTTGGCGTACTTGAGCCCTTCGGCCAGGGCGTGCTTGGCGGCGCCGGTGACGCAGGCGCCGAGCTTGAAGCGGCCGACATTGAGCACGTTGAAGGCGATTTTGTGCCCCTTGCCGATCTCGCCGAGGAGGTTCTCGACCGGCACCTTGCAGTTGTCGAGGATGATCTGGGTGGTCGAGCTGCCCTTGATCCCCATCTTCTTCTCTTCGGGGCCGACGATCAGACCCTCGAAGTCTCTCTCGACCAGAAAGGCGGTGAAGTGCTGCTTGTCGATTTTCGCGAACACCGTGAACAGGTCGGCGAAGCCGCCGTTGGTGGTGTACTGCTTGGTGCCGTTGAGGAGGTAGTGCTTGCCGTCTGCGGAGAGCACCGCAGAAGCCTGGGCGCCGAGGGCGTCGCTGCCTGAGCCCGGCTCGGTCAGGCAGTAGGCTGAGAGCCATTCGCCGCTGACGATCTTCTCGAGGTAGCGCTCCTTCTGCTCGCTGGTGCCGTAGTAGACCAGCGGCAGGGTGCCGATGCCGGTGTGGGCGGCGTAGGCGACCGAGAAGGAGCCGGAGGGGGCGATCTTTTCGCTGACCAGCATGCTGGTCGCCTTGTCGAGCTCCAGGCCGCCGTACTCCTCGGGGGCGTCGATCATCAGCAGGCCCAGTTCGCCGCACTTCTGCATCCCGTCGACGACCAGCTGAAACTGCTGCTGGTCGATCTCCTCGATCTTCGGCAGCAGCTCGTTCTCGACGAACTGCTCGGTGGTTTCGGCGATGGCGCGCTGCTCGTCGGAAAAATCCTCCGGGGTGAAAACCGCCTGGCAGTCGGTTTCGGTAATCAGATACTCGCCACCTTTCAAGATCCGTTTCTCCATCTTCATCCTCGCTTCTCCTCTCGGGCGCCTGATCGGCGCCCGGGCAATAAACGATCAAAGTTTCTCGAAAATCCCCGCCGCGCCCATGCCGCCGCCGATGCACATGGAGACCATGCCGTACGTACTGTCGCGGCGCTGCATTTCATGCAGCAATGTGGCGGTCAGTTTGGCGCCGGTGCAACCCAACGGGTGCCCCAGGGCGATGGCGCCGCCATTGACGTTGATAAGCTCAGGGTTCAGGTCGAGTTCGTTGATCACCGCCAGCGACTGGGCGGCAAACGCCTCGTTCAACTCGATCAGGCCGATATCGCTCTGTTTCAGGCCGGCCATTTTGAGTGCGGCCGGGATCGCGTCGATCGGGCCGATCCCCATGATCTCCGGCGGCACCCCCTTGACGGCGAAGGCGACGAAGCGCGCCAGGGGCTTGCCACCGATCTGCTTGAGGAACTCATCGGAGACCACCAGGACGGCTGCCGCACCGTCGGTCATCTGCGAGCTGGTCCCGGCGGTCACGGTGCCGTTCAGCTTGAAGGCCGGCTTGAGCCTGGCCAACCCTTCCAGGCTGGTGTCGGCGCGCACGCCGTCGTCGATGGCGATCAGCCTTTTGTCGGTTTTTGGTTTGTTTTTAACGATTCTTGTCTCTTCCACCTCGACCGGGATGATCTCGTCAGCGAACCGGCCGGCGGCGATGGCGGCGGCGGCCTTGTGGTGGCTGCCGACGGCGAATTCGTCCTGCTGCTCGCGGCCGATGCCGTACTTGTCGGCGACCAGTTCAGCGGTGATCCCCATCGCGGTGAAGGCCTCCGGCCATTCGGCCATCAGGCCCGGGTTGGCGCTGTACTTGTTGCCGGCCATCGGCACCATGCTCATCGATTCGGCGCCGCCGGCGATAATGCAGTCGGCAAAGCCGGCGATAATCCGTTCAGCGGCGCTGGCGATGGTCTGCAGCCCTGAAGAGCAGAAGCGATTGATGGTCTGCGCCGGCACCTGGTAGGGCAGGCCCGCCTTCATGCTGGCGATGCGCGCCAGGTTCATCCCCTGTTCCCCTTCCGGGAAGGCGCAGCCGATCAGCACGTCATCGATCTGCATGGGATCGATCTTGGTGCGCTCAACCAGCCCCTTGATCGCCGCGGCGGCCAGATCATCGGGACGCATATCCTTGAAGCCACCCTTGTTTGCCCGGCAGCCGGGGGTGCGGTAGGCGGCAAGTAGGTAAGCTGTTTTCATCTTTATCATCCTCCGTAGGGGCGACCCGGTGGGTCGCCCGCGGTCGTGAGCGGTTGTCCGTTGATCGGGCGAGCCACCGGCTCGCCCCTACATTTGAACAATCAATTGCGCAGCGGCTTGCCTTTTTTCAGCATGTGCTGAACCCGCTCGGCGGTCTTCCGGTTGCCGCAGAGCCTGAGAAACGCCTCCCGCTCCAGCTGCAGCAGGTAGTCCTCTGAGATCGGGGTTCCGGCCGGGACGTCGCCGCCGCAGATGACGTCGGCGATGATGCCGCCGATCTCTTGTTCGTATGCGGTGACGTAGCCCCCCTGCTGCATGTTCCAGAGGCTGCTCTTGATGCTGGCGGCGATGCTGCGCCCCGGGGCCGGCAGCGCCTCGACCGGCGTCGGCGGGCGGTAGTTGCTGGCCAGGGCCAGGACCTTCTGCTTGGCGTCGCTGAGCAACCGGTCAAGATCCATGCTGATGCTATCTCCCTCGCGCTTGTAGTTGAGCCCATAGAGTTCGGCCGCCCCCATGGAGACGGTCGCCATGCCGATCTGCTTGAAATACTTGAAGATGAACGGCGTCGGGTCGAGCTCGTACTGCTGCGCCAGCTGCACGGCGCGCAGGCACATCTCCTTGGTGCCGCCGCCGGCCGGCAGGATGCCGACGCCGATCTCGACCAGACCCATGTAGGTTTCAGCAAAAGCGTTGATGGCGTCGGCATGCAGGGCGTACTCGCAGCCACCGCCGAGGGTCATACCGAAGGGGGCGACCACCACCGGCACCTTGGCGTACTTGACCGCCATGGTCGCCTTCTGGAAGGCGCGCACGATCAGGTCGATATCTTCGTAGGCCCCCTCGGCCAGCGCGACGGCGAGCAGCATCAGGTTGGCGCCGACCGAGAAGTTGGCCCCCTGGTTGCCGATCACCAGCCCGACCCCCTCGTGCTCGGCGCGTTTGATCGCCTTGTGGGTCATCGTCAGGATGTCGCCGCTGATGGTGTTCATCTTCGAGTGGAACTCGAAACCGAACACGCCGTCGCCGAGGTCGACGATCGAGCAGCTGGGGTTTTTTTCCACCACCCCGGCCGATTTCTTGAGGATCTGCAGATTGATCTGCCCCGGCTTGAGGGGGAAGGGGCGATAACGGCCGCTCGCCAGGTCGATGTACTCCTTCTGCCCGGCCTCGTTGAAGCGGTAGAAGCGCTCGACTTTTTTCAGGGCTGCAGGGACGGCCAGCCCATCCTGTTCCGCTCGGTTGACAAACCTGGCGACGCCGATGGCGTCGAGCATCTCGAAGGGGCCGATCTCCCAGTTGAAGCCCCACTTCATGGCGTTGTCGATGTTGACCAGGTCATCGGCGATCTCGGGGATGCGGTTGACGGTGTAGAGCAGGGTGTCGCGCAGGGTCCTCCAGGCGTAGTCGGCGGCCTTGTCTTTCCCTTCAACGACCAGCTTCACCCTCTGCGCCGGATCGTCGACCATTTTCACCGCCGCCAGTGAGGCGAATTTCGGTTTCTGCAGCGGCTTGAATGAGCCGCTCTGATAATCGAAAAAGCTGATCTGTTTCTGCCCGTCGATCTGCTCCTTCTTGTAGAAACCGGCTTTACTCTTGTTGCCGAGCAGGCCGTTTTCGACCATCTGCTGCATGAACGCGGGGACCTTGAAGACCTCGCGTTCCTCGTCGTCGGTGAGCAGCTCATAGGAGTTGCTGCCGACATGGATCAGGGTGTCGATGCCGACCAGGTCGGCGGTGCGGAAGGCGGCCGATTTGGGGCGGGCGGTGGCCGGACCGGCGATGGCGTCGACCTCCTCGACGGTCATCCCCATCTCGAGCATGTGTTCGATCCCTTTGTAGATGGCGTAGACGCCGATCCGGTTGGCGATGAAGTTGGGGGTGTCTTTGGCGTAGACAATCCCTTTGCCGAGGCGGCGGCTGATGAACTCGGCCATCTCCTCGACCACGGCCGGGTCGGTTTCGGCGCAGGGGACGATCTCCAGCAGCCGCATGTAGCGCGGCGGGTTGAAGAAGTGGGTAACGATAAAGTTCTTGCGCACTTCCGCCGGCAGCGCTGCGGCCATGGCGTTGATCGACAGGCCGCTGGTGTTGGTGGAGAGTACCGCGCCCGGCTTCAGGTGCGGGACGAGCTTCTCGAACAGCTGAAGCTTGATCGGCAGGTGCTCGATGACCACCTCGATCACCCAGTCGCAGTCTTTGAGCCTCGCCAGGTCATCCGCGAAATTGCCGATGGCGATCTGCGCTGCGTACTCCTTGAGATAAAGGGGCGCCAATTTCATTTTCAACAGTCCCTGCAGGCCGTTTGCCGCGATCCGGTTACGCACCTGCGGGCTCTCGAGGGTCAGCCCCTGCGCCTCTTCTTCAGCGCTGAGCTGTTTCGGAACGATGTCGAGCAGCAGCACTTCGAGTCCGGCATTGGCCAGGTGGGCGGCGATGGTGGCGCCCATCACCCCGGCGCCGAGCACGGCGACACGATTGATTTGCCTCATTTCTCTCCTCCGACTGCCAGATAGAGTTGATCGATCCGGTCTTGGTAAAGGGAATAGATCGCTTTGCGTTTCAGTTTCAGGGTCGGCGTCAGTTCGCCCCCTTCGATGGAGAATTCCCGCGGCAGCAGGGCAAACCTTTTGATCGTCTGGTAGCTCGGCTGGTTGCGGTTGAACTGCGCAATCCGTTCGCCGTAGAGCTGCAGTACCCGCGGGTTGGCGACCAGCTCCTCGACCGCCAGGTAGTCCAGCTGCTCCTGATGTCCCAGCTCGATCAGCCGTTCCAGGTTCGGTGTCAGCAGCGCCACCAGGCAGGGCTTGGCGTCGCCGTAGACGAACGCCTGGGAGATGTACTTGTCGAGCTTGAGCTGGTTCTCCAGCGGCTGCGGGGCGATGTTCTTGCCGCCGGCGGTGACGATGATCTCCTTCTTGCGGTCGACGATGGTCACAAACCCCTGCGCGTCAATTCGGGCGATGTCGCCGGTCTTCAGCCAGCCATCAACGATCGTCTCCGCGGTCGCTTTTTCGTTTTTATAGTAGCCGCGCATCACCTGTGGGCCCTTGACCAGCAGCTCGCCGTCGGCAGCCAGCTTCAGTTCGGTCCCTGCCAGGGCGGTGCCGACTGAGCCGAAGCGGTTTTGTTGCAGGTTGTTGAGGGTGACCGCCGGGCTGGTTTCGGTCAGCCCGTAGCCTTCGAAGACCGGGATGCCGATAATCCACATGAACTCGTTGATGGTTTTGTCCAGCGGCGCGCCGCCGGAGATGAAAAAGCGTAAGTTCCCGCCGAACTTCTCGCGCACCTTGCGAAATACCAGCCGGTCGTAAAACCGGTACTTGCTGGCCAGCAGCCCGAGGGGTTGCTGAGCGATGTAGCGCTTCTGTACATAGTCCCGCCCCACCTCGACCGCCCGGTGGAACAGTTTGCGTTTTAAGGGCGAGCTGAGATGGACGTTCTCGTAAATCCGCGAATAGATCTTCTCAAACAGCCGTGGCACGCTGACCATCGCCGTCGGCTTGATTTCGAGGATATTCTCGACCACCGTGTTGACGTTCTCCGCAAAGGCGATGTGGCTGCCGGTCATCAGCGCCGCGTGGTAGCCGGCGGTCCGCTCGAGGACATGGCTCAAAGGGAGAAAGCTGAGGAAGGTTTCCCCGCGGTCCATGCCACCCAGGTGCTGCAGGCCGGTCATACCGTTTTGCAGCAGGTTGTTCTGACTGAGCATCACCCCTTTGGGATCGCCGGTGGTTCCTGAAGTATAGATGATGGTCGCCAGGTCTTCAGGGCCGATGCTTTCAATCTCGCTCTCGATCCGGTTTTTTTCCTCGTCGGTCAGCGGGTGAGAGATCTCCGAGAGCTGATAGAGGGTGTAGACCGGCAGGCAGCGGTCGCCGAGAAAGCGCTCAAAAGAGACGATCAATTCCACCTGCGGGATCAGGTCGCGCACGCCGAGCAGCTTTTCATACTGCAGGCGGCCCGAGACGAAAACGATCTTCGCCCCGCAGTGGTTGATCACATAAGCCGCCTGAACGCCGGTATTGGTGGCGTAGATCGGCACACTGACGCCGCCGGCCGCCTGGATACCGAAATCGGAAATCGCCCAGCCGGCGCGGTTTTCGGAGAAAATCGCAACATTATCTCCAGGCCGAACCCCGGCCTTGCGCAGCCCGCGGGCCGCCATCAGCACCCGGGTGTAGAACTGCTGGTAGCTCAGGGTGAGATAGCTGCCGCTGCGCTTGTAGCTGAGCGCCTTGTTCCCGGCGTGCTGAAGCGCCGCCTGGCGCAACATCTGCGGCAGCGAGTGGCAGGAAAGTTTTTCATGCTGCGGCGGGCTGATCATTGAAGCTATCTCCTACCACTATTTTGATTACTTTTACGTTCACGTCAAGTCGCTGGATAAAAACTCCCCCTTTTTGAAGGGGGAGCTGCTGATTGGTTTAAAACCGGTAGCTCAGCTGGATGCTGGCGATATCGACGGAGTTTTCGTATTCGCCGACCAGCGAGCCAAGATTCGGATTCTCGGCAACGGTTTTGTTGATATCTGAATCAGAAACAAACAGGTGCGCATAGCCGAAGTCGAAGACCAGGTTTTCATTGATCGTGTAGCCGGCCCCGAGAGAAATCCAGTAGCGGTCTTCGCCGGGGATCCGCGGTGTCCGGAGTTCGGCGCTCGGGATCGGGGTTTCATCGAAGGCCAGGCCGCCGCGCAGGGTCAGAGTCTCGCTGTAATAATAGCTGGCACCGAGCGAAACCCGCCAGGTGTCGTCCCAGTTTTCGTCGGTTCTAGTAAAGGGGGCGCCACCGATTCCAGCACCTTCAAAATTAAGGACCAGTTTGTCAAAGGAGCTCCAGCCGGTCCAGGTCACATCGCCCATCAACGCTAATTTGTCGTTGAGCTTGTGGTAGAGGCTCAGGGAAGCCGTCGCCGGCAGGGTGATCTTGCCGTTGACGCCCTGGTTGGCAAACAGCGCCTGGGCCATCATGCTGGGCGCAAATGCCGCCGGCAGGGCCGTTTTGGTCGTGCCTTCAAGCTCGTGCTTGATTTCCGAACGATAGGCGAAGCCGATGCGGGTAGCGTTGTTGAATTCATAAAGCAGGCCCAGGTTAAACCCGAGCGACCAGTCATCGGCCTCGTTTTCGACAAAGACATCGGTTGCCGGGCTGCTGAACGGCGATGCCGCCAGCGCCCGGCCATCGACCATGCTGGAGAGGGTTGCTTCGATATACTGGACATTGACACCCGCTCCGACGCTGAAGTTCTCGTTGACCTTATAGGCGAGCGAGGGGTTGATGTTGATGGTGGTCACCGCCGATTCGACCCCGTGGTAGCGGCCGATCCAGGTTCGCCCGTATTCCGTCGAGAGGGCGAAGGGGGCATTGACGCCCAGGCCGACGGCCCAGCTGTCGTTGAGACGGTTGAGATAGTAGAGGTTCGGCACCAGGCCGGTTTCGCCGGCATCGCCGCCATTTCCTCCGCTGATCGCGTTGCCCGAGGAATTCATGGCGCTGCTGGCCTTGAACTCGGCCGAGGGAACAATGAGATGCCCGGCGCCGATCAGCTGTTGGCCTTCGAGCCGCATCATGCCGGCAGGATTGAAAAAGATCGTGGTCGCGTCCTCCGCCCCGGCCGCGCCGCCGGCAAAGGCATTGCCCAGCCCGGAGACCGACTGTTCGATAATCGCAAACCCCGCTGCCAGTGACGAGGTCGCTAGTGCGGCAACCAGTAGAAGAGACACAACGACAGAACCCAGTTTTGCGTACATCGTCCACTCCTTTCAGGTGGGCTTGAGCGCCCGGCAAGAAACATCTCGACAGTCAATTCAGGTCAGTTTCAGTGTCTGTCTATAGCCTACCTTTACGTACAGGTCAACATTAAATAGAACGTCATTATATAAAATTCTGGGTGATTATTGTAATATTAGCAAACTCCTGCCTCTCGTCCAGCGAAGCAGTTTCCTTTCGTCGGACCGGCTGCTTTCTTGACAGTGTCGAGTGGCTGTGATAACGAAGGCGGACTGATCTTTAAACAGGAAATAATCCGGTTTTCTTTCGGCAGCTAAACCCACAGACATCTCCAGGGAGTGCTATGAATCATCAGAAATCTGAAGCCTTGTTCGCGCAGGCCAAAACCGTCATCCCGGGCGGGGTGAACAGTCCGGTCCGGGCTTTCAAGTCGGTTGGCTGCAACCCGATTTTTATCGAGAAAGCCTCCGGCAGTAAAATCTATGATGCCGATGGCAACGCGTATATCGATTACGTCGGCTCCTGGGGGCCGATGATTCTCGGCCACTGTCATCCGAAGGTGGTCGAGGCGATTCAGCAGACGGCGGCCAGCGGCGCCTCCTTTGGTGCCCCGACCGCCCGCGAAACCGAGCTGGCCGAGCTGGTTCGCGAGGCGTATCCGAACATCGAAAAGGTGCGGATGGTCTCTTCCGGCACCGAAGCGACCATGAGCGCCATCCGGCTGGCACGCGGTTACACCGGCCGCGACAAGATCCTCAAGTTTGATGGCTGCTACCATGGGCACGCCGATTCATTGCTGGTGAAGGCCGGCAGCGGCCTGGCGACCTTCGGTGTGCCGACCTCGCCAGGGGTCCCGGCCGATTTTGCCAAGTACACCCTGACCGCCACCTACAACGATCTCGCTGAAGTCAAGCAGATGGTCGCCGCGAACAAGGGGGAGATTGCCTGCATCATCCTCGAGCCGATCGCCGGTAACATGGGCTGCGTCGGGCCGGTTCCCGGCTTTCTCGAGGGGTTGCGCGAACTCTGCACGGCCGAAGGGATTGTGCTGATCATCGATGAAGTGATGACCGGTTTCCGGGTCGCCTTCGGTGGCGCCCAGGAGCGCTTCAATGTGCGCGGCGACCTGGTCTGCCTCGGCAAGATCATCGGCGGTGGGCTGCCGGTCGGCGCCTTTGGCGGCAAGCAGGAGATCATGGACTCCCTCTCCCCGGAGGGTGGCGTTTATCAGGCCGGGACCCTGTCGGGCAACCCGCTGGCGATGAGCGCCGGGATCGCCACCCTGCAGCTGCTTAAAGAAGAGGGTTTCTACCAGCAGATCGAAGAGAAGAGCGCTTACCTGGAGAAGGGCCTGCTGCAGGCCGCGGGCAGCTCCGGTCTGGCCACCTGCTGGCAGCGGGTCGGCGGCATGTTCTGTACCTATTTCCAGGCCGGGCCGGTCAACTCTTTCGCCGATGCGGCCAAGAGCGACACCGAGACCTTCGGCAGGTTCTTCCGCAACATGCTCGATAACGGCATCAATCTGGCACCCTCACAGTTCGAGGCGGGCTTTATGAGTATTGCCCATTCGACCGAGGACCTGGACAAAACGATCGCCGCGGCGGAGAACTCTTTCGCCGCATTATAGAAACTGACAGAGCCCCTCGGCAGAGTCGTGTTGCACGCGTTGCATAATCGCCAGATTGCGGTTGACTTGGCGGGGGCACTATGGTATTCAAGATCCGCTTTTACGGCAGAGTGTATGCTGTATACAATTCAAAATGGCTGAAGACAAACGTCAACTTTTCAGATCACTCGGCTTTTTGTCGAGCGTCGGGATCTCCATGGTCGCCGCGACCTTCATCGGTCTGGCCATGGGCTACTATCTCGACAAGTGGCTCGGCACCGATCCCTGGTTGACGCTGGCTTTTTTGATGTTGGGGATTGTTTCCGGCTTCCGCAACATTTATATTCTGACGGCGCGGGAGCTGCGCAGGCAGCAGCGCAGTGATGAGAAAGACTCGGACGAAGCCGGTGACGGACAGGGATGACCAACTGCTGGCGAACATGGCCCGGCGCAACTGGTACATCCTGGCGCTGCTGGTTCTGGGCAGCCTGCTCTGGCGCTCTGTCTCCGTGACGCAAGGGGTGCTCGCTGGCGGACTGGTGGCGATCATCGCTTACGGCTGGCTTTATCGGTCGTTGGTAAAAACATTGGCGAATCCCGATCGGCGTGCCGCACGGGGTTTTCAAATGACTTATATCGTACGTTTGGCAGCACTTGGTACTGCTATCTTCCTGCTGATCGCCAAGGGAGGCGTGAACCCGGTCGCGTTGTCGGCAGGTTTGTCGGTGGTGGTCGTCAACATTATGTGGACGACCTTCCGGCGGATGATCTAACGAGGAGATGTAAAAGATGGTCCATCCTTTTTTAGTCCTTGAATGGCTTGAGCAGCAGCTTCACCTGCACCTGGGTCCGCACGTCACCTACACCTGGCTGGTGATGGTCATCCTGATTGTCGTGGCCTTTCTGGCTTCGCGCAGCATCAACCTGGTGCCGACCGGCCTGCAGAACTTCATGGAAACCGTGGTCACCGGCGTCGAGGGGTTGATCGAGGACACCATGGGTGAAGAGGGCAAAGCCTACTTCCCGCTGATCGCCACCTTCGCACTGTTCATCCTGGTGTCGAACCTGATCGCACTGGTCCCCGGCCTCTACCCGCCGACCGCCAACTTGAACACCAACGCCGCGCTGGCGCTGACGGTGTTCGTTATGACCCATGTGATCGGCTTCAAGAAGCACGGACCGGCTTATCTGAAACACTTCATGGGGCCAATTTTG
Organism: uncultured Desulfuromonadales bacterium; assembly: GCA_945787335.1. Classification (GTDB taxonomy): domain Bacteria; phylum Desulfobacterota; class Desulfuromonadia; order Desulfuromonadales; family Geopsychrobacteraceae; genus Malonomonas. The sequence goes on from CALZHR010000063.1 coordinate 12,193, forward strand.
TGGCTGGCGCCGCTGATCTTCATTATTGAAATCATCGGTCACCTGGCCCGCCCGCTGTCCCTTTCCTTGCGTCTTTTCGGCAACATGTACGGCCACGAAATCGTGCTGATGATCTTCCTGGCTCTGGTGCCGCTGTTTCTGCCGATCCCGATGATGCTGATGGGGGTGCTGATCGCCTTCATTCAGACCTTCGTCTTCACCCTGCTGGCGATGATCTATATTGCCGGGGCGCTGGAAGAAGCTCACTAATACGTTATTTACTCTTCGCAAGGGCGACGAGTTAAGTCCTATAGCTTATAGGAACAATCCATCCACAGAAAATGAAGGAGTAAAACAATGGAATTTTTCGCATGGTGCATGATCGCTGCCGGTTTCGGCATGGCAATCGGTTCTTTCGGTACTGGCCTCGGTCAGGGTCTGGCGATCAAATCGGCCGTTGAGGGCGTTGCCCGCAATCCCGGCGCTTCCGGTAAAATCCTCACCACCATGATGATCGGTCTGGCGATGATCGAGTCCCTGGCAATCTACGTCTTCGTTGTTGCCATGATCATCCTCTTCGCCAACCCGTTCACCGACCAGGTGATGCAGCTGCTGGCGAAATAATCGACTTTACAAGTTGATGAGAAAAAGGGCGAACCCGAACGGGTTCGCCCTTTTTTTATTTGTTTTGCGTAGAAATGTTGCATTGCCGTTTGTTCAGGACGGATGGATTCGTTGGGTTTATTCCGTAAGTGACCGATTAAGGACTTAAAAATATCGATTTAAGGAAGGTGGAGATTGCACCCTCAGTGAAATCGCGCTATGATGCATATGTTGCAATTGCAATATTTATGTTGCATTTATCGTTTTTTTGATTTGGTTGGAGGCAGATAAATGACCAGTCGTTACCTTGATCTCGATCAGCTCATCCAGACCAGTCTCAGTCAACCGGAAAACGAAACTTACGTCAGTAAGACGATCCTCGACAGCGTCGCCGATGGGGTCATCTCGGTCGACCTGGACCGGCGGATCACCTCGTTCAACCGCGCGGCTGAGCATATCACCGGTTTCTCGCGCTATGAGGTGATCGGCCGCCCCTGTTCGGAAATCTTCGGTTCCGAGGTCTGTGCAAACAGCTGCCCGGTGCTCGAAGCGATCGCTTCGGAAGAATCGGTCGTCAACCGAGAGTTTGAGATTGTCGATCGCCAGAAGCGCAAGGTGCCGATTTCGGTCAGCGCATCGGTGCTGCGCGACGGCATGGGGCAGGTGGTCGGAGCGGTCGAGACCTTTCGCGATTTGTCGACCATTGCCCAGATGCAGGAGCAGGTCAAGGAGCGTTACAGCTTTCAGGGGATCTACAGCCGCAATCCGGCCATGCACAGCCTGTTCAACGTGCTGCCCGACATCGCCGCCAGCGACGCGACGGTTCTGGTGCACGGCGACAGCGGCACCGGCAAGGAGCTGTTCGCCCGCGCGATCCACGACCTCAGTTCCCGTCGGGACGGGCCGCTGGTGATCGTCAACTGCGGCGCACTGCCTGAGCCGCTGCTCGAAGCTGAGATCTTCGGTGCCAAGCGCGGGGCCTATACCGGAGCGATGGAAAACCGTCCCGGGCGGCTTGAGATGGCCCAGGGCGGAACCCTGTTCCTCGATGAGATCGGCGACCTGCCGCTGGCCCTGCAGGTCAAGTTACTGCGGGTGTTGGAGAATCGCGAGTTTCAGCCGCTCGGCGCAAAGCATCCGCAGAAGGCGGATGTGCGCTTCATCACCGCGACCCACCGCCACATCGAAGCCATGGTCGAGGAAGGCAGCTTCCGCCGCGACCTGTATTTTCGGATCAATGTCGTCGGTTTTACCATTCCCCCCTTGCGCGATCGCAAGGAAGACATTCCGCTGCTGATCGACCTGGCGATGAACCGGCTGAACAAGGAATATAACAAAAAGATTCGCGGTTTCAGCCCGGAAGCGATGCAGCAGCTGATGCAGCACGATTTCCCCGGAAATATCCGTGAGTTGCTGAACCTAGTCGAACAGACGGTGATCCTCTGTCGAAACGGCGAGATCGGCATCGATCTGCTGCCCGATTATCTGCAGGATGGTGGCAGTTCGGTTTCCCGCCGGCCGCGCGCGCGTGGCTGTCCGAGCGCCGAAGAGTTGGCCCGGGTACTGGACCGCTATCACGGCAATCGCCAGCTGGTGGCGCAGGAATTCGGGGTCGAACGGACAACCCTCTGGCGCTGGATGAAGCGCCTGGACCTGACCTGAAAAAAAGCGGCGGTCTCGCTAGTCGAGACCGCCGCTTTTTTCTTCCTAGCGGATGCTCATAAAGACCCGCCCTTCGCCTTTGCCGTAGCCGGACGAGTCGGGGTCGTAGCGAAGTTTGATAACGATGTCGTTGTAGAGTTTGAACTTGCTGGTGCTCAGGTCGCTGCTGTTCAGTTTGCCGCGACGAATATGCTTTCCGTAGCGAAAGACATAGTCTCCCTCGAAATAGGTTCCGATCAGCTGAGATTCGCGCGCCTTGAGGTTCTTGATCTCCAGCGTCACCTTGTCGTAGGGCAGTTTATAAAAACGCACCAGCTTCGGATCGAGTTTCATGGAGTTGTAGTAATAGGTCCGATTGGTCTTGTACATATACTCGACCGGGACAATGGTGAAGACCGTATCCCGGGCATTGAGGATCTGCCGCCGCTCTTCGGCACTGTAGACCTTGAGCCGCTCTCTGGTGATGCGTTCGTGCTCTTCTTCGGTCTGCCGCTCGGCTTTTTCCTCTGCGGCGCTCTGCATGCGTTCGGTCTTCGATTTTTCCTTCCGCCATTTATCAATCAGCTTGTTCTCTGCAAAATCGGCGATCAATTTGCCGGTTTCACCATCTTCGACCCGAAAACTCCCTGAGAGGGTCTTTCCCGCCAGTTTGAACTCCACCTGATAACTGCCGATCGCCACGTCAAGGTAGCTGGCCGGAGTCTGAGTCAGCTGCTGGCCATTGACAAATATGGTTGCGCCGCTGGGGATGCTGGCGAACTGGACGTTGCCATAACCCCTGTCGACCGACGGCTGCTCAAGAGTGCCGCTGAACTGGGCCGGTTGCGGATCCTCAAAATAAAACCATTTGATCAGCGGGGTGAGTTCGTCGACGACAAAGCTCCAGTTCTGCGACATGGTCCCATCGAGGCTGGTGACGCTGATGCTGTGCTCGCCGATCGGGATATCGGGGTCGGTGTAAGGGGTGTGGCCGACAAAGATACCGTTCAGGTAAACATTTTGCCCATCGGGGATGGTGTAGATCTCGATCACCCCGGTTTCGGCTCTGGCCGGCCCGACGCAAAACATCATCAGTAAGAAGAGGAGCAGCAGCGTGCGATTGGGCATCAACGGGTCTCCAGAACTGAGCAGCAAAGACAAATCTCTGCAGAAAGGGCGGACTATTAATTAGAAGCCTTAGGGCGTGTGAATGAAAATTAACCTGTCGATCTGCAGATGTCAACCAGAGCTTATGCACCCAGGGGTCGCGACAGGCTGTGGAGACGGGTGAGTGAGGAGAGCTGCTGCTGGTTCGGGTTGCAGATGTTGCATGCAATGCAATGCAACCCCTGAATGCAACGGACAAGCGAAGCGTGATCGCAAATGATATCTAACTCACTGAAAAGATGAGAAAAGGTTTCGCTTGTGATGACGCAGAAAACACTAAGGGGAAATAATTCACCCATCTGGTTGGAGGATTTGGAGCCTCTGGCGTTGCAAGTGCAACAGTTAGAGCTTGTTTATAATTAGTCGAGCAAGAAGTCGGATTGATTGATAAGTAATTGAAAGTATTGAAAAAATAAAAAAAATATACATCTCGAGTTATTTGGCACAGCTGTTGGAATATAGAGCGGCATGAACGAGGTGAGCGAAAAAAATACCATTTGGGTCGCAGTCCCCTACTACTGCGCGCTGCTGATGCCAAAACGGGGGCTCAGCCGGATCTATTTTTTCGTTCAGGTCGACCTGGTAAAAGGGCATATCTGCTATCAAACAATGAAGATCTGGCCCGGACAACAGATTGGCAGCCTGGCCAGTTGGCTGCGATCGCAGGGTGTACAAGGGGTGCTCAGTACCGATATGGCCCCGAAATATGTTCTGGAGTTGCGGCACCTGGGAATTTGGCACTGGCAGGCCGAAGCCAGTGATAGTGACGACTTGATCAGCACTTGGTTCGCTCGTCTTGCGGGCGAAGATTACAGTTGCTTCAGGGCGCAGCAATTGGCCATGAGGCAACAAGGGAGCAGCAGTGAAAATCGCCATCTCAGCACGCGGTCCAACGCCTTACAGTGATATCGATGAACGCTTCGGGCGCGCTTACTGGTTCCTTGTTTACTGCGATGAGGATGACAGTTGGCTGCCGGTTGACAACAGTGAAAATCGGTCGTTGGCCAATGGCGCGGGCAGCAGCACCGCGGAAATGATGAAGGAACTCGAGATCGACCTGGTGTTGACCGGTGAGACCGGACCTAAGGCGTTCCGGGTGTTGAGCCAGGCCGGAATCAAGATCTGCCACGGCGTCTGCGGGCTGGTCAGCGATGTCCTCGATGCCTGGAAAAAGCATGAACTGCAGACCGCGAAAGCGGCGAATGATAATGGCAGTCCGAATTGCCTGATGACCGCGACGAGGCAATCAGGGCCGGCCAGCGGAGTTTACAACAAAGTCTGAGCTGCCCGAAGCAGGTACGGGCCGAAAGTTAACCGCTTCGAAACCATACGAAGCAATTACAAATGGAATGGAGGACAGCATGGCAAGTAGTTCCCGGATCTCCGGCATGACGCTCAACGCACTGGAGAGCGCCCTGGTCGGACGACTCAAAACTGGCAGTAACGCTTATTACCTTTCCTTGTCGATCTGCGCAATGTTGCTGTTTGCCGGTTCGGTGGCCGGTCTGCAGGCGACTATCGGCGGGCACCACGTGTTTTACGGCGTGACCCGGCAGGTCTCCTGGGGGGTGCTGATTTCGACCTACATCTTCTTCGTGGTCACATCGACCGGCCTGTGTCTGGTCTCCTCGATCGGCCACATCTTCGGCAGTAAAACCTTCCTGCCGATCGCCAAGCGGGCCTGCTTCCTGTCGATCTGTACCCTGCTGGCCGGTTTCTTTGTCATTGCCGCCGAAATCAAGGTGCCGATCCGGATGATGGTCTACAACATCATCTCACCGAATCTGACCTCGAACATCTGGTGGATGGGGACCCTTTACGGTGTCGCCCTGGGGCTGATGATCGTTGAATTCATCTGCCTGCAGATCAATGCCCATAAGGTCGCGATCGTCGCCGGGTTCATTACGGTAATTGCGGAGATCGCCGCCAACAGTAACCTGGCCGGGGTTTTCGGCCTGCTCAACGGCCGCGAATTCTGGCATGGGCCCTACCTGCCGATCTTCTTTATCACCTCGGCGGTGATGGTCGGTTCGGCGGCGCTGATCTTCTTCTGCATCCTGGCGCAGAAGATCAATGGTGGAGAGATGGCCCCGGAGATGAAGACCTGTCTGTCGGCCTGCCGTAAGGTCGCCATCCTGATGATCTGCGTCATTCTCTTCTTCACCATCTGGCGCACTGTTTCGACCTTGGCCGGGATGCCGAACGGCCAGTATGTCGGGGTGATGGCGATGCTGACCGGGGATTACGCCCTGAGCTTCTGGGGTGGTGAGATCCTGATGACCCTGATTGCTCCGCTGGTCCTGTTTATTCTCTCCGGGGGCAAGAGGATGCGTATGATGCTGGTGGCTTCGGCCCTGATGGTGTTCGGCGCCTTCTTCATGCGCTACAACATGGTCATCGTCGGCCAGGTGATCCCGGTCTACCACGACCTGGGGGTGACCGGCTCAACCGAGCTGCTCAAGTATTTCCCGACCCTCAATGAGATCGTGGTGGTCCTGGGTGGCTTCGGCCTGGTCGGCTTCCTGTTCCTGCAGGGCGAGAAGATTTTCAACGGCCACAAAGTCGAAGAGCATTAGGCGACGGACAGATTTAATCCTGACATCCTTAGGGAGATGAAGATGAACAAGATGAAACTGAAACTGGATAAATTGATCAACGAAGGGGTCGAGAATCTGTCCGTCGAAGAGCGTCGCGGCTTCCTGAAAATGGGCTTGGTGGTCACCGGGGTCTTCGCTGGCGGCAGCCTGCTGTCGGTGACCTCGAATGTCGACAAGGCCTTTGCCTCGGCCAATCAATTTGCCGAGAAATACCCCTACAAGCCGCACTACAGCATGATCATGCACATCGACCGCTGCATCGATTGCGAGCTCTGCAAGGCGGCCTGTGCGGAAACCAACAAGGTCCCAAACTATGGATTCCGGACTCAGATTCTCGAGCGGCCGATTCCGGACGGCATCGACCAGAAGCGCGAGTTTCTGCCGGTTCTCTGCAACCACTGTAACGTCGCCCAATGTACGCGGGTCTGTCCGACCAAGGCGACCTATAAAAATCAGCAGAACGGCATCGTCATGATGGACACCTCCAAGTGCATTGGTTGTCTTTCCTGTCAGCTGGCCTGCCCCTACAATGCCCGTTACTTCAATGAGGAAAAATGGGCGGTCGATAAATGCAACTTCTGCTTCGATACCCGCCTGAGCAAGGGCGAGAAGCTGACCGCCTGCTCCGATGCCTGCCCCGCCGGGGTGCGGGTGTTCGGTGACCTGTCGAACCAGCGGGACCGGGTCTATAAGGAAGTGCACACTGTCTCCAGGACGGTCTGGGTGCTGCGTCCCGAAGCGGGAACCAAGCCGAACGTTTTCTACACCAGAGGCTAACCAGGGCGGTTAAGCGCTGACCAATAACAAGGAGGAAGTTCCATGAAACGGATTACGTTACTCATAATCACCGCTCTGGCTGCCATGCTGGCGTTCAGCGCAGGCCTGGTCGCCGCCAGTGACGACGGCTACCCTGACTACGATATCATCTACACCGAGCCGGTGGTCGGAGTGGTCTTCAGCCACACCTTCCATGTCGAGGAAGCCGGCATGGATTGCGACAGCTGTCATGATGGAGTCTTTGAAATGGAAGCCCAAGCCGCACAGGCACAGCCCGACTACAACATGCTGGCCTTGAGCGAAGGGCGCTATTGCGGCGTCTGCCACGATGGCGATACCGCCTTCGATTCCAACAGTCGCTGCGCCAGCTGCCACATCGGGGTGATCGGCTACAACCGCGCCAACGGAATCGAGGAAGCGGCTCATGGCGGTCATTAAGTCTATGCATCACTCTGATACTGAATATGATTTGGCTTCTGTCGCCGGGAGAAATTTTCATGGAGACGGTTGCCAGCCGGAACAGATTTGTCACTCCGGCCAGAGAAGGACCGCTGAAAAATGTCAGTGTGGAAGCGGTCACCAGCCGATTTGTCAATCTGTGGCTCTGCCTTCTGGCTGCACTTCTGGCCGGCTCCCTGGTCTGCATTGCGGTGCTGGTGGCCTGGCCCAGTGTCGCGAATCTGGCTGCCGGCATCTGACCGAGGGACTGCTTTAGGATATATACCGAATACAGTTGGGGAAGACATGCTGTCGGGCGCTCGAAAGGGCGCCCATTTTTTTTTCTTCATTCAGTGCGGAGCTGTGCGGAAGAGTGTGCAGCCATTTGACGGTGCCGTGTTGCATTTATGTTGCAAAGGCCAACTTTTTATTTGCTTTTTTTCCACATATTGGGTAATTATTAGGCGTTTTGCCGTTCAAGTCTTCGGGCCGTTCGGAACGAACTGCCCGCTCTTATTTTTATTTCACTAATTATTTCAGTGAGTAAAGCGGGTCAAGCCGAAAAGGAAAAGCGTCATGGGTATGAGCGTCAAGGATTTTTTAACCTGGTGCCGTAAGCATCTGATTCTGGTGACGGTTGCCACAGTTGTTCTGATTGTTGCCTTCGGCTATGTCAATGTGCAGGTTCTGCATATGACATCAGAGCCTGAATTCTGTCATCTCTGTCACCCGGCAAAGGGTTTCGGGGCCTTGGCCGAGGTTGATTCCTGGGAACACTCCGGGCACGCCGAAGCCGGCGTCTCCTGTCTCGATTGTCATGGCCAGCCGGGAGTCTTCGGCTACATGAAAGCCAAGATGGGCGGCTTGAAAGACCTCTACTTCCAGGTGACGATTACCCCGGAAGAGAAGCGCAAGATCCTCGAAAACCCGGACGAAGACCTGGTCCCTTCGTTGCAGTGCCTGTTCTGCCACACCGATGAGGGGAACAAGCAATACCGCGAAGAGCACAAGTACACCATGCAGCTCGTCGAGATGCGGATGCTCGACTCGGTGAAGAACCCTGAATTCCGGATGCGCAAGGGGCTGCCAGATATCATGGAGGAAACCTTTGTCGGCGGGTCTCACTTCGACCACGCCTTCCATATCGAGTCGTTCGAGATGGAGTGCAACAACTGCCACTTCGGGCTGATCCACCGTGAGCAGTCAAAGACCGACCGGATGAACATGTGCCTGGTCTGTCACGCTGAGAACGAGGGTTCCTCGGCCCCGCAACTGGCTGACTGCAAGGCCTGCCACGAAGCTCAGGTGGCAATGAACGAAGGCCGGGGTGCCAAGGGCGTCGCTGGTGAATACAGTCTGATGTATGCCGCTGATATCGACTGCGAAGGCTGCCACACCGGCGCTGAGACCGGTCAGTTCCGTCCGACCGCAGAGACCTGCGTGGTCTGTCATGAAGAAGAGTATGTCGATATCTTCAACGACTGGGCCAGTGAAACCCAGGGACAGATTGAAGAGCTGAAGGTACTGAGGGCTCATGTGGAAACCGAACTCAAAGAGGCGGACACGCGCAAGCGCAACACCGAGGAGCTCTGGGCACTCTATCAGAAGGCCATTTACAACCTGCGTTTCGTCAAGAATGATGGAACCAGCGGCGTGCATAACAGCGAGTACGCCAACATGATTCTCGGTTCGGTGAAGACCGATCTGAATGATGTGCTGAAAGGCTTGGAACAAGCCTGGTAGGCAATCGTTCTCGAGTGATTGATAAAGCCCCATCCGGTTCGTCCGGGTGGGGCTTTTTTTATCGGTTCTGTGACCCATCAAAAAGAAGGATAGCCACTAGGCCAGCAAGAACACCAGGGACAATCATGAGCATTAACGCGGAGTCGGAGAGATGCAGAGAAGGTCAGGGCCAAAAAAAGAATCAATTTTTAATTAATACTACAAAGAGAAAGATGATTGCCTATCTCTGCGAAATCCCCTACTCAGCGTCGCTGCGTTAAAGAGCTTTTCCTCGTGCCCTTGGTGCTTCGGTGGCTGCAGCCTTTGTTTTGGTTGCAGGTGTTTACGAAATCGGCCGGCGGTATGAGCCGTACAAGCCGGCAGGGTGGACTTGCATGACCCCATTCCCGCCGGCTCGCTTTGTCCGGGCGGCTGTTGTTATTGCCTCTGGACAGGGTTCCTGTGCTGCTGTAAGGGTGGTCACTGCGCCGGTTCTTCGAGCTTAGGCGCCTGAATTTTCTGCTCCTGGCGCCTTTCAACAATCTGCATCCGCCCCAGGGCGATGGAGATCAGCGCCGCCGCCAGGCCGAACGAGAAGACGCTGGCCAGTTGCGGGACGCCGGTCAGGTTGAACATGTCGATCATGAAAACTTTGGCCCCGCCAATGATCGTGACCAGAATCGAAACATTACGCAATTCCTTGTGCTGCCAGAGCAGCGCCAGAATCATAATCACGGTCGCCGCACCGTTGATCGAAACCGACTGGATCGCCATGAACTCAGGGACAAAGGCCTCCTTGCTGTAGTGCAGCAGCCCCTGGAAGACCAGGACCATGGTCATGAAATAGCCGTCTGCCAACCCGGCGAGCAGTACGAAAACGGCAGTGCGGTCTTTTTTGTCGACCTCTGAGAAGAATCGCGATTTTTCCGCGGGAGGATTTTTACGGCAGAAGCGATAGTGAGCCAGGCCCAGCAGGCCGCAGATGGCAGTCACTGTCAGGGCAATGAGTGGGTCATTGCTCACTCCTTCGCCGCCGAGCTGGACCGTCATTATGAAACTGACATAGGCTTGCAGCAGGTAGGAGGTGAAGCGCATGCCGCCGCTGTCCCACTCCCGGGCGTAATAAGCAATCCCCAGCGCCAGGGCCGAGTAGATCGGCAGCGGGAGCAGCATGCTGCCGAACAGCGCCGGCAGGGAGAAGGCGAGCAGGATTGTGCCGCCGGCGATAAAGGTATTGGTGCCTGGGGCGCCGCTTGCCTGCCGAGAGGCCAGCCAGGAAGCGATGAAGAAATGCAGGATCGCTGCCGCAGTCGCCCCACCGCCGAAATCGGGCGGATTGTTAATGACGTACATGCCGATAACGTAACACCAGGCGGCATTGAGGCTCGGCAGCATGTAATCAAATTTGGAGATTTTCTCTCCGGCCGGGGTGCGGACAATGCCGAACAGCGAGATGAACATGAAGCTGAAGCCGATCAGGGCGACGATCGGCAGGAACCAGTCTGGCGCCAGCGGTTCAAGCATATCCTCCCCGCGGAGCACGACCATACCCAGTTTCAACCCCCAGATCTGCAGCATGAAATGAGTGGTGAACATCAGGATCCAGCGGAGCCAGGAGCTGCGTTTCAGCCTGGTGGCAAAATAGCCAAGAATGTTGGCGACCCAGAGCAGCAGGCCCATGTAGGGAAAGAAGGGGGTCGGATAGTCAATCGCGACCCCTGTCAGGCACATGGCCAGGGTGCCGACGAGTATCGGCAGGGCGACTTTGTGGCGATAGCTGGTGAAGGCCATGCAGACCCCGGTGGCGGCCAGGATGAGATAGGCCATCTCCATGGGGATCGCTTTGAAGCGGGTATAGGTTTCGAACACGACGCTGAACATTAACAGGCCGCCAACGAGCGAGAAAACCGGGGCCAGCGAGCTGTTGCGCCGATAAAGGTAGTGGCCGCCACCGAGCAGGGAACCGGCGTAAATAATGCCGAAAAGGGCACCAACCTCCATGCCGATGATGCCGCCATCACTCATGGTGCGCAGGCCCAAGGCAACGACCAGCAGAAAGCAGAGACTCGAAATCCGGGGGAGCAGCGCTGTGCGGCCAGCCCAGTTCAGAACCTCTTCCGACTTTTCTGCTTTCACGGCGCTTTGAATCTTGGATTTTTTGCTTTCACTTTTAAGCTGCTGTGTCTCTGGCAGACCCTCCAGAAGGTCCAGCCGCGAGCGCAGGGCGCGAATCTCCTCTTCGAGCTGGGTGACTCTGCTTTCAAGCGGGTGGTGCTCTGTTGACATGTATTGACTCCAGGTTGCGGCGAGTGAATTTGTCGCTACGGCTTGGTTATCTTGCAGTCTCAATACCGTTAAATGACGACGGTGTAAATGATTGATTTTATTTGTTTGGCAGAAAAGAGCAGGGGTAAATTGTTGTCCTTGTCAATATAACAATATTTGACGGTAATGGCTCGAAAAAACAGCAATTTGAAAAATATTAAAAATAGACCTATTGATTCGTAAAACGCTTTTCTATATATTGGCCATTGCGCGGCATGCTCAGTCAAATCGCGACTCCCTGCTCGGTGAGATGCTGAATGCGGTCAGCTGCGAAGGGTATTGGGGCGTTGTCCAGGCAACGTCGGTTCAGATATGCCTGCCAGATTGTCGAGAGCGACTAAGAATCTCGGATCACAGTGAAAACGCTGAAGAGATAAATTTTATTCAGCCTGTTGGCCTGTGAACGATCAACTGCTATCCTTTAATCTGGTCTATTAATAAAAACCTATTTTATTTCTGTTGAGCTGTTTTCAGTCTGCGCCTTTCATGTTTGTGGCTGCAGCCTGAAAGAGCCAGGGTTTCCTACTGACGGCGAGGTATCGATGAAACGAAACAGACGACTGACTGCCCTTTTGGGCTCCGGCCTGTTGGCCGTGCTCCTTTTGGTGCTGTCCGGACCGGTGCAGGCAGCCAAAGAGAAATATTTCGACCGCTCCGGGCGCCTGATTGTCGAGGAGAAGCCGGCGGCCGACCTGTTGCGCCCCTACCAGGCGGGCAACCGCGAGCCGGAGAAGACCTTTCCGGTGCCCGCGCCGCCTTTCTCCGAGGGGATATATCCCTGCAGTGACTGCCATGGCGAGATGGAAACAAACCCGCAGCGGCGCGAGTTGGAGGATATGCATACCGATATCGTGCTGAATCATGCCGAAGGGCAGCGTTGGTGCCTCGACTGTCACAATCCGGACGATCGCGATGTGCTGCGGTTGGTCAGTGGTGAGACCATCCCCTTTGATCAGTCCTACCGTCTCTGCGGGCAATGCCATGGTGACAAGTTCCGGGACTGGAAGGTTGGGATTCATGGCAAGCGGACCGGTTACTGGAATGGTGATAAGCAGTATCTGCTCTGTGCCCACTGCCACAATCCGCACGATCCCGCATTTAAGGCAATGAAGCCTCTCCCGCCGCCGGTGCGGCCCGGAGAAGCCCGACACTAACCGACCCCTGGATCCGATGGAGAAAGATATATGTCGAACTGTTGCAAACAACCAGCTTTGGGAATCGATCGTCGGACGGCCTTGAAGGGCCTGGCGACAGGTGTTGCGGCCTTGGCTCTGCCGGCCAGCAATGCCTCGGCCTCGGTCTGGGAGGCGTTTTTTCAGAAACATTTTCGGGAACTGAGCAAGGATGAATTGAAACAGGTTCTGGCTCGCTTGACCAAGGAGTACTCCCAGGAGTTCGGCAAGGAGGTCAGCGTCAAGGCGACCCCGGCCATCGAGGGGGTCACCTACGGCTATGGCCTTGACCTGTCGCGCTGCATCGGCTGTCGCCGCTGCGTTTACGGTTGCGTGGCAGAAAACAATCAGTCGCGCGATCCGCAGATTCACTGGATTCGGGTCTTGCAGCTGGAACAGGAAAAGGGCACGGCCCTTGAGTATGCTGAGCATTACTACAACCCGCAAACGGTTCCGGAGGAAGGCCATTTTTACATGCCGGTTCAATGCCAGCAATGCTCTAATCCGCCCTGCACCAAGGTCTGCCCGGTCCAGGCGACCTGGCCGGAGAAGGATGGAATTGTCGTGGTCGATTACAACTGGTGTATCGGCTGCCGTTACTGCATGGCTGCCTGTCCTTATGGTGCCCGTCATTTTAACTGGGGCAAGGCCAATGTGCCTGCTGACGAGCTGAACCCTGATACTCACTACCTGGGGAACCGGCCGCGTCCGATCGGCGTGGTTGAGAAGTGCACTTTCTGCATCCAGCGGACCCGCGAGCAGCCGGGGCGCTATCCGGCCTGCGAGGAGATCTGTCCGGTGGGGGCGAGGAAGTTCGGCAACCTGAACGATCCGGAAAGTGAAATGCGCTACCTGATTGAAAACAAGCGGGTCTTTATTCTGAAAGAAGAATTGAACACCCAGCCGAAATTCTTCTATTTCTATGCGACCTAACCTGAGTGGAGTGAACCAATGAAAAATATCTGGTCGTTTTTTATGGGGACCCTGGTCCTGATCAGCAAAGGGAGCAAGGCGTATTATATCTGGGTCGGATCGCTTCTGGGATTGGCCGGACTTGGCGTCATCGGCTATCTCTATCAGTTGAATCAGGGGCTAGCTGTGACGGCAATGAAAGACCAGGTTTCCTGGGGATTTTATATCTCCAATTTTACCTTTCTGGTCGGTGTCGCCGCCGCCGCGGTTCTGCTGGTGATACCCGCCTACGTCTATCACTGGAAGCCGATCAAGGAGATCGCGGTTCTCGGCGAGTTGCTGGCGATTTCGGCGATCTGCATGTGCCTGATGTTCGTCACCGTCGATATCGGGCGGCCCGATCGTTTCTGGCACCTGATCCCGAAGATCGGCCTGCTGAATTTTCCACAATCGCTGCTGGCCTGGGACGTGGTGGTGCTGAATATCTACCTGACCCTGAACCTGGTGATCGCTGTCTATATTCTTTACGAGACCTATTACAAGCGGGTGCCGAACAAGTCTTTTACCACGCCACTGCTGTTGCTCTCGATTCCGGCCGCAATCTCAATCCATACCGTGACCGCTTTTCTTTACAATGGTCTGGGCGCGCGCCCCTTCTGGAATGCTTCGATTCTGGCGCCGCGCTTTCTGGCTTCGGCATTCTGCTCCGGACCGGCGTTTATGATTCTCCTGTTTCTGCTGATCCGCAAATACACCAAGTTCAGGATTCAGGACGAGGCGATACATAAGGTGGCCGAGCTGATCGCCTATGCCATGTTCATCAACCTCTTTCTGTTCGGTGCGGAAGTCTTCAAGGAGTATTATACCGGCAGCGTTCACCTGGCTCCGCTGGAGTATCTGCTGCAGGGTCTGCATGGGCACAACGCACTGGTTCCCTGGATCTGGACAGCACTGATCTTTAATATTTCCGCGTTTTTTATCTTCCTGATTCCTGAGACCCGTAAAAACAACGTCACTTTGGTCATTGGTTGCATGTTGATATTTACCGGGGTGTACATTGAAAAGGGCATGGGGCTCGTCATCCCCGGGTTCGTGCCGGATGTCCTGCACGAGATCTACGAATATGCCCCGACCGGGATTGAGTTGCTCGTCAGTATGGGGATCTGGTCGGCGGGATTGCTGATTTTCACCATGCTGTTGCGGGTCGCGATCCCGATTCTCAATGGCGACTTTCACGTCGCCGATGATGGTGTCGGTTCGCATATCGGCGACCAGATGTTTTTCATCGGCAAGAAGGCCCGGGAAGAGGCTGTGAACAGCGAATAGCTGAATAGCGCAAGACCGCAGATAGATGGCCCGCGATGATATTTTTTACCATCGCGGGCTTTTTTGTTCGGGCAAAAGGCGGAGTTTTTGGTTTGCGAAAATTAATTGTCTTTCCTGAATTATGCGTTCGTTTCATCTGGAAAAGAGGAGAATCTGCTTATTTAATCCACGGTTAACATTTGTTAAAATAATACAGAAAAAGTTTTTTGCTGTTGACAGTGAAATAATAAAATAATATTTTACAGGCCTCTAGGGATTTGACGGTATGTCATCCGGCGTTATGGCTGGCATCCTGCAGTGATGAGGTCGGCAATTTAAGACTGAATGCTTTGTTTATACTCAGCCAAACAGTTTGTTTTCTGGCCGCAGCTCAGGTTTTCTAAATTCAACGCCATCATCTGCCGGAAAGATTGAGATCGCCCAGATCTTGTGGGTCCTTCGGGATGGCTGCAGCCCTGATCATCCCAATAAATTACCAAGTCTTTTTGCTCTCAGGCACCATTTAAAAATGGTGAAACTGCACACCGAAAATCGTTCAGACTGCCCAGGCCTGTTCGGCCGGCAGGACAGTTTTTCCGCTTCTTGCGTGAGTAACGAGAGGTTCAGCGGACTGTTTTTCAGCGAGATAACGACTGAAAACCTTTAGAATATTTCCACATTATTTTTTGAAAGCAGCCATCTATCAGGAAGGAATAAAAAGTGAAAAATCATGTCTGGCGACCGCTATTTGCGGTCCTTGCGCTGGTGGTCGGAATCCTGGTATTCAGACTCTTCTACGTTCCTAGCGACTTTGGTTCCGGGGAACGTGGATTCATGTACTCTTACCACCGCCTCTCCAATGAAGAGGAATGGAAAGCTCAGCCGGTCAAGTACAGTGATACCGGTAAAACCAATATGCATGAATTCTGTGGCGAATGTCACAGCGATGTCGTGGAGATCCGGACCGAAGACCTGCACGGTACGATCGCCTGTGAAAACTGCCACGGACCGGCGTTTGATCACCCTGAAGACCCGGAGACCCTGGTGATTGACCGCGGCCGCGATGTCTGTCTGCGCTGTCACACCGATCTGCCGTACACCACCAGTGAGCGGAAGCGGATCCCCGGCATTGATCCGAAAGAGCACAACGTAGACGATATGTGTGTCGATTGTCACGATCCGCACAACCCGAGATTGGAGGAGATGTAATCATGGAGAGGCGTGATTTTCTGAAAAATTCGATTATGATTGTGGCCGGCGCCTCGGTCCCTCTCTCGGCTCTCGAGTTTGTCGATCCGAAGGAAGTCCTGGCGGCAAACCTTGATATTCACTGGGCTTTTCTGCTCAACACGCATAAGTGTGTCGGCTGCGGATTCTGCGTCAAGGCCTGCAAAACGGAAAACGATATCCCCTTCAACGCCAAAGTAACCCGCACCTGGGTTGAGCGCTATGTCTACACCAAGGATGACCGGCGCTACATCGACAGCCCGGACGGCGCCCTCAACGGCTACACCGAGTCACGCATCGACCTCGGCCAGGGTAACTTTCAGGAGATCGATCCGAACAATGTCGGTAAGGCGTTTTTCGTGCCGAAACTCTGCAACCACTGTGAGACGCCCCCCTGCACCCAGGTCTGCCCGGTCGGCGCGACCTACAAGACCGATGACGGCGTGGTTCTGGTCGATAAAGAATGGTGTATCGGCTGCGGCTATTGCATCATGGCCTGTCCGTACGGCGCGCGTTTTTTCCACCCGACCGATCATGTCGCTGACAAGTGCACCTTCTGCTATCATCGCATCACCAAGGGGCTGGAGACCGCCTGTGTCAACGCCTGCCCCTTCGGGGCGCGGAAGATGCTCAATATCAAAGATATCAATGACCCGAACACTCAGATCATCCTGAATGAGCGGGTCGGGGTTCTTAAAGATGAATTCGGGACCAGGCCGCAGGCCTTTTATATCGGTCTCGCACAGGAGGTGCGCTAGCCATGATTGAACATGCCGCAGATATGATCGTCCACGGGGAAGCCTGGACGATAAAGGAACTGTTCGTCCTGCCGAATGAATATATCTACTGGTCGATCCAGATCGTCATGTACCCCTTCATGACCGGCCTGGTTGCCGGGGCCTTCGTGCTCTCCTCGCTCTATCACGTGTTCCACGTCGAGAAGCTCAAGGAGATCGCCAAATTTTCCCTGGTCTTTTCTTTTGCCCTGTTACCGGTGGCGATGATGCCGTTGCTGCTGCACCTGCAGCAGCCGTTTCGAGGGATAAACGTCATGATGACGCCGCACTTCACCTCGGCGATCGCGGCCTTCGGGATCGTTTTTACCACCTACGCCTGCATCGTCGCGACGGAGCTCTGGTTCGTCTACCGGGTCTATTTTGTCCGCCAGGTTGAGAAGATCCGCTCGCAGGAGCTGAAGAGCGTGTTCGATATCGGCCGTCTGGCGCTCTTCACCGCTCTGACCCTGGGGGCCATGGATACCAGCAAGGAAGCCCAGGTAAAAGACCATAAGGCTTGTTCAACTATGGCCGCCATCGGGATTCCGGTTGCCTGCTTCCTGCACGGCTATGCCGGCTTCATCTTCGGTTCGGTCAAGGCGAACGCCCTCTGGATGACGCCGCTGATGCCGGTTATCTTCATCTGTTCGGCGGTTGTCTCCGGGATCGCCCTGTGTATCCTCTGTTACGTCATCACCCAGGAAATCCGCAAGTTCATGGCGAAGCGCAAGATGGCCCGCTGGGCCGATGATCCGGGCGCTCCGACCGTTGAGCAGCTCGAAGGCGCCAAGCAGGAGGAGGTCTCGATGGTCTCCAACTACCTGCTCTACTTCATGATCGCGGCTGTGACCCTGGAAATCCTCGATATGATTTTCCGCGGCTACACCCAGGTGAAATCCTGGGACATCCTGCGCGAAGTCCTTCTCGATCGTGACTTCACCAAGATCTTCATCCTCCAGTACGGCCTCGGCAACGTGGTGCCGTTTTTGATGATGATTCTGCCCGGGCGGAATGTCCGACGGACCACCATCGCCTGCGCCCTGGTGCTGTTCGGGGTGTTCATGATGCGTTGGAATGTTGTTATCGGTGGCCAGGCGTTCTCCTTGAGCTTCGCCGGTTTCATGCACTATCATCTGCCGATCATTCCGCACGATGCGGAAACTTTCAAAGAGGGCTTCTTCGGTGCGTTGACTGTTATGGTCACCCCGTTCGTCCTGTTCTATTTCATCAACAAGATCATGCCGGCTTTTCATAAGGATGAAGACGTTGTTCACTGATTAATGCACTGAACGCTGTAGTAAAAAGGCCGCCTCGATTCGAGGCGGCCTTTTTTTTCCGGCTGTTGCGGGTTACTCGCCTGGGTCGCTTGTCGGGAGCAGTCCCGGAGTGACCGAGCGCAGATGCAGGTCGCGCTGCGGAAAGGGGATCTCGACGCCAGCTTCCCGGAAGCGTTTGTCGACATAGAGCAGTATTTCGCTTTTCAGTCGTGGCCGGATATCAACGTTGCTGACCCAGACCCGCAGTTCGAAATCAAGAGAACTTTCACCGAATTGGACGAAGATCGGTGATGGCTTCGGTTCGTTCAAAACTTCGGGATGCTGATTGCCCGCCTCGGTGAGAATCTGCAGTACCAGTTCCAGATTGCTGCCGTAAGCGACCCCCACGGGAATCACGACGCGGACCCGCCGGGTGGAAAGCGTCCAGTTGGTCAGTTTCTGTGAAATCAGCTGCGAGTTCGGGACGATCAGCTCGGCCTGGTCGAGGGTCTCGACCACCGTTGAGCGCAGGCCGATGCGCAGCACATTGCCGTATTCACCATCGACCAAAACGCCGTCACCGACCTTGATCGGCCGTTCAAACAGAAGAATCAGGCCGCTGAGGAAGTTGTTGACGATATCCTGCAGGCCGAAGCCGATGCCGATGCCGAAGGCCCCGGCCAGCACCATGAAGTTCCGCAGTTCAAAACCGACCACCCCGGCCGCGAACAGAAACCCGATCAGGACCAGGGTGTAGTGGAGCAGCTTTTTAACCGCATCGCGGACGCCGCGGTCGTAGTGCCGGCGGTCGAACAGCTGCCGGTCGAGAATGATCTGCAGCAGCCAGGACACTTCCAGACTGAGATAAAGGACCAGCACCAGTTGCAGCAGCGTGGCCAGGCTGAACTCGAAATTGGAAATTGTCCAGGAGTATCCGGTCAGCGCGTCCCAGGCCTGGCCCGGTGAGCTGTACAGGCCCCAGACCGCAGTCAGGTAGAAACAGGAATAGCCGAACAGGACCAGCCAGTAGATCCGTTCGAAGCGATGCTGGAAGTCCCGGCCGAAGCGCGTCACAATCCCCGAACGGCCCTCAGAGAGGCGTCCGAGCAGAAACGCCAGCCCGCCAAGCCCGATCTGGTACGCCAGGGCGGCAAACAGGATCACCACCACCGACTCGATGGAAGATTCCAGCAATCGGAAGGAGAGAGTCATATAGCCGGCCAGGTTGGTGATCAGCGCCGCAAGGATCAGCGCGCCCATCAGCCGCAGCAGGTAAAGTCCTTTTCTGCCGGCCGCCTCGAATTGGCGGCAGAGGACGAACAGCACCGCAAGCAACAGCAGGCAGAGCAGCACCAGGTAAGCACGGTAGTAGGGGAGCGGCAGGCCGATCAGGCGCAGCGCCAGGGTGAGCAGGGCCAGCAGTGAAAAGCTGTAAAGGTAGACGCTGAAGGCGCGGCTTTTCAACAGCCCGATACTGAGCTGGACCGCGGAAAGCAGCCCGAGGCAGGCCAGCAGCAGCCGGAACAGCGGCGGCATTCCCTGATAGAAAAAACTCAAAAAGACGATGGCGGCAAACAGGCCGGTGGCCAGGGCATGATTGCTGAGGATCTGCCAGCGGTTCGATTGGGCGATGATCGCCCGATAGCGGTAGATCAGGGTGGCGACCGCGCCGGCGAGCAGCAGCTGCAGACAGATCAGCAGGGCATTGCGGCTGAAAAACTCTTCGCGCACCTCCAGGTTGAGTGCAATTTCCTGCTGCGCGCTCTGCCAGAGGTCGGCGTCAAACTGCTGCCAATAGCTCCTGCTGAGCATGGAGTGGCCGTTGCGCTGAAAAAGGTTCTTGCGCAGCAGTTTCAGGGCTGATTCCAGCTGAATGACCTGCTCCTGAACCAGCTGCTGGATTGCAGAAACCTGCTGCTGAAGTTCAACGAGCGGCTGGCTGTTTTTCTCTGCCAGTTTGAGCGCACTGGCGGTTTGCTCCTGGATCCGCTGGAAGGTTTCGTCCGGCAGTTGCAGGTTGTCATTTTGCAGTTGCTGTTGCCAGTTTTGCCAGTAGCTTTTCTCCGTCAGCAGCTCGTTGCGGAGCAGATCCGATTCTTTCAGCTGGCTGGAAATCCGCTGCTGGATGTTTTTCAGGGCGGTATTGAGCGATTTCAGTTGAGAACTGACCTCCAGCTGGCGATCGAAATACCAGCTTTCAACCGAACCGTAGCTGTCCAGCCGCTGCTGCAGGCTGGTATAGCGCTCTTTTTCCTCCTGCAACTGATTCTTCAGGGAATCGGTTTGGGCGTATTGTTGCAGGCGTTGCTGGGCCTGGCTGAGTCGGTCGCTCAGTTGTGATGCCCGGGGGATCACTTCGCTGATCCCCGGGAAACTCTCAGTCTCGGCCGCCGGCTCGACGTTTGCGGCCAGCGGACCACTTACGAGCTGGAGGATAAAGAGCAGACAGAGAAGCGTGCGCGACATAATGGTCCTCCTGCAGATTCAAAACCATTTATTCTTCTTGAAATACCAGAGCATACCAGCCGCGCAGCTGAGCATCAGCCCCCAGGCCATGGCGTAGCCGTAGCGCCATTTCAGCTCCGGGATCACGTCAAAGTTCATGCCGTAGATGCCGGCGATAAAGGTCAACGGAATAAAGATCGACGCCATGATGGTTAAAACCTGCATTACCTCATTCATCCGGTGGCTGATGCTCGACATGTACAGATCGATCAGCCCGGTCGCGGTGTCGCGGAAGGTCTCCAGGGTGTCGATGATCTGCACACAATGGTCGTAGAGGTCGCGTAGGAAGACGTAGGTCGATTCGTGGATCAGGGGAAATTCATCCTGCAGCAGCGAATTGGTCAACTCGCGCAGCGGCCAGAGCGATTTGCGCAGGTAGATCAACTGCCCCTTGACCTGATGAACCTGTTGCAGGGTCGCCTGGGTCGGCTGGCGGAGCAGCTCTTTTTCCAGCTCCTCCAGGCGGTCGCCGATCTGCTCCAGGATGTGAAAATAGCTGTCGACGATCGAGTCGATCAGGGCATAGGTCAGGTAGTCGGGGCCGCGTTGACGGATGCGACCGCTTTTGCGCCGCAAGCGCTCGCGTACGCCATCGAAAACATCGCCCGGCCGTTCCTGAAAGCTGAGCACGTTGTTGCCGGTCAGCACCAGGCTGATCTGTTCGGTCTGTAACTGGTTCGTGTCACTGTCGAAATCGAGCATTTTCAGGATGATCAGCAGGTAGCCGTCAAATTCCTCGACCTTCGGTCGATGACCGGTGTTGAGCATGTCCTCCAGCGCCAGCGGATGCAGGTCGAAAGCTTTGCCGAAGGCACCGAGGTCGCTGACGTCGTGGATACCGTCCAGGTTGATCCAGCTGACTGTCGGGCTGGTTTTCAGCTCCAGGCAGCGGTCGAGGGAGATGTCGTTTTCGACCCTGATCTGGTTCGCATCGTAATCGATGAAGGAGATGGTTGATTTATCAACCTTCTGCTCGCCGACATGGATCAGCGACCCGGGCGACAGGCCGATCTGCTTCGGCGAACTTCTGAACAGCGAGGTGACAGTTGTCTGCGGGGTGTCTAACGGCGGCATCTCTCTCTCCTCAGCGGGGCCTGCTCAGCGTTCCAGGCCGAAATCCTCGTCGGTCAGTGTCGAGGTGAAATTATCCAGCGCCTCCTCGGCGCCACTCGAGTCGGGAACCTTGGCCAGGTGGATCAGGGCGTCCCCTTCATGGGCCAGGGGCAGATTCAGTTGGCCGATCACAACGCCGGTAAAGGGGGTGAGCACATCTTCGGACGCGTCGCCGAGCGGATCGCTGAGACGACCGAGCAGCTGCCCTTTTTTTACCAGGTCGCCCAGCTTCACCCGCCTCGAGAAGGTGCCGCTCATGCTGGCTCTGACCCAGCTGGTGCGGTCGGTGATAATCGGTTCCGGGGTTTTGCGCTTGCGCCTGCCGGCCAGCATCCCGGTATGGCGCATGACATTGAGAATGCCGCGCAGGCCCATGCGGATAGCCGTTTCGTTGAAGTACAGCGCCTCCCCCCCCTCGTAGACCAGCACCGGCTTGCCGAGAGAGGCGACCGCCTCCCGCAGGGAGCCTTCGCGCAGCTCCGAGGGAACCACCACCGGCGTGCCGAACGCAACGGCCAGATCAAGGGTCAGGGGATCGTGCAGACAGGCGCGGACCTGCGGCAGGTTGGAACGGAAGTTGGAGCCGGTGTGCAGGTCGATGCCGATATCGCTGCGTTCGGCGATTTCAGTCATGAACAGGTGGGCCAGGCGGCCAGCCTGCGAGCCTTTCGGCGTACCGGGGAAGGAGCGGTTCAGGTCGCGGCGATCCGGAAGATAGCGGGCGCGTTGGATAAATCCGAACGGATTGACCACCGGCACGGCCAGCAGGGTGCCTTTGAGGGAATTGACCGCTTTGGTGTTGAGCAGGCGGCGGATAATCTCAACGCCATTGATCTCATCGCCATGCACGGCGGCGCAGACGAACAGCGTCGGGCCGCTGCGGCGGCCGTGGACCACATGCACCGGCAGCGTGATCTCGTTGTGCGTGTAGAGCTTGGCCATCGGCAGTTCGATGGTGCCGCGGCCGCCGGGCGGGATGCTGGTGCCGCCAAGCTCGAAGGGAGCCGCGCGGGTCATCCTTTCCCCCGCGTGCGTGTGCGGCCAGGTTTGGCCTGCTTCTCGATGAATTCGATGATCTGTGCGGCAACATCCTTGCTGGTGGCTGTCTCTATCCCTTCGAGCCCCGGCGAGGAGTTCACCTCCATGACCACCGGGCCATGGTTGGAGCGCAACAGGTCAACACCGGCAACGTTCAGGCCCATGATCTTTGCCGCCCGCACGGCGGTAGACCGCTCTCCCGGAGTCAGGCGAGCCACCGAGGCGTTGCCGCCGCGATGCAGGTTGGAACGGAACTCCCCTTCCTTGCCCTGACGCTTCATAGCGGCGACCACCTTTTCGCCGATCACGAAACAGCGCAGGTCGGCACCTTGGGCCTCTTTGATAAATTCCTGCACCAGGATGTTCTCTTTCAGCCCGCGAAAGGCCTCGATGACACTTTCCGCCGCCTTGCCGGTTTCTGCCAGCACCACGCCGATCCCCTGGGTTCCCTCGAGCAGCTTGATCACCAGTGGCGCGCCGCCGGCCAGGTTGATCAAGTCGTTGGTGTATTTGGTCGAATGGGCGAATCCGGTCACCGGCAGACCGATCCCTTTGCGGGCGAGCAGCTGCAGGCTGCGCAGCTTGTCGCGGGAGCGGCTGATCGCGACCGATTCATTGATGCTGTAAACGTCCATCATTTCGAACTGCCGGACCACGGCGGTGCCGTAAAAGGTGATAGAGGCGCCGATCCGCGGGATGATGGCGTCAAAACCGACCAGTTCATCCCCTTTGTAGTGAATCGTCGGCCGCTGGGAGGCGATCGTCATGTAGCAGAGCAGCGGATCGATAACGCGTATCTCGTGACCACGCCCCTTGGCCGCTTCGACCATGCGCCGGGTGGAATAGAGCTCTGGATTTCTTGACAGGATGGCAATTTTCATCACAACCTCACTTGATTTTTCGGGCAAAATCCAGCTTGGGGCGTCCGAAAAGAAAGGATTTATCCGGACTGACAACCAGCCCTTCCATTGCGGTGCGCCCGAGCAGCATCCGGAACTTCATACTGTCGCGATTGGTCAGGGTCATCTCGATCGGCCAGCGGTGGTCACCCAGCCGGGCGATGGTTTCAATCACGTAGCGCATCTCCCGGTGGCCGCCGGAGTCACTGACCTGGCGGTAGTCCTTGACCGGTTGGGTGCAGAGGATTTCGATATCTTCGCGCCCCTGCAGCGGGTGAATGCCGAAGCGCACCATCTCTCGGCCATGCTCCTCGAACGGCTCGACAAAAAATGCATGCAGGGCCGAGGTGCGGGCTCCTGTATCGATTTTCGCCTTGATGGCGGGGATTCTCAGTTCTGGAAGGGTCAGCCATTCTCGCCAACCAATCTCGATTTTATCCATATCGCCCCAATGACTGTAGAGGGTCGGGCACCGGCTTCTGTTACCATTCTAGCCGGTATTCCACAAACTACATCCGTAAAAATAACTGTTTTATCAGCCGTTTGTTGGTTCTGTAAGAAAAAGTGCGCCATCATAGAGGGGGGCGCAAAAAATGAAAAGAAAAAACCGCACGGCTGGTTTCTTTCAAGAGATCTTTGCAACCCTGGAAATGAAGCATTATACTAAAAGACCTTCGCAATTCCCGAAAAGGAGATATAAATGGCTGAGATCAAAGATAAATTCTGGTTGCAGAAAGAGCAGGTCGTGCTGGTTGTAATCGATGTGCAGGAAAAACTGGTGCCGGCGATGGATCAACGGATCTGCGGTCAGGTGATCAGCCACATCAACATGCTGCTCGAAGGATTCAAGGCGATGAAGCTGCCGGTGATCGCCACCGAACAGTATCCGCGCGGACTCGGCAACACCATCGAAGAGTTGACCGGAGCGCTCGAGCAGAAGTGCGTGGAGAAGGTCGCCTTCAGCTGCGCCGGAGAACCGGATTTTCTCGCCGCGCTGGAAAAGACCGGCGCCAGGCAGGTGGTCCTGGTTGGCATGGAGGCGCATGTCTGCGTCTACCAGACGCTGATCGACCTGGTCGACCGTGGATACACCGTACACCTGGTACGAGACGCCATCTGCTCCCGCTTCAAAAGCGATTACCAGACCGCCATCAGCATGGCGCCGCAGCTGGGTGCCGTGCTGACAACGACCGAAATCGCCCTGTTCCAGCTGGTCGGCGTTGCCGGCGGCGATGATTTCAAGGCGGTCTCCAAGCTGGCGCGGCGCCGGACCGCCTGATGATGGAGCTGACCAGCGCCCAGCTGGACGAGCTGCGGCAGCAGTTACTCAGCCTGCAGCAGGATTTGCAGCGCTTGCTGGATGAGTCTGCCGACAGCAGCAAAGCGGTCGACCTTGAGCAGCCGATCGGCCGGCTATCACGGATGGATGCCCTGCAGCAGCAGGCGATGGCCAAGGCCAACCGGGAAGGGCATCAGCGGCGCTTGAAGCTGATTGAGGCTGCGCTGCTGGCACATCGGCAGGGGCGCTACGGGGACTGCCGCCGCTGTGAAGAGCCGATCGGGTTCCCTCGCCTGCAGGCTCGCCCGGAAAGCCCTTTTTGCCTGGCTTGTCAGGGGCAGATCGAAGGAGCGGGTTGATGTCGAACCTGGTGCTGATCATCCTGATGGTGGCTGGCGGCGTGGCGGTGGCGGTGCAGCCGTCGATCAATGCCCGGCTGGCGGAGAAGACCGGCTACCTGCAGGCGGCGACCATCTCCTTTGCGGTCGGTACGCTGGTCCTGCTGCTTATCTCACTGACCACCAGCCAGGGGAGTTTCCGGCGCATCTCCGAGTCTGACTGGTGGCAACTCAGTGGCGGCCTGTTCGGGGCTTTCTTTGTCACCATGACCATCATCGGCGTCCCCCGCATCGGCACCACCGCGGTTCTGGCGCTGACCATCGTCTCGCAGCTGGTCGCCGGCCTGCTGATGGATCATTACGGCCTGTTCGGCATGCGTGGCATTCCGCTCGATTTCAAGCGGCTGGTCGGCGTGGTGCTACTGCTGGTTGGGGTGGCCCTGATCTGCCGTCGCTGAGCTTCGCGACATTTACGTTCTTCCTTGAGTTGCAGGTTGGGAATTCTGGAAAACAGGCATCAGCCTTGGGCAAACCCGTTCCCCTTGCGTCGCAGGAGGTTATTTGCCAGAGCAGGGCGGGCATGGAATGCTTGAACCTCAGCGGTCCAGGGGGAAACACTGGCAGGGCAAGGGTGAGGGTGCCAGCATAAAAAAAAGGTTCTATAACTCAAAACAAGGTTAGCCACGAAGACACCAAGAACACCAAGCAAAATCATCAGCATTAACGCGGAGTCGGAGAGCTGGATAGAAGATCAAGAGCCAAAAAGAGAGTCATATGTGGTTAAAACGAAAAGAGAAAGGTTATGGCCTCTCTCTGCGAACTCAGCGCCTCTCCGTTATAACGTTTTTCTTCGTGCCCTTGGTGCCGTGGTGACAGCAGCCTTTGTTTGGTTAAAGGTCCGAAAAAAACCGCCCCGGCAGGTGCTTGCCGGGGCGGTTTTTTCGCAGAAGAGAATGGCTATCAGGGATAGAAGCCGGCGCCGACCAGCAGGTCGGTGTAGCCGACGCGGCGGATGTAGGTGAACTTATCGACCGCATCACGCGAATTCGGCTTCGGCCACATGTAGCTGATCCAGCCTTCGCCATTTTTCTTGGCGATGTCGACAAATTCGACAAAGATCATCTTAGGATTATCCTTGTTCTTGTCGGCGACGTAGAAGAGCGACCCTTTCGTGGTCAGTTGTGGAACAAAGGGGTGGGCCAGCATATTCCCCTCCAAGTCCATTAGAAAAACATAGGAATCCTTCCAGACGAATTTCCCTTCCGGGTTGGAGATTTCCCGAACCCCTGCACCCATGTCTTCAAGCAGCAGCGCCTCCGCCGCTTTGGCCATTTCCACGCATTCGGCGCGATTGGCGTATTCTTCCGCCAGGGCCGCGCCGCCAAGCAGACCGGTAAAAAGCAGAACATTGAAGATGAGCATCAATTTTTTCATAGTGTTTCCTCCGTCAGTAAAATGTGCAACGAGCGATCCATTGGTGAGTCGGCGAACGATTTGGCCGGCCACAGGCTTCGGGGGATTGGTGGGAAAATCGACTGTGGCGGAACGTTGTGGCTCCTCTCGGGACAGTTTTTGCAACAGTGTTCTAAATATAGCGGATGGGGCGGCTATTTTCCAGTGGAAAAATGCTCTCCACCGGGGGCGGTAGGAAGCGGGTTGCGACTCAGTCAGCCCAGAAGTGATGCATCGGATCCTGCCGCAAGGCGCTCAGTAGCTTGCCGAGTTCGAGACTCGGATTAACGTTCATATACAGCTGCCAGCGCTCGCCATTCACAAAGTGCAGGGTCCACTGGTTCAGCTCAGGGCTGTAGCGCAGCTGGGCGACCGGCAGCTGACCCTTTCCGGGGTGCTCTTCAAACAGGTTGATCTGCCGGCCCTCGAGCTGATAAGCGACCCGGCGCGGATGCTGGGGGTCGCCGGCAAGTTCGGCACAGAAACGATCGAGCAGTTTTAACGCCTGTCTCTGGAGTAATTGAGGAAGTTCCATCAGCGGGCCGCGCCTGCACAACGTCGCTCGAAGCGATGGGTGCTGCATGTGCCTGCGGTATGGGCCAACCGGCTAAATAAATCGGTCATTTCTGTTTGCCTCTGTAAGGATCTTTGCCCTCCTGGCTAGATAATACCATGAAGCGGGCCCCCCTTGGCGCCCAGATCATCCACCATTTTTTCCACCAGCGGATCGTCGATCAGCGGTGGCGCATGCTGCGGCTTGATCCGCGCGTCGATCACCAGGCTGCCTCCGCAGCCCCAGTGTTTGGCCGAGATGGTACTCTCGATGCCGTAAATATCGGCCGCCGGGTTGCTGCGGGTGAAGACCGCCCAGAGCCAGTTGTTCAGGGCGGCAGCGCAGAATTCGCTGTCATCGACGACCAGAATCAGCGGGAAGGCGTTGATCGGCGCGTCCGGCGCATATTTGTTACAGAAGCGCAGCAGATCAGCATCTTCCCCCGGCCGGTACTCTTTGCAGGCCGGACCATCGAGCAGCAGAATCCCTGGCAGAGCGATCCGCGGCTTCTTGAAACCGCGCGGCAGGCTGAGACCTTCTGGCAACTCATCCGGCAGCTCGCGGCGCTGTGGTCCGGCCGCCGCCAGCACCACCTTCGAACCCCGGTTCAGGCCGTGACCGGAATAGTCGAGGGTGTCGATGGTGGTGCGGGTCTGAAAATGCAGGTCGCGCCGCCAGTCGATCCGCTCCAGCAGGTGGCGGAAAAAGCCCGGGATGTCGTGGATGTCGAGACGCGGGTTGT
This sequence comes from uncultured Desulfuromonadales bacterium, assembly GCA_945787335.1. Taxonomy (GTDB): domain Bacteria; phylum Desulfobacterota; class Desulfuromonadia; order Desulfuromonadales; family Geopsychrobacteraceae; genus Malonomonas. The sequence goes on from CALZHR010000063.1 coordinate 40,009, forward strand.
CGTTCTCGGCGACGATCAGCAGGTATTTCGCCAGCGACAGCTGCCCCTGGCCGAGCACCGCGTTGGCCTGGGTGAGGAGCTCCTGCGGTTCGGTGAGCTCCTGGTACGGCGTGTAGCGCTCGCTGCCGATCGCCAGCAGCAGCGGGTGGACCCCGGCGGCGTCGACCGCATGCACCGCCTTGATGCCAGGCAGCACATCGGGGATCAGGGCGCCGGTCAGCTCGTGGATAAAAGCGCCGAAGCTGGTGTCTTCCTGGGGCGGCCGACCGACGGTGGTAAAAGGCCAGATCGGCTCGGGGCGGTGGTAGACGGCGTCGACCTTCACCAGGGGGAAATCATGCGCCAGGCTGTAGTAGCCGAGATGATCGCCGAAGGGCCCTTCCGGCTTCTGCTGCGTCGGGTCGACCGTGCCGCTGATGACGAAGTCGGCCTCGGCCGGCATCGGCAGCTGCCCGGGAAGCTGTACCATGGGGATCCGGTGGCCGGCCAGCAGCCCGGCGAAAGCGAGCTCCGGCATCCCCTCCGGCAGCGGCATCACCGCCGCGACCGCCAGGCTCGGCGGGCCACCGACAAAGATATTCACTTTGAACGGCTTGTCCTGCTGCAAGGCTTCGCGGTGATGCACGCCGATGCCGCGGTGGATCTGATAGTGCAGACCGACCTCCTGGTCGGGCAGGTAGGCGTTTCCGGAGAGCTGCACCCGGTACATGCCCAGGTTCGAGGCGCGCAGGCCCGGCTTGCGGCTGCTCTCCGAATAGACCTGCGGCAGGGTGACGAAGGCGCCGCCATCATCCGGCCAGCTCACAATCTGCGGCAGCTGGCTGAGCCTGGTGCGGCGTTCGAGAATCGGTCCGCGGGCAACCTTTTTCGGCAGCAGATTCCAGGCGGCCTGGGGCGCTTTCAGGGCGCTGAGCGGCTGTTTCAACAGGGCCTTCGGGTCGAGCTTCAGTTTAACCAGGGTCTCGACCTGCGCCAGGGTGTCGCGGAACAGAAAGCGGGTCCGCTCCAGGGTACCGTAGAGGTTGGCCAGAGCCGGAAAACGGCAGCCTTTCAGATTGGTAAACAGCAGCGCCGGCCCCCGGGCCTGGTAGACGCGGCGCTGGATGGCGCCGGCCAGCAGGTTCGGGTCGATCTCCTGCTCGATGCGGAGCAGCTGCTGCGACTCTTCGAGTGCGGCGACGGTTTCCCTCAGGTTGCGGTAGCCCATGATCTCCTCTTAAGCTGTGAAGGTGAGCCCAAATTTATACTCCAGCGCTGCCGGAAAGGCAAACGCTTTACCTGAGGGATGCAGTCAGCTATAGCCGCGCTATACTGTGGGAAGAATACCTAACTCATGAAAACGGAGGAGAACAATGATCAGAGTGAAAACCTTCGGCGAACCCCTGGAACCCTTCCGAGCCCGCAAGGAATTGGACGATCTGGATACCCGGGTCAACGCATTCATTCGGGAAAACGGCATTAAGAAGGTGATTTCGGTCAGCGACAGCACCACTCACGAAGATGGGGGAACCATCGGCCTGATCCGGGTGCTGGTTTACGAGGAGTGACCGCCGTAAGCTGGTTTCGGGGGGGGATCGCTCAGCGAAGTGCGAACTTCTGCACACCGCCCGGGCTGGTCTGGGTGGTGTGCAGCTGCAAGTCACTGGAGCGGGAAAGGGCGTATCGATGAACGCATCCGATCTGTTTGTCAAAGCCCTGGAGAATGAGGGGGTTGAGTTTGTTTACGGCGTGCCGGGAGAAGAAAACCTCGATTTCCTCGAAGCCCTGCGCAAATCGTCGATCGAGCTGGTTCTGACCCGCCACGAGCAGGGCGCCGCGTTCATGGCGGCGACCTACGGCCGGCTGACCGGCAAGGCCGGAGTCTGCCTGGCGACCCTCGGCCCCGGCGCCACCAACCTGGTGACCGGGGCGGCCTACGCCCAGCTCGGGGCTTTTCCGATGCTGATGGTCACCGGCCAGAAGCCGATCAAGTCGAGCAAGCAGGGGCAGTTTCAGATCGTCGACGTGGTGCGCATGATGGGTCCGTTGACCAAATACACCCGGCAGATCGTCAACGTCAACCTGATCCCGTCGATGGTCCGTGAGGCCTTCCGCCTGGCCCAGGAGGAGCGCCCCGGTGCGGTCCACCTCGAACTGCCGGAGGATATCGCCGCCGAGCCGGTCGACGTAACGACCGCGCCGGTGTTTGAAATCAGCCATACCCATCGGCCGCTGGCCAGTGACCGGGTGATCGCCGAAGCGGCGCAGATGATCAAAGCGGCCAGCTACCCCTTGCTGCTGATCGCCGCCGGTGCCAACCGCACGCGGGTGCGCAGCGCGCTGGATGATTTCGTCGCTGATACCGGCATCTACTTCTTCACCACGCAGATGGGCAAGGGGGTGATCGACGAAAACCACCCGCAGTGCCTGGGAACCGCCGCGCTTTCCAGCAACGACTATATCCACTGCGCCATCGACCGGGCCGACCTGGTTGTCAACGTCGGTCACGACCTGGTCGAGAAGCCGCCATTTTTCATGGAACACGGCGGCAAACGGGTGATCCACATCAACTTCAGCTCGGCGGCGGTCGACAATGTCTACTTTCCGCAGCACGAAGTGGTCGGCGATATCGCCGAAAGCATCAAACGCTTGACCAGGATGCTCGGTGAATTGCAGCAGGACTGCGCCTATTTCCGGCGGGTCAAGGAGCATCTCTTCGAGCACCTGCTGGAGCATGCCGCCGACCCCGGCTTCCCCCTCAAGCCGCAAAAACTGGTCGCCGATGTGCGTCAGGTGATGCCGGATGACGGCGTGATCGCCCTCGACAACGGTGTCTACAAGCTCTGGTTCGCCCGCAACTACCTGGCGTCTGAACCGAACACCGTGCTGCTCGACAATGCCCTGGCGACCATGGGCGCCGGTCTCCCCTCGGCAATGGAGGTGGCGCGGCTCTGGCCGCAGCGGCGGGTGCTGGCGATCAACGGTGACGGCGGCTTCATGATGAACTGCCAGGAACTGGAGACCGCAGTGCGGTTGAAGCTCAACCTGGTGGTGCTGGTCCTTAATGATGCAGCTTACGGCATGATCCGCTGGAAACAATATGGCATGGGCTACCCCGATTACGGCCTGGAGTTCGGCAACCCTGATTTCGTCCAGTTTGCCGAGAGCTTCGGCGCCGGGGGGCACCGGGTGACCGCGAGCGAGCAGTTCGCGCCGCTGCTGGAGCGCTGCTTTGGCGCCGGCGGGGTGCACCTGATCGACCTGCCGGTCGACTACAACGAAAACAACCGGGTGCTGATCGACGAGCTCAAGGAAAAGGTCTGTCTGTTATGACAACAAAAGAGCAAAAAAAGTCGAAAACCCTCGAGGTTTTCTCCCCTTACGACGGCAGCCGGGTCGGCGCCCTGCCGCTGCAGAGCGCTGCGGATGGCGATAAGATGCTGCAGCGGGCGCGGCAGCTCTTCGCCGACCGCGACCGCTGGCTGGAGCCGCACCAGCGGCTGGCGATTTTGCGCAAGCTCGGCACCCTGCTGGAGGCTGAAGCGGAAGCGCTGGCCGAACTGATCGCCCTGGAAGGGGGCAAGCCGCTGACCGACGCGCGGATCGAGGTGACCCGGGCGATCGATGGCGTCGAGCTGGCCGGCAAGGAGCTGCTGCACGTGATGCGTGGGGAAGAGGTCCCCATGGGGCATACCGCGGCGACCAGCGGCCGGCTCGCCTTTACCAGCAGGGAGCCGATCGGCGTGGTGATGGCGGTCAGCGCCTTCAATCATCCGCTCAATCTGATCGTCCATCAGGTGATTCCGGCGGTGGCGGTCGGCTGCCCGGTGATCGTCAAACCGGCCTCGACCACACCGCTGTCCTGCCTGCGGCTGGTGGAGCTGCTGGCGCAGGCCGGACTGCCGGAGGGCTGGTGCCAGGCGATCATCTGCGGCGGCGCGGTCGCCGAAACCCTGGTCACCGATCCGCGCATCGCCTTCTTCTCCTTTATCGGCTCGGCGCAGATTGGCTGGCGGCTGCGCAGCAAGCTGGCGCCGGGGGTGCGCTGCGCCCTGGAGCATGGCGGCGTGGCCCCGGTGCTCGTCGACGCCAGCGCCGACCTGGACGCGATGGTTCCGGCGCTGCTCAAGGGTGGCTTCTACCACGCCGGCCAGGTTTGCGTTTCGGTGCAGCGGGTCTTCGCCGAACAGGCGATCGCCAGGGAGCTGGCCGAACAGCTGGCCGCTGCCGCCGCCCGGCTCAAAGTGGGGGATCCGTCCCTGGCCGAAACCGAGGTCGGACCGCTGATCCTGCCACAGGAGGTGGAGCGGGTGCACCAGTGGGTCGAGGAGGCGATCGCCGCCGGCGGCGAGCTGCTCTGCGGCGGCAAGCGGCTCAGCGAGTCGCTCTACGCGCCGACGGTGCTCTACGATCCGCCCGCCGAATGCAAGGTCTCGGCCCAGGAGATCTTCGGCCCGGTGCTCTCGGTCTATCCCTACCGGGACCGGCTGGAGGCGATCGAGCGTGCCAACAGCCTGGATGTCGCGTTTCAGGCGGCCGTCTTCACCCGGGACCTCGATACGGCCATCGACAGCATCCGGCGCCTCGACGCCACGGCGGTGATGGTCAACGACCATACCGCCTTTCGCGCCGACTGGATGCCCTTCGCCGGTCGGCGCACCTCCGGCTACGGCACCGGCGGCATCGGTTACACCATGCACGACATGCTGCAAACCAAGCTGGCGGTGATCAAACTACCAGCGAAAAACAGTTGAGAACAGCGCCGGAGGGGAGTTCACGATTGGCTTAGGTTTGGGGAGGTTATATGTCAGCTGCAGAAAATTCAGCTTGCAAAGATCCGTCAGGTCATTGGTTGCATATTTGCCAGCTGCAGGCTCAGGACCGGTTTGAGGAGATGGCCACTCTGACGGAAGACCCCCTGTTTACCTGCCTGAATTGTTCTGCTGTGGCCAGATATGCGAAAAATCTCTGCAATCCGAGCCCGCTGGCCAAGGGATAAGTCTTGCCCGAATCCGGCATTGTTTGTCCGCGCGGTTGGAGACAGCGGGTCGGGACGCATGAACAGGCCCTGCCTTACGGACCGGACCGGTCTCTCTGGCTGCTCACCGGGCGGGGAGGGTGTCTCTGACCTTGAGTCTGCGCCTGAATGACCACTCCAACAGCCCGGCGGGGAATGATTTGAGGACTAAGTCGCCGAGCCTGCGCCGTGGATGTAATCCTCCAGCTGATGAATAAAGTATTCTTTTTCGGCGATCTGAGCTTTAACCAGGTCGCCGATTGAGACCAGGCCGACCAGCTCCTTATTTTCGAAAACGGGGAGGTGGCGGCAGCGCTTGTCGGTCATCAGCGCCAGGCATTCATCAACGCTCATGTCCGGGTTGACGAAGGGGACCTTGGTGAGCATGATCTTCTTCACCTCGGTATTGAGGGATGAGCGTCCTTCGAGGATCACCTTCCGGGCATATTCTCGCTCGGAGATCAGGCCGCTGACCTTTCCATTATCCATGACCAGCAGGGCGCCCACATCTTCGTTGGCCATCTGTTCCAGGGCCTGATAAACGGTCGCGCCGGCACTGATGCTATGAATGGCGTCACCTTTATTCTTCAATACGTCACGGATCAGTTTAGACATGCAGGACCTCCTTTCGGGTTCGCTGGATAAAATACTGTTTTATTAACTTTAGACAAGTAGAATAATTTGTCAATCCTGTTCACTTGTTCGGGTCCGGTTGTTGAAGATCCCACACCGGTATTGGGAATTCTACCGTTTGCCGAAAACGAACTTTCGCCTCAGCCGTCAGTGCTCATCTTCGCTGGTCCGGTCCGACAGCCGGCAGAGGGTCGGGCCGGTTGCGTCGGGGCGTTTAAAGGCTGATTCCAGGCAGTGGACCGGATCGGTTTTGTAGGTAAAGGCTCCCACCGGACAGCTTTCGACGATCTCTTGCAACCCTTCGGGGTTCACCTCGGCAAGGGGGCGATCCAGGGCCGGCTTGATCCGCGCGGCAAAGCCGCGCTTGACAAAGCCGAGCGACGAGGTGCCGAATACCTCTTCGCTCAGGCGCACGCAGATGCCGCATTGAATGCATTTGTGTGCCTCGTAGACAATTTCCGAATGGGACAGGTCGCGGTCAAATTCGCGGCAGGCTCCGGCCAGCCGCTCCGGTTTGGCCCCGTAGCGGGAGGCGTATTGCCGCAGCCGGCAATCGGGCGCGGCCCGACAACCGCATTCCTGGCAGCGACTGGCTTCCTGCCGGGCCTGTTCGGGACTGAAGCCGGTTTCGACCTCGGCAAAGCTTTGCCGACGGGCCTCCGGCGCCATATGCTCAGGCTTCTGGCGTGGGATAATTTCGGTGCCCCGGGACACTTCTGTGGGCACCTGTTCAAGGGGACCCATCGACTGGTTGTACTGTGGCGGCTCGCCGGCGACGGGGTTGCCGGAAAGGTATTGGTCGATGGCCACCGCGGCGCGCCGACCCATGCCGATCAGGTTGACCACGATGTCGGGCCCGAGAACGCAATCCCCACCGGAAAACACCCCCGGCAGATTGGTCAGCAGGTTGTCCTCATCGGCCAGAATGGTGCCGAACACTGACTGTTCGACACCCTCGGCGGGGCGGATATCGACCCGCTGGCCGATCGCCACGATCAGGTTGTCGACCTGGCGGACCTGCTCGCTGCCGGGTATCGGGACCGGCCGCCGGCGACCGCTTTCGTCCGGCTCGCCGAGCTCCATGCTGACGAAGGTGACGGCCAGTCCTCCCTCTGGGTCTTCATCGATCCGGGTCGGGGTTTTCAAAAATTCGAAGCCGATCCCTTCTTCCCGGGCCGCGGAGACTTCTTCCTCCCAGCAGGGCATCTCTTCCTCGGTCCTGCGGTAGACGATGGTCACTTCGGCACCCAGCCGCACGGCGCTGCGGGCTGAATCGAGAGCGACATTGCCGCCGCCCACCACAATCACCCGCTTGCCGATCGGGGTCGCTTCGTCGCGCGAGACCTTGCCGAGAAAGCCGATGCCGTGCATCACCCCTTCGAGGGCCTCGCCGGGAACGCCGAGCCAGCCGGCCCGCTGGGCGCCCAGGGCCAGGAAGACGGCGTCGTAGTCGCGCCGCACCTGCGCCAGGGTGAGATCATCGCCGACCCGGGTATTGAAGAGGAAGCGCACCCCCATTTTCTCGATCACCGTCACTTCGTGGTCGATCACCTCGCGGGGCAGGCGGTAGCTGGGGATGCCATAACGCATCATGCCGCCGGCGGCGCTGTGGGCCTCGAACACCGTGCTCTGATGCCCCATGATCTGCAGGTAGTAGGCCGCGGTCAGCCCGGCCGGGCCGGCGCCGATGATGGCGACCCGTTTGCCGGTTGGCGGATCGGTTTCGGGGATGTACTCCTCTCCCGAGTCCGCAACGCTGTCGGCCGGGTAGCGCTTGAGCTGGCAGATGGCGATCGGCTCATCCACCAGGGACCTGCGGCAGACAGTTTCACAGGGTCTGGGGCAGATCCGTCCCAGGATCCCCGGCAGCGGCATGTTGCGCTTGATCAGCTCCAGCGCCTTGCGGTCCTCGCCCGAAGCGATGTGCTTGAGGAACCCGGGGATATCGATCCCCGCCGGGCAGGCGGTCATGCAGGGGCCTTCGCAATCGCCCAGGTGATCAGAGAGCAGCAGCTCGAGGCAGGTACGCCGCGCCGCCTCGACTTTCTCCGAGGCGCTGTGGATCACCATCCCTTCGCTGACCAGCGTCGAACAGGCCGGGGCCAGGTTGGGACGCCCTTCGAGCTCGACTACGCAGATAAAGCAGGAACCGAAGGGCTTGAGCTGCTGCTGATGACAGAGGGTCGGGATGAAGACGCCCTGCTCCCAGGCGGCCTGCAGGATCGTTGCTCCCGGCGCGATCCGGACCTCTTTACCGTCCAGTATGAAGCTAATCTCAACCACTGACAGCTCCCTTCGGCGGTCCCACGACCACCGCGTTAAATCGACAAATGTCGCGGCAAACGCCGCAGCGGATGCAGGCCTCCTGCCGGATCTCATGCTTGGCCTGCTTCTCCCCGTCGATGGCGTTGACCGGGCAGTTCACCAGGCAGAGGTGGCAGCCGGTGCAGTCTGCGCTGATTTCGAAAGAGCAGAGGTCGCGGCACTGGCCGGCTTGGCAGCGCCCCTCATCGATGTGCTCGCGGAAGCTCTGGCGGAAATAGCGCAAGGTGGTGAGAATCGGGTTGGGAGCCGTCTGCCCCAGTCCGCACAGGCTGGTGGTCTTGGTCTTGTAGGCCAGCTCTTCGAGGAGCGGAAGGTCCTCGGGGCGGCCCTGCCCGGCGCAGATACGGGTCAGGATTTCGAGCATCCGCCTGGTGCCCACCCGGCAGAAGGTGCACTTGCCGCACGACTCGTTCTGCACGAAGTCCATGAAATACCGGGCCACATCGACCATGCAGGAGGTATCATCAAGCACCACCATCCCCCCGGAGCCCATGATCGCCCCGGTGCGGCTGACCTCTTCGTAGTCGATGCGGGTGTCGAGGGCGGTGGCCGGCACGCAGCCGCCGGAGGGGCCGCCCAGTTGTACCGCCAGCACCTGCCGGCCGTTGGTCGTGCCGCCGCCGATGTCGTGGATCACCTCCAGCAGGGTGGTGCCCATCGGCACCTCCACCAGCCCGCCCCGTTTCACCTTGCCGGCCAGGGCGAACACCTTGGTCCCTTTGCTCGTGTCGGTCCCGATTGCGGCGAAGGCCGCTGCGCCGTTGCGGATGATCCAGGGCACATTGGCCCAGGTTTCCACGTTGTTGATGGTGGTCGGCCTGCCGAACAGGCCGGATTGGGCTGGAAAGGGTGGCCGTATCCGCGGCATGCCCCGCTGCCCTTCGATCGAGGCCAGAAGCGCGGTTTCTTCGCCGCAGACAAAGGCCCCGGCCCCTTCCTTGACTCGCAGGCTCAGATCGAAGCCCGAGCCAAGGATGTTTTTCCCCAGGTAGCCCCGCTCTTCGGCCTGGACGATCGCCTTTTGCAGCCTGGCGACGGCCAGGGGGTATTCGGCCCGGCAGTAGATGTAGCCCTGGGTGGCTCCGGTCGCGAAAGCGCCGATCGCCATCCCCTCCAGCACGGCGTGGGGATCACTCTCCAACAGGGTGCGGTCCATGAAAGCGCCCGGGTCCCCCTCGTCAGCATTGCAGATGATGTATTTCTCGTCAGCGTTCTCCTGATACGCGAATTTCCATTTCAGCCCCGTCGAAAAGCCTGCCCCGCCCCGCCCCCGCAGCCCTGACGCGGTGACCCGGTCGATAACCTGCTCCTGGCTCATGGTGCTTAAAACCTGCTGCAGCGCCTGATAACCTTCGGCAGCCAGGTAGTCGTCGATGCTCTCCGGGTCGATGCGGCCGCAGTTCGCCAGGACGATCCGTCGCTGCTTGCTGCAGAAATCGTGGGCCGCGCCGCTATCCAGCCGGGCGAGCCATTTTTCGCAGGGCTGCCCGCCGATCAGGTGCTGCTCGAGGATTTGCCGCATGCGCTTGGGCTGGACCCGCTCGTAGAGATGCCTGGTCCCGTCCGCGTCAATAATCTGCACCTGGGGCTCGCTGTAACACATGCCCAGGCAACCGCTGCTGCCAAGACGGATATCCAGCCCGCGGGAGTCGATTTCGCTGCGGCAGAAATCGAAGACCTCCTGAGACCCCGAGGCGATATTGCAGGTGCTCATCCCCACCACGATCGATCTGCGTTGCTGTTCAGCCGGACTCTGCACTGCTCACTCCTTCAAGACCGTCAACGATGCTGACCGCCTTCTTCATGTCGAGACGTCCGTAGGTTCTGTCGTCCGCCACCATGATCACCGGCGCCAGAGAGCAGCAGCCCACGCAGGCCACCGAGGTCAGGGTGAATTTTTTGTCCGCCGTGGTCTCCCCCGATTTCACCCCCAGGCGGTTTTCCAGGGCTTCAGTCAAACCCTTGGCGCCGCCGACATGGCAGGCGGTTCCATGGCAGACCTTGATAATGGTGTCGCCGACCGGTTCGAGGCGGAACTGGGAATAGAAGGTGGCGACCCCGAAGAGCTGGGATTCGGTCATTTCGGTGAGGTCGGCGATCCGGGCGAGCGCCTCCCGGGGGACATAGCGCAGGCGTTTCTGGACCTCCTGCAGGATCGGGATCGCATGGTCGGCCGTCCGGCCCTTTTGACCGACGATTTCATTCACAACATCGAGATCGATCGCGCACATGCATATCCTCCGCTGATGCTAGAATTGCCTCTTGAGGCCTGGTGGATTCACCTCGTCGTAAATATTTAAGGACAAAAGGTCTAAGTTTGCGTTCGATTCTGTCCATCGAGACGCAGTCGGGAGGGGTTGAAGTCTGGGTGCTCTCGATGGAGCCACGCAACGACGAATTTGAACAGCCCATCGTGGCTGGCGAAAATGAGAATGGTTGAGCGGAGCAGAGCCCGGGCACTTGGTGAGAAAAAGCGAAGATGACAAAGGCCTGCCGGCGTCCCATCCTCTCGCATGAAGTGTAATACTCTTAAATTAAGCGCATAGATTGCCGACCGTCAAGCTCGGAAACTAAACATCTGTGCTCCCGGCCCCGGGACTCACAGGGTGAGTGAGGCAAACGAAACAAGCGTAGAGCCCATTTTGACGAGCAGCTGTTGGGTTCTAGACCCTGGTCACGCCAGTCATTTTCAAGTGTTGATTGCTGAATGGCTGGCAGGGCGGTTCAGTTGAACCGCTGCCGGTTGTGCGCGTGCGAATAATCGAGCGCCGGTCCTTTGGGGATGATCCCGGTGGGGTTGAGGCTGGCATGGCTGCCGTAGTAGTGGGACTTGATCTGGTCGAAATCGACAGTCTCGGCGATTCCCGGCTGCTGATAGAGATCGCGCAGGTAGTGGGAGAGGTTGGGGTAGTCCTCGATCCGCCGCAGATTGGTTTTGAAATGCCCGAAATAGACGGCATCGAAACGGATCAGGGTGGTGAACAGCCGCCAGTCGGCTTCGGTCGGTTGCCTGCCGACCAGGTAGCGGCGTTTACTTAAACGTTCTTCCAGCCAGTCGAGTTCGCTAAACAGGCGGTTGAAGGCTGTCTCGTAGGCCTCTTGGGTGGTGGCGAAACCGGCCTTATAGACGCCGTTATTGACCCCGTGGTAGACCCGCTCGTTGAGCTGATTGATCGTCGTTCTGAGCTCTGACGGATAATAGTCGTCCAGATTCCCCGTCAATGCGTTAAAAGCACTGTTGAACATGCGGATGATCTCGGCCGATTCATTACTGACGATGGTGTTCCGCTCCTTATCCCAGAGTACCGGCACCGTCACCCGGCCGGTGTAGTTCGGATCGGCCCGCTGGTAGAGCTGATAGAGGTAGTCGAGTCCTGCGACCGGGCTGCTCTGCCGGACCTCCTCCCCCAGCTCCCAGCCGTTCTCCAGCATCAGCGGTTCGACGATGGTCAGGCCGATCAGCTTTTCCAGCCCTTTGAGCCGCCGGAAGATCAGCGTCCGGTGGGCCCATGGGCAGGCCAGCGAGACATACAGATGATAACGGTCCGCCGCAGCGGCAAAGCCTTCAATACCACCCGGGCCGGCGCTGCCGTCAGCCGTGACCCAGTTGCGGAACTGCGCATCCTTGCGGACAAATTCCCCTTTGGTTGCCGCGCTGTCGTACCCCTGATCGCGCCATTTGCCATCGACCAGTAAGCCCATCAGATTCCCCTATGTCCTGGCCGGCAGAACCTAATGCAGGGGTTTGTCTTTAGCGGCCGGGTCCAGTCCCCCTGCCGTAGTTCCTCATAGAAGCGGATGCCGCTCTCTTTGGTCGCCTGAGCAAACTCGTACAGGTTCATATTATCCTCCGATTCCGGCCAGCAAATCTGGCGGTGGCAAGACCAAGAGAGCTGTTATTATGATTAAATTATAGCTCGACAGGTCATAGATAGCGATGCGGAGGAGCCGAATAAGTGGAATGCGCTGAAGGTGGTTAGAACTTATAGCTCAGGTCGATGGCCAGCAGGTGTAGCAGGGCCTCGTACTCGCCGTTGGCCGGGCTGCCGGAGATCGCCCCGACACTGTTGTTTTTGCGCCGCTCATCCTGCAGCTGCAGGCCGTAGCCGAGGTCGAGCCGCCAGGCGGCGAAGGCGAGGCTGGTACCGAGGGTGAACAGGTGGGTGTCGGAGTCGGGGATGGCCGGATCGAAGGTGCTGTCGGGGACCGGTGATTCGCCGTAGAGGTAGCCGCCCAGCAGCCTGATCCGGTCGTTCAGGCGGTAGGCGAGGCCGAGGTTGAAGGCGTAGGTGTCCTGCCAGTCTTTCGGTTCGTTGATGAAAGTGCTGCCGGCGACCGGACGGTCGAGGTCGATGCGCAGGGTCTGAAACGAGGACCAGCCTTCCCAGCGCAGGCCGATCTCGCTGGAAAGCTGCTCGGTCAGCTGCAGCTGCAGACCGGCGAAGAGCTGCTGCGGCAGGCGCAGATTGGCGCGACCATTGGCGTTGGGCAGCAGCGCGGCCAGCGCCGGGGTCGGCAGGTCGAAGCGCACCCGGCCGTCGATCGCGACGTTGATTTCACTGCGATATGCCAGCCCCAAGGCGATCCGGTCGCTCAGCGACCAGAGCAGGCCGAGGTTGTACCCCCAGCCGTCGCCATCGCCGGTGAACTGCTGACGCGGGTCGGGCAGCAGCGGCAGACCGAACAGGGCCGGATTGATCATCCGCTGCAGATCGGCATCGAGGATCAGATAACTGACCCCGGCGGCCAGGCTCAGGCGTGGATGCACCTGCCAGGAGAGGGACGGGTTGAAATTGAAGGTCTGGATCTCCGACTTGGTCGCGAGGTAGCGCCCCTCCCAGCTCTCCGACCACTCGGTGCCGAGGCCGAACGGGTTGAAGATGCCGAACCCGGCGGCCAGCCGCTCGTCGATCGGGTGGCTGATGAACAGGCTGCTGGGGGTGTAGAAGTCGTCCTGCGACCCGGCACTCTGGCCGCTGACCGAATTGGTGTAATCCCGTTGCGGAAAGATCAGCGTGGTGCCCAGTTTGATCCGGCTGCCGGAAAGCCGATTGAGCTGCGCGGGATTGAAGAAGACCGCCGAGGCGTCATCGCCCTGGGCGACCACGGCATCGGCAAGGCCGAGCGCCGCGGCCCCCTGGGTAAAGATGCCGAAACCGGAGGCGTTTGCCGGGCTGGCAGCGCTCAGCCAGAGCAGACCGGCAAGCAGCAGTGAGCAGAGGCCTCGAAGCTGACAAGCGTAAGATTTCATCCGGATCTTCCCCCCTTTAGACGTCGTGAAAAGAGCACCCGATGTTGCATCCCTGACCGGGCTGGCTAGTATTTAAAGCATGCAAATTAATGCTTGTCAAACTCAAGAACGCGCTGGGAGCATGATGTTATGGCCGAATATCTGATGGAAAGCGAGCAGGAAGCGGAGCGCCTGGCGCTCAAAACCGACTTCCAGCGCCTGGCCGACCAGGCGCGCTGGGCGGGGATTACCCCGGGGATGCGGGTCGCCGATATCGGCTGTGGGTCGGGCAAGACCAGCGCCTTTTTGGCCGAGCTGGTGCAGCCGGGCGGCAGGGTGGTCGGCGTGGATGCTTCGGAACAGCGGCTGGCGCATGCCCGGCAGAATTATGCCGGGCCGGGGGTCGCCTTTGAGTGCCGCGATTTCTACCGGCCGTTGACCGGGCTGGGACAGTTCGATTTCATCTGGGTGCGCTTCGTGCTGGAGTACCATCGCATCCAGGCGTTCGCCATTGTGCAGAACCTGCTCGAAATCCTCGCACCGGGCGGCATCCTCTGCCTGATCGATCTCGATTACAACTGCCTGAGCCACTTCGGACAGAGCGAGCGGCTGAACCGGGCGATCGGCGGGGTGATGCGGCAGCTCGAAGAGGAGGCGGATTTCGATCCCTATCTCGGTCGTAAACTCTATTCCTGGATGTACGATCTGGGTCTGGAACAGATCGGTGTCGACCTGCAGGCTCACCATCTGATCTACGGTGAGTTGAACGACACCGACGCCTTCAACTGGCTGCAGAAAGTCCAGGTTGCGGCGCGCGAAAGCGGCTACCCCTTTAACGAGTACGAAAACGGTTTCGACGGCTTTGCCGAAGAGTTCAGGCAGTTTTTTGCCGACCCGCGCCGGTTTACCTATACGCCGCTGATCGCCTGCCGCGGTCGCAAGCCGACTGGCGCCTGAGGCATTTCATTCGGCCAGCGGCTGATGCTTGCGGCAGTGCCGGATCAGGGCCTCGACGACCCGTTTGTCGAAATGCAGCCCGCTTTTTTTCTGCAGCCGCACAAAAACCTCTTCCATCGGCAGGGGGGTGCGGTAATGGCGTTCGGTGGTCAGCGCCTCGAAGACGTCGGCGACGGCGATGATGCGGGCGCCCAATGGAATCTCCTCGCCGCATAAGCCGCGCGGATAGCCGCTGCCGTCGAGCTTTTCATGATGCGCGCCGGCGATCTCCGGAATCTGTCGGAAGATCCCCTGGAAATTGGCTTTGGCCAGGATCTCCTCGGTTTTCGCGGCATGCGTCTTGACGATTTCATACTCCTCTTCGGTCAGCTCGCCCGGTTTTTTCAAAATCGTGTCCGGGACGCCGATCTTGCCGTAATCGTGCAGCAGGGCCGCCACCTGGATCATCTTGCCGTATTTGACTCCCAACCCCAGCTCCTGACAGATCCCCAGGGCGTACTGCGTCACCCGCTCCGAATGGCCCGCGGTCATCGGGTCGCGGGCATCGGTGCTTGACGCCAGCACCTGGATGACCGAATTGAATTGCCGCTCCCTGGCTTCGAGCAGGTCGGCGTTGCGGATGCTGATGCCGATCATCGGGGTGATCCCGGTCAGCAGGCTGATATCGCTCTGGATCAGCGGCCGGTGCGACTTCAGCTTGTCGACCGCCAGCACCCCGAGCGACTTGTTGTCGGCGATAATCGGGCAGCAGATAAAGGACCGCGTGCCAAGCTGTTCAGCCAGTGCCCGGCCGCGGACGCCGTAGAGGTCGCTGAGCTCACTGGGGTCGTTGATCAGAAACGGTTTCTGTTCGTGGAAGGTGCGGCCGAAGATATCCCACTCGCTGTTATCGCGCAGCGACGACGAGGTGCGCATGATCGAGACCAGCTGCTCGCGGGTATAGCCGAAACCGGTCTGGAACTGCAGCTGGGTGCGGGCCGGGTCGGCAAGCAGCAGCAGCCCGCGGTCGAAATCGAGTCGCTCCTCAAGGATGCGGGACAGATTGTGCAGAATGTCGGTCAGGTTGGTCTGGCGACTGATCACCTGGCCGATCTCGTTGATCATCAGCGCCTTGTCGTAATCGTTGCTGACCTGGCTGATCAGTTGGTTGGTGGCATCCTTGGTGCTTTCCAGCGAGGTGAAGAGCACCTGCTTCTCCAGCCGCTCGGTGATCACCACCATCAAGAGAACCAGCAGGCCGAGCAGGAACAGGGTGCTGGTGATCGCCAGCGGAGAAATCTGCCAGAGGTGACCGGCCGCCAGCAGCGCGAAAATGCAGAAAAAAGCGCTCAGGGTGGCAATGCTGGTGGCTCTGCGCAGAACGCTGGCGCTGGTCTTTTCCCAACTGATCAGGTAGCGGCAGACCCCGTAGCCCTTGAACATGCATTCGGGGTGTTCGATGCGTGGCGGCCGGGCGTTGAACATGGTCACCAGCGCTTCAAAGAACCCAAGCCGGTTCAGACACTGAAACGGTTTTTCGTTGCTGCCGCGCACCGGGACGACGGTGATCTCGACCTTGGTCGGGGCGAGCTTTTTCGCTTTGTAGATTGATGACTTGGTGAAGTAAGCGGTTGACTGTTCGAGCCTTTCGAACAGATTGGCCGGGTTGAAAAAGGACAGGGCGTACTTGCGCATCACCCCCAGGGCTTCTGGCGAGGCCGCATAGCGTCCCGCTTCGCGGGCGATATCTTCGTTGCCGGTCAGGGTCACCAGTTCGGCGTAGAACCGGTCGATCTGCTCCTGGGTGAACCAGTGCCACTGGTCGGCGACCTCGTAGGGTTTCATGCCGGCCGCTGCGAGCAGTTCCGGAATATCCACCAGCGGGTAGCGTTTGCTGAGCAGCTTCAGATAGGTATCGATGATCCGGCTGCTGTAGAGCCGCTTGCTGGCCTGAT